>CAZVKM010000191.1:0-7321 GCA_964627685.1 uncultured Solibacteraceae bacterium | reverse complement strand
TTCGGCACCACCATCAAGAGCGAGACGGTGCTCAAGGCGAACCTGCAGGTGCGTCCCTTCCAGATCGCCACGGACAAGGGCGAGTACACCGCCGATGCGTTGATCATCGCCACGGGCGCCTCCGCCAAGTGGATGGGCATCCAGAAGGACGAGCTGCTCTCCCGGGCCGGCGGCGGCGTGAGCGCCTGCGCCACCTGCGACGGCTTCTTCTTCCGCGGCAAGGAGATCGCCGTGGTGGGTGGGGGCGACACCGCCCTTGAGGAGGCCACCTACCTCACCAAGTTCGCCTCCAAGGTGAATCTGATCCACCGCCGGGATCAGTTCCGCGCCTCCAAGCCCATGCAGGAGCGCGCCATGCAGAACGAGAAGATCCAGATCCACTGGAACCGGGCCGTGGAGACCATCGAGACCGATGTGACCGAGACCCCCTTCGGCGAGAAGGTCGAGAAGATCAAGGCCCTCAAGCTGAAGGACACCACCGACGGCTCCGCCCACGACCTGCCCGTGCAGGGCCTCTTCGTGGCCATCGGCCACCAGCCGAACACGAGCCTGTTCGAGGGCCAGCTGCCCATGGACGAGAGCGGCTACCTGCAGGTGGAGAAGGGCTCCACCCGCACGGCCGTGGAAGGCGTCTTCGCCGCGGGCGACGTGGCCGACCACACCTACCGGCAGGCCATCACCGCGGCCGGCTCCGGATGCATGGCCGCCATCGACTGCGAGCGCTGGCTCGTAGAGAAGGGCCTGGCCGAGTAAGCTCGGACCATGGTTCCCGATCAGGTCCTCGCGCCCCTTCGGCCCGCCCCGGAGGGGCGCGCCCTGCGCATGGAGATCGATCTCGGGTGCATCCGGCGGAACGTGGGCCGGTTGCAGGCTGCGGCCGGAGGCAAGGGTCTCTGGGGCGTCGTCAAGGCCAATGCCTATGGTCATGGCGCCGTGCCGGTGGGTCGCGCCCTGGTCGAGGCGGGGATCGCCGGGCTGGCCGTCAGCAACCTCGAGGAGGCGCTGGAGCTCCGTGAAGGGGGCCTCACCGGTCCCCTGCTCGTCCTGGGAGGCCTGCGGGCCGAGGCGCTCCCGAGGGCCAGTGCGGAAGGGCTGAGCGTGGCGGTGGTGGGCCCCGAGCCGCTCCGGGACTACGCTCGGATCCTGCCGGATCATCCGGTCCGCCTGCACCTCAAGGTCGACACGGGCATGGGTCGCTTCGGCCTCCTGGCATCGGAACTCGATGAACACCTCCCCGCCCTGAAGGCCCTGGCCCCCTGGTGGGAGGGGCTCATGGGTCACTTCGCCACCGCCGACGACCCGGATCCGGGCTTCGCCCACCGCCAGCGGGCCACCTTCGAGCGCTGCCGGACCCAGTTGGGGGACCTCACCTTCCGCCAACGCCACCATGGCAACAGCGATGCGGTGCTCCGCGGGCTCCTGGGGGAGGACACCCATGCCCGGCCGGGCCTGGCCCTCTACGGATTGACCTGTGTCCCGGAGGGTCGGTCCCTGGGACTGGAGCCCGCACTGGGCCTCCTTGCGGAGGTGGCCCGGGTGAAGTCCGTGCCCGCCGGGACCACGGTGGGCTACGGCCGGACCTTCGTGGCCCCAGGCCCCATGCAGATCGCCACCCTGGCCTGTGGCTATGCCGACGGATATCGGAGGGACCTGGGCAACAAGGCGATGGTGGGCTTCCGCGGGCGGCGGTATCCCGTGGTGGGGCGGGTCAGCATGGATTACCTGACGGTCGCCCTCCCCCCCGATGTCCCGGTGGCCCCGGGCGACCCCATGACCCTCTACAGCCCGGACCCGGAGGCCCCGCACAGCCTCGAGCGGCTGGCGCAGCTGCTGGGGACCATCCCCTACGAGCTCACCTGCGCCCTGCACCGCCGCACAGCCCGGCGATATGTCCAGGGAGATCCCCCCCGCACGGCGACCGCGGCAGGTTAGAATCGGGCAACCCCTGATTCCGCCATGAACCTCCTCGTCGCCACCCGCCATGTCGACCTCGTCGAGCGCCTGCGTATGGCCTTCGAGGGACGGGGCTGGACGCTCGATCATGTGGAGGACACCCTCCAGGCCCTGGCCGAGGAGGCCTGGAACCGCGCCCAGGTGATCCTCGTGGATGCCGAGGGGGATCCCATGGACGGGTACCGCTTCTGCCAGCTCCTCCGGGGCGAGGCCCGCGACCTCTTCCGCAACCTCCCCATCCTCCTTCTCGCGGAGTCCGAGCCGGAGCCCCAGGCCCTGCGCGCCTGTGGCGCGGACGGCTGGATCCCCGTGGACGCCCCCATCCAGACCCTGCTGAACCTCCTGGGCCCCGTGATGGAGGCTCCCGAGGGGGTCCACGGCCCCGAAGTGCCCGTGCTCGGCATCGGCTTCACCCAGGCCCAGGGGCGGCGCCTCGTCGGCCAGCTCGGGCATTTCAACCTCCGGCTGCACCTCACGAATCCGGCCGGGGCCGCGGAGGGGCTCCGGTCCCTCCGTCCGGCCCTGCTCCTCCTGGGCACAGGGGCCTCCACGGAGCCGACCCTCCACCTCCTGGAGGAGCTGCGGACCCTGGGGGCCCTGCCCCCGGTGGTGGTGCTGGGACGGGTCCGGGACGAGGCTGAGCAGCGCCGCCTCCTGCTCTCGGGCATCCACGACTGGCTGGATCTCCCCACCACGGGCCCCCGCCTGCTCCATGCCTGCCGCCGGGCGCTGGAGTGGGCCCAGGCCCGCTGCCTCCGGGCCGAGTACGAGGGGCTGGTGCAGGGCCTGAAGGAGCAGCGCACCATGCTCGAGATCGAGGCGGCCGCGCTCCGGACGGAGGTGCTCACGGACCCCCTGACCGGCCTGCTCAACCGCCGGGCCTTCGATCAGAACCTGGAGCACCACCTCAACCAGTGGATCCGCCACAAGCGGAGCTTCGTGCTGATCCTCGCCGACGTGGACCACTTCAAGCTGGTGAACGACCGCTTCGGGCACCTCGTCGGCGATGAGGTGCTCCGGGGGATCTGCACCCGGATCCGCGGGGGGCTGCGCCGTTCCGACCTCGCCTTCCGCATCGGGGGGGAGGAGTTCGCCATCCTCCTGCCGGAGACCGCCCTCCGTGCGGGCCTCGACGTGGCCGAGAAGCTCCGTAGGCGCGTGGATGAGGAGCCCCTCGGGCTGCCGGATGGCCGGAACCTCATCACCTCCATCAGCCTGGGCGCGGGCAGCCCGGGTGTCGAACGCGCGGGGAGCTTGGTGGATCGGGTGGATCGCGCCCTCTACCGGGCGAAGCAGTCCGGGCGCAACCAGGTGGCCATGGCCGAGGAGCCCGCCCGGGCCAGCGGCGACTGAGGCCCCAGGGCTAGAACTTCACCAGGTCCCCCAGGGTGCGGAGGCTGATGACGCACTCCACCTGGTCCTGACGCCGACCGGCCAGGGGGACCCCGGGCAACTGCACGTGCGTGTACCTGAGGCTGTAGGAGACGCAGGGCTCCACGTAGGCGATGCCCACCTGGGAGGAGGCGACGTAGTGGTTCCGCCAATCGTAGTTGGCGCTGAACTCGAATCGGATCCGATCCTCCCAGAGCCGCTGGATGCCGCCCACCTGGATGCCCTGCTGGCGGACGAGCAGGCGGTTCAGGCTCGTGGAGAACAGGGCCAGGCTGAACCGGCTTCCGGCTCCGGTGGCCACATCCGCGCTCAAGCTCGAATCCGCACCGCCATCGGTGAGGTCCGCGGAGCGGTGGAAGGACAGGCGAAGCTTGTCATTGGGCTCCGCATCCACATCGCTGTCGAGGCTGGCCCACCCCTGCTTGACCCGCCCATCCGCCAGCAGCACCGGCTTGATGTAGTAGCGGGTGCTCACCCTCCAGCGGACCAGGTCGGCGAAGGCCTCGGTCCGCCCGGAGCGGCCGAAGAAGTGCTGCTTCAGCCCGAACTCCACACTCTGCTCCCCGCTGGCGCTGGCGTTCACGCCGGGGCGGGCGTCGATGGCATCGAAGCGGGGCACCCGGGCCGCCTCCCCGAAGGGGCCCGTGGCGGTGTACCCGAAGAAGGGCTCCACCACGTGCTTCAGCTCCCCGGAATAGCCGAAGAGGTGGAAGTTGGGGAAGAGGCGCCCCACCTGCGGACCGGAGAACCGGAGGAGCCCGCTGGCCAGGAGGCGGCGGGTCCCACCCCCCTCCACCCGGAAGGGATCGTAGGCCGGGTTCGCCGCGGGATCGAGCTGCGCCCCGGAGCTGGCGTCGAACACGGGGCTGGAGAGCGTGGCGCCATAGGCCGTGGCCCGGCCCATGAGCTCCGTGTCCACCCGGAACGGGCCCCACTGGGCCAGCCGGCCATGGAGCCGGAGGTTCCCATCCGTCCGGGCCCAGGGATAGCTGGCGCCGGACACGGTCTCCGTACCATCGATCCGGTACACGAAGCGACCACTGCTGAGGCCGCCATCCAGGTAGAGGATCCCGAGGGGCACGGGGTAGAGGCGCGCTTCGAGGCTCGGCAGCACCTGGCGTCGCAGCGAGGCGGGGAAGGTGGGGCTGTAGAAGGGATCCCCCTGATCCTTGCTGAGGAAGAAGGTGCGGGTCTCCCCGGCGTTCAGGGAGAGGCTGCCCCAGGTGAAGGCCCGTCCCAGGTACACCGACGAGTTGTAGTTCGGGATGCCCAGACCGCCCACGCCGCGGCCGAAGTCCACGTCCACCAGGTTGTCGGAGGCCTGGTTGACGTCCGCCGTGAACCACCAGCCATCTTCGCGCTGCCAGACCTCCTTGGCCTGATAGCGGTAGCGACGCTCGTCCAGGGTGCGCTGACGGAGGGTCTGCCCAGCGAAGCTGCCCGTGTGGGTGGTGTCCGGGCGCCAGCGGAACTCGCCCCCGGTCAGGAGGCCCTCATCCCGGAACCAGATGGGGGCGAGGGTGGCATCCGCCCGATCCCCCAGGGTCTGGTACCAGGTGAGGCCCACCGCGGGGCCCATGGGACCGCCGAAGCGCAGGTCCGGGGGCAGCAGGCCCGAGCTGCGCTCCGCCTTGGCGGGATAGAAGCCCCAGGGCATGTAGAGGTGGGTGGGCACGTCATGGACCCGGACCCGGAGGTTCCGGAAGGTGGCGAAGCCGTCCAGGTCCACATCCAGCTTGGAGAGCTTGGCGATCCAACCGGGCTTCTCCTCCGAGCAGGGGCTCAGGTCCACCTGGTCGAAGGCCCAGAGGCGCAGCCCCGTGAAGGTCACCCGGTCCGCCCGGAGGCTCCAGGAGGGAGGCAGCTCCATGCGGAGCATGCGGGCCTCCCCGTCCCTGCGCTTCCAATCCATCTCGAGGAACTCGCAGTGCAACCGGAGATCCGGTGCCTCGAGGCGGATGTGGCCCTCGGCGCGGATGAGGCTCCGGGACCGGTCATATTGGATGCGATCGGCGAGCAGCAGGAGTCCCGGCCCCTGGATGGCCCCCCCTTCCAAGGTCCACAGGTCCTCCCGCTCGGAGAGCTCCCCGCGCCACTGGAAGGGGACCCGCCCTTCGGGGCCCTCCTCGAGGTCCCAGGGGCGCAGCGGCAGCAGCAGGGCCGGATCCGGGGCTTCCAGGGGCCCCGGATCCGGAACGGCGGGAAGCCCCTGCGCGAAGGCCGGGAGCCCGAGCAGCGCCGAGGCCAGGCCCAAAGGCCGCAGCCGGGTCGCCATCAGTGCTGGTGGGGCGCCAGGTGGGCGCTCAGCATGAAGAGGCCCAGCCCCGTCAGGAGGGCGAGGGTGCTGTGGAGGCCGTTCTCCTTCTGCACCTCGGGGAGGAGATCCGAGCTCGCCACATAGAGGGCCAATCCGGCGCTGACGCCGAGCACGGGGCCGAGGGGCATGTGCAGCATGCCGAGCCCGAGGGCCCCGAACAGGGCGGCGAAGGCCAGGATGCCCGCCGCCGCCACGGCCTTGCGGGCCCCGAAGCCGCGGGCCAGGAAGATGGAGCTGATGGTGGCCCCTTCAGGGACCCGGTGGAGGAGGATCCCGAGGAACATCAGGGATCCGAGGTTGCTGTGGGTCTCCAGGGCCGCGGAGAGGGCGGCCCCGTCCATGAGGCTGTGGAGGCTCAGGCCCACCAGGGCCAGGATCCCACCGAGGGCCCCGCCATCCTGGTGGGTCTCCTCCCCGTAGTGGAAGTGGAGGGTGATGCCGTGCTCCAGGACGTGCACGAGCAGGTACCCGACGATCACCCACCAGGCGTTCCCCTCGCCGCCATGCCGGGCCTCCAGGGCCTCGGGCAGCATCCGCACCAGGGTGAAGGCGAGGAGGTACCCCGCGGCCACCCCGGAGATCAGGCGCATCACCCGGGCCCGCCCCTGGAGCAGGCGCACCACCGCCCACCCGCCCGCGAGCGTCGCGAGGCAGGCGGCGGGGGCGAACCAGGCCAGGGCGGTCGGCATGGACGGAGCCTAGGCCTAGGCCTTGGCCTTGGCCTTGGTCACACGCTTGGCCTTGGGGGCCGGCTCGCTGTCCGCCTCCACGGCCTTGGCCTTGGTCACACGCTTGGCCTTGGGGGCCGGCGTGGGATCGGCCACCGGCTGGGCGGCCGGCACCTCGGCCTTGGCCTTGGTGGTCCGCTTGGCCTTGGGAGCGGCCTCCGGCGCAGCTTCGATCACGGGAGCCGGGGCCGAGACGGCCAGCTTCTTCGGTCGGGAAGTGGGTGCGGTGAGGGCCGCGATCACATCGCTGCTGAGCTTCGGGGGCTCGGGAGCGGGGGCCGGAGCCGCAGCCTTGGCCTTGGGTTCGGCCTTCGAGGCGGCCTTGGGGGAGGCCTGGGCCGGCTCGGCCGGCGCGGGCGCGGGGGCGGAGGTCACCGACCCCTCGGCCTCACTGCCCGAGCCACCCCGGCGCCGACGACGGCGGCGCTTGCGCTTGCCGCCCTCGCCCTTGCCTTCACCCTCGGCTCCGGACTCGGAGCCTTCGGCCTCGTCATCGTCCTCCTCGTCCTCGGGCTTCGCGCTCTCGAAGAGGGCCCGGAGGCGCTCGCGCTCCTCGAGGGCCGCCTTCTGCGCATCCCGGCGGTCGTACTTGAAGTCCTTGGGCTTCTCGCTGCGGGGCTCGCCCAGGGCCTTGTCGAAGCTGATGGGGCTGTCGCCGCCCAGGACCACCGTCTCCTCGTCCCGGTGGCGCTCACGGGGGGCCGACTTCGGCTTTTCCTGGGGCTTCTCGCGATCCTCCTCGTGACGCTCGATCTCCGCGGCCATCTCGCCATAGGGCGTGCCGCCGTCCGCGGTGATGAGCACGCGGAGGTCGCCGCGCTCCTCGACCTCGGCGATGTCCCGGCGCTTCTCGTTGAGCACCGCCCCTGCGATTTCGGGGTGAAGACGGATGCGCAGCTCCTTCACATCCCCGCGGGCCGCGATCCCCTTG
>CAZVKM010000190.1:0-7355 GCA_964627685.1 uncultured Solibacteraceae bacterium | reverse complement strand
ACATCGCCATGAACCCCGCCACCATGCAGCTCACCGACGAGCAGAAGAAGGCCCTCGAGGAGCGCATCAAGAACGAGAAGAACAGTTCCTACCAGGCCCTGCTCCAGGAGGTCCTGGACAAGGACAAGGAGATCAAGGACCTCAACCAGAAGATCGCCAAGCTGAAGGCCGACCTGCCCAAGCCTGACAACGCCCGGGAAGGGGACAGCCACTACGGCCTGGCCATCAAGTTCTTGAAGAAGAAGGGCGTGCCCGAGGCCGAGGCCCGCAAGCTCGTCTCCAACGTCAACATCATGGAGAAGCTGGCCCCCGGCTTCGAGGTCTACCACTTCTACGCCAACGGCGTGTATGGCACCTGGGTGGCCAAGGGCCGCGCCAAGATCACCCCCTCCGAGCTGCAGAAGCAGGAGCGCGAGAAGATCGAGGGCGAGCGGGATCAGGCCGTGGCCGAGAACGAGAAGCTCCAGGAGGACGTGCTCGACCTCGAGAGCCAGAAGAAGAAGCTGAGCGAGGACATCGAGGGCCTGCGGACCGAGCGCTCCAACCTCATTGAGGAGCGGGCCAAGCTCCAGGGCGAAAACGCCGCGCAGCTGGGCAAGCTGAACAGCCTCCACTACATCGCCGGCAACCGCGACAAGCTGAAGGCCGAGGGCATCATCGAGATCCCCGTGTTCGCCAAGGACCGGGCGGGCAAGAACTGGCGTGACGAGCTCTTCACCCAGAGCCTGGACCTCCGCTCCAATGACAGCCTCTCCCTCAAGGCCGCCGAGCTGGGTCTGAAGAAGATCGGCAAGGTGAACGTGGTGCCTGGTTCCTACGTGAAGGACGAGCACTACAAGCTGACGATCAGCGAGGACAAGCAGACGGCCACGATCCAGCTCCTCAAGAAGGATCGGTTCAAGAACGACAAGGTGGTCTTCGCCGTCACCGAGTGACCGCGGTCAGATCCCCTGGAAGGGCCCGCCTCGGCGGGCCTTTCCTTTGGGGCGGGACCGCCTGGGGACTGACTCCGGGTAGGTTCGGACGCGTCAAATTTCACGCTGGCATTCCGCCCCGGCGCGTCCTATCGTCAGGTCCACACCCCCTGTTTACAGGTCTGTTCCACCGCGAGGTCACCATGTCACGCCTTCAGCGCGGCGCCCTGCTTGGGCTTCCCCTCCTCTTCCTCCTGGCTTGCGGAGGCTCCACCGATGTGAAGAGCGTCCCGCCGCCCAACGCGGGGGATGGCGGCGTCTATACCACCGCCGACAACACCCCCACCTGGGATCCGGCCAAGGGCGTCCTGCCCCTGCCCAACGTGCTGGTGACGGCCGCCCAGCCGGCCTTCAGCCTGGCCTCGGAAGCCCCCACGGCCACGGCCCCCCTGGACCCCCTCAAGTCCCTCCGCTACGTGAACACCATCGAGATGGCCGGCAAGCATGCCGTGGCGGGCCTCAACGCCCCGATCTTCATGGAGTTCACCCGGGCCATCGACCCGACGACCCTCGCCGCGGGCTTCAAGGTCTATGAGATCGTCCCGGATCCCGCGGGCACCGAGAACAACCCCCTCGGCTTCACGGACGTCACCGCCCTCTTCAGCTTCAAGCAGCTGGGGGCCGACACCGCCACCGAGGGCACCAACCAGGTGCTGGCCTTCCCGCTCCTGCCCCTGAAGCCCGGCACCCGCTACGTCTACGTGGTCACCAGCGCGGTGAAGGACGCCACCACGGGCCTCGGCGTGGGTCGCCCCCTCGCCTTCGGCTTCGCCGGCCAGGCCACCCCCCTGGTGGACTTCGCCACCCTGGTGAGCCCCGGCGTCTACAAGAGCCTGATCCCCGCCTTCCTCACCGATGCCCAGGCCACCTCCCTGGAGGGCATCCGCGGCAACGCCACCTCCGGCGGCCAGATCCTCCTCTCCGGCTACGGCAAGCTGCTGGGCGACCTCGTGACCGCCGGCAAGGTGGCCAACCGCGATGACGTGAAGGTGGTGGGCCGCTTCATCACCACTGGCGCCATGGCCACCTACACGGACCCCGCCACCCCCGCCAGCCTGAAGCCCATCGACGCCCTGCTCCGCGCCTTCGCCACCGCCGGCGCCGCGGGGAACCCCTTCTCCGCCCTCTCCAAGACCTGGGACAACACGGTCACCGCCGCCGCCCCCATCCCGTCCAACACCTACTACACCGCGGCGGGCGCCTCGGCCATCCCCCACAGCGCCGTGAAGAACGTCGTGATGGGCACCTTCTCCAGCGCCGACCTGGCGGTGGATCCCAAGCAGGCCCTGGCCCTGAACCACCTGGCCGGCACGGACCTCACCACCATGCCCACTCCCGCCAATGCGGCGGACGCCACCGACACCACCTACAACGTGGCCCCCACCGGCGGGGCCGTGGCCTACGGCATCCTCTGCCAGCGCCGCATGACCGCCTCGGTGCCCAACCAGCTCGTGGGCTTCTACAACGTGCCCCGCACGGTGAACTACCTCTACTTCGAGCCCGTCACCCCCAAGAACGGCACCTCCGCCCCCGTGCTCATCTACCAGCACGGCATCACCAGCTACAAGGAGACGGCCCTGGCCATGGCCAACACCGCCTGCAGCCTCGGCTACGGCGTGCTCGCCATCGACCTGCCCCTCCACGGCTCCCTGGCCCGCCCCGGCTTCACGGGCAGCGCCTCGGATCCGCTTCCGGGCGGCGCCACCAAGGGCCAGGCCTGGGGCCAGGACTTCATGAGCCTCACCTCCCCGCTCACGGGCCGCACCAACGTGCAGCAGGCCGCCTTCAACCTGCACCGCCTCGAGTACCTCGCCCGCATCAACTCCTTCGGCACCGCCCTCGGCGGCCAGGGCGTCGTGGGCCCCACCCCCGGGGCCACCACCTCCAACGTCTCTTACATGGGCGTGAGCCTGGGCTCCATCGTGGGCGCCTACTACCTGGCCGGCAACACGGGCCTCAACGGCTCCGGGGTCTATGACAACGCCTCCATCGCCGGCAGCATGCGCGCCCTCCTCAGCGTCCCCGGCGGCCGCATCGCCTACCTGCTCAAGGACAGCGTGGCCTTCGGCGGCAGCGTGAAGGCCGGCGTCACCGCGGGCGTCACCGCCAGCCTCACCAGCGCGGGCCTCACCCCCGGCACCCCCGCCTTCGTGGCGGCCTTCAACCGCACCTACCAGAGCACCTTCCACCTGCTGCAGTGCGCCGTGGATCCCACGGATCCCGCCACCATGGGCCACCCCGGCCTCTCCAGCCCCACGGGCACCGTCGCCAGCCGCTTCAGCGGGCGCCTGCTCATGCAGGAGGCCCTCAACGACGCCGTGATCCCCAACGCCGCCACCCGCTACTTCGCCACCTCCTTCGCGGGCTGGAACGTGGCCGGCGGGGACTTCGCCCCCGGCTTCAAGCAGGTGCAGTACAGCACCACCTCGCCCACCCCCCACACCAGCACCAACGGCGTGGTGGCGGCCTTCATGACCAAGCTCGGCGCCCCCGCCGCGGCCCCCACATCCACCACCCCGGTGGAAGGCTACTTCCAGTTCGATCAGACGGGCATCAGCCACGGCTTCATCCTGGATTGGGCGGGTTCCGCGACCAATGCCGGCCTCGGCCAGAAGCAGCTCGCCTACTGGCTGGGTGCCGGCGGCGCCAGCATCGTGGTGGATCCCACCACCCCGGGCTTCTGATCCGGTTCCGCACCACGGGAAAGGGGCGCCTCGGCGCCCCTTTCCTTTTCTCCCCCGCTTCCCGGCTTAGAGCCGGGTCAGCTCAGGGCAGGCGGCCCGCAGGCGATCCCGGGCCTCCAGCAGGAGGGGCACCCTGGGGTGCCGGCGGGCCAGGAAGCCCTTCACGGCCTGAAGATCCTCCGCCACCCGCTCCGTGAGGGGCAGGGTGAACCAGGCGGCCAGGAGGCCCAGGAACATCCACAGGGGGGAGGCCAGGTGGAGGGTGGGGGCCGTGAGCCCGAGCAGCAGGGCCGCCCAGAGGGGGAGGAGGAGCAGGCCGCCGAGGAGCTTTACGGTGGCGGTGACATCCACCTCGTCCGTGAGGCGCCCGGCGAGCCAGCCCACCACCCGGTAGGGGGGCCAGAAGAGGAGGCCGAAGGGCAGGCAGGCCGCCGCGAGGACCAAGCGGACCAGGGCCTGGGGCAGCCAGACCACCACCTCGGGCAGGGCGTAGGGGTGCCCCACCTGGTCGGGACGGAGGCCCTGGTGGTCCAGCCAGGTCCGCACCTTGTCCACCTCCAGCCGCAGCTGGGCGCAGTCGCCCGCGGACTGGGCCTGGAGGAAGGCCTCCAGGCTCCGCACCCGGGCCCGCAGGGCCTCCAGGTCCGCCGTGGCCTCCGGGGCCTCGGCGAGCAGCCAGGCCAGGTCCTGGGCGAGGCGGAGCCGCTCGGCTTCGGGGCCATGGAGGGTGAGGGGCACGAGGCCCTCCCGGATCCGGGCGGTGAGCACCTGCACGGATTCCGGATCGGGCCCCGGCAGGTCCCCGTGGGGGATCGGCGCGCCGAGGCGGAGCAGGGCGTTGTGGCGGAAGAGCTCGCGGTCGCCGTAGACGAGGCCCGCGGGGACCAGGGTGGGCCGGGTCCCGGCCCCCAGCACCATGCGGGCGGCGCCGGTCTTGAGGGGGGCCAGGTCATGGCCGCCATGGCTGATGCCCTCCGGGAAGATGCCCACCACCTCGCCCTTGAGGAAGGCCCCGTGCACCGCCGCGAAGGCGGCCTGCACCGCGGCGGCGCGGGCCTCGGCGTCCCCCGTGTCCTGGGCCCGCTCCACGGGGATGGGGCGGAACAGGGCCAGGAAGGGCCTCAGCGGCAGCAGCTTCCAGAGGCCCGCCTTGGCCACGAAGCGGGGGGGGCGGGGGAGCAGGGCCGTGGCCACAAGGGGATCCAGGAGCCCGTTGGGGTGGTTCAGCACGAGGAGCACGGGGCCCTCGGGCAGGGCGGGCCCCTCCACCTTGAGGCGACGGAACCACAGCCTCCCGGTGGCCCGGGCGAAGGCCTTGAGGGCGGCGCTCATGGGGAATCCCCTGTCCCCGGTCGTCGGTATTCGGCCGTCGGTGGATGCCGCCCCACTGGAGCCGTGAGGTCCCACCCCCGAGGCCCTGGGAACCCCGCACCCGACATGGGGAGGACGACGACCGACGGCCGACGACCGACGACCCTCACACCGCCTCCTTTCGCCCTCGGGCCCACCAGAGGGCCACGCCGGACAGGGCCACGGCGGGCACCGCGATCATCATGGCCCGGGCGAGGGCGGCCCCGGGCTCCATCCCGCCGAGGTGGAGGGCGTCGCTGCGGTGGCCCACCCACTCGGGGCTGATGGCATCGCCCAGGAGGTGGATGAGGAGGACGTTGAGGGCCACCCCCGTGGCGCGCACGGAGGCCGGCAGGCTGCTCACGGTGAGGGCGTTCACCGGGCTCGTGTTGATGAAGAGCAGGAGCATGCCCACGAAGAAGAGGGCGTAGGTGAGGTTCAGGCCCGCGGCCATCAGGGCCCAGGCCACGGCCGGGGCGCCCAGGAGCAGGGTGAGCAGGCTGATCCACACGCCCGCATCGGGCCAGCGGGCCTGGAGCCTCGAGGTGAGGGTGCCCCCGAGGAAGGTCCCGAGGATGCCCGTCACCACGGCGATGCCGCCGAACACCGTGCCCGCGGCGCCGGTGCTCACGGCGAACTTGCGCTGCAGCAGCGTGGGGCCCCAGTGGGAGAGGGCCCCCATGGCGAAGGTGTAGGCGATGTAGCTGCCGGTGCAGGCCAGCCAGATGCGGTTCCGGAAGATGGCGCCCAGGCGGGCTCCGAAGGAGAGGTCGCCATGGAGGTCCGGCGTCCGGTCCATGCCGCCCCGCACGGGATCCGCCAGGAGGGTCATGCGCACGGCGAAGAGGATCCCGGGGAGGCCCGCGAGCAGGAAGGCCGCGCGCCAGCCCCAGTGCTGGGCCACGATCCCGCCGAAGCCGTAGCCCAGGGCGCTGCCCACGGGGATGGCCAGGTAGAACCAGGTGAACTTGGCGGCCCGCTCATCCTCGGGGATCACATCGGCGAGGATGGCGGGACCGAGCGTCGCGTAGGCCGCTTCGCCCACCCCCACGAGGCTGCGGGTGACCAGCAGCATGGGGTAGCTGTGCACGAAGGCCGCGCCGCTCGTGGCCAGGCTCCAGAGCAGCACCCCGAGGGCCACGAGCTTGGGGCGGTCGTAGCGGTCCGCCAGCCAGCCGAAGAGCGGCGCGGCCAGCATGTACACCACGACGAAGACGAAGGGCAGCCGGCCCAGCTGCACATCCGTGAGGTGCAGGTCCCGCCCCAGGGGCTCCAGGACCGCCGCCACCACGTAGCGGTCCAGGTAGTTGAGCATGTTGATGCCCGTGAGGAGGATCAGGAGGCGGGTGCTGGTTTTCATGGGGGGCCTGGCTCCAGCCTACCCGAGCCCCCGAGGTGGCTTCAGGGCCGAGGCGAAGACGCTTGCCGCGAGGGTTGAGCCGAGGGTGGATGGAAGGCGGTTTCCGGTGGGTCGGCTCCCAGGGCGTGGGTCCCCATCCCCGGGAGCAGCTGTGCGCGGCCCGTTTCGAAAACCTATACGTTGTAAGGTCAAAATCGGAAAAGAAGCCTTGATCCCCCGCAAGTGCCGAGTCCCACAAGGGCTCCCGGCCTTTACGGTGTAATGGGGTGGGCCTCCTTCCTCAGGTCTCAGCCCTTGCGGAACCGCGTGTAGAGGAAGGCCTGGTCCTTGCCCCAGGGGGTGAGGTGAACCTCGTGCTCCGCGGCTTCCAGGGTGAACCCGGGGCCCAGGAGGGCGGCCAACCCGGCCGCATCCACCCGGCACACCTCCAGGCCCGAGCACTTCTCCGGTCCGTCCAGGGCGAAGCCCGCCAGCACGGCCACACCCCCGGGCTTCAGGGCCCGGATGAGGGTGGCCACGTAGGCGGCCCGATCCGCGGGCTCCCGCAGGAAGTGCAGCACGGCCCGGTCGTGCCAGGCGTCGAAGGCGCCTTCCCCCAGGTCGAGGGTGCGCAGGTCGCCCACCCGGAAGGCCGCGCGGGGCGAGCCGCCCAGGCGCACCTCGGCCTTGGCCAGGGCCTCGGCGCTGAGGTCCGCCAGGGTGACGGACCACTCCGTCTCCCGCAGGATGGCCTCCGCCAGGGTGCCCAGGCCGGCACCCGCGTCCAGCACGCGCGCACCTGCGGGAAGGTGACCCTCCCGGAGGAAGCGCAGGCTCGTGGCGGGGGCCTCCTGCGTCCAGCTCAGCTGGTCCGGGGTCTTGGTGGCGTAGATGCCGTTCCAGTGGGCCTCGCCGCTCACTTGGCCTCCAGCAGGTAGCGCTTCAGCCAGCCCGTGACCTCGCCGTACCACTGCAGGTGGTTCTCGCCCTTCAGGATCCAGTGGTTCT
>CAZVKM010000189.1:0-7390 GCA_964627685.1 uncultured Solibacteraceae bacterium | reverse complement strand
GCCGTGAGCAGCGCCCCGGAATACGCCGGGGACGCCACCCGCTGGAACCCCGAGGACCTCCTCGGTTCGGCCCTCGCCACCTGCCACATGCTCACCTTCCTCGCCCTCGCGGCCAAGGCGCGCCTGGAGGTGACCGCCTACGACGACCGGGCCGAAGCCATCCTCGACACCGTGGACAAGGTCACCTCGGTCACGGAGATCCACCTCTCCCCCGCCATCCGCGTCGCCCGGGGGACCGATGCGGCCAAGGTCGTGGAGCTCTTCCACAAGGCCCACAAATACTGCTTCGTGGCGAACAGCATCAAGTGCAAGGTAGTGATGGCCCCCCGGGTCATCGAAGCCTGAGATCCCATCCCGCTCGGCAAGGGACTCCGGGTCACCGGAGGCCCTTGGCTTGTCAGGCTCCCCAGGTTCAGGTTCCCCCCCGGATCGGTCGAAACCAGGAAGGCCCATGCTGCCTCCTGGCCCCCACCCCCGAGAAGCCGAGCGCCTCGCCGCGCTGCGGGCCCTGGACGTGCTGGACACCCCCCCCGACCCCCAGCTCGACGCCCTCACCCGATCGGCCTGCCGCCTCTTCATGGTGCCCACAGCCCTCATCAGCCTCGTGGACGCCGATCGCCAGTGGTTCAAGAGCTGCCAGGGATTGGCCGCCTCCGAGACCCCCCGGGAGGTGAGCTTCTGCGGCCACGCCATCCTCGGGGACCGGCCCTTCGTGGTGGAGGACGCCCTCGAGGATCCGCGCTTCGCGGACAATCCGCTGGTGACGGGGGAGCTGGGCCTGCGGTTCTATGCTGGGGCCCCCCTGCGGGATGCCCAGGGCCTCCCCTATGGCACCCTCTGCCTCATCGATGACCGGGCTCGGCGCTTCACCCCGGAAGAGGGTGAAGCCCTGACCGACCTCGCCGCCGTGGCCACGGTCCTCCTCCAGGCCCCCCGGGCCCATGCCTCCACCCAGCTGGAGACCCTCCTGAACGCCATGGGGGAGGGGTATGTCCTGCAGGGGCCCCAGGGCGACATCCAGACCTGCAACGGGGCCGCGGAGCAGATCCTGGGGCTCTCACGGGACCAGATGCTGGGCCGGACAAGCCTCGACCCCCGCTGGGCGGCCATCCGGGAGGATGGTTCCCCCCTGCCGGGCTCGGAACACCCCGCCGCGGTGGCCCTGCGCGAAGGCGCGCCGCAGCTGAACCAGGTCATGGGGATCCACAAGCCCGATGGCACCCTCACCTGGATCCTGGTGAACGCCCGCCTCCTGCCTCCGGGCCCCGGGGGCGCCCGCAAGGTGGTCTCCACCTTCCTCGACATCACCCGCCGGAAGGAGGCCGAGACGAGGTACCGCGCCATCACGGAGAACGTACCGGGCATGGTGTACCAGTTCCAGACCTGGCCGGATGGGCGCGTGGCCTTCCCCTTCGTCAGCCAGGGCGTGGAGCGGCTCTACGGGGTCAGCCCCAAGGTCTGGCAGACGGACCCCGGCTGGGGCCTCCGGGCCATCCTCGAGGAGGACCAACCCTCCTACCAGGCCGCTTTCGAGGCGGCCCTCGCGGGCCAGGAGACCTTCCAGTGGGAGGGCCGCACCCGCACGGGCCGCCCCGGTGAGCTGCTGTGGATCCGGGCCCACAGCCAGCCCGCCCCGCAGCCCGACGGCAGCGTCATCTGGGACGGCCTCGTCTCCGACATCACGGCCCTCAAGCGCCAGGAGGCGGACCTGGCGCAGCAGACCGCCTTCCTCGAGAGCCTCTTCCGCTCCGCCCAGGTGGCCATCATCAGCACCGACCTCCAGGGCCAGATCACCAGCTTCAACGCCCACGCCGAGGCCCTGCTCGGGTGGAGCTCGGAGGAGGTGGTGGGGCGCGAGACGCCAGCCCTCTGGCACGATCCCGGTGAGGTGGTGGACCGGGCCGGATCCCTCTCCGCCGAGCTCGGCCGGGAGGTGCCCCCGGGCTTCGAGGTGTTCGTCGCCAAGGCCCGCATGGGGGCCGTGGAGCAGCGGCCCTGGACCTTCGTGGCCCGCGATGGGAGCCGGGTCCCCGTCCTGCTCACCGTCTCCGGGATGCGGGACACCCGGAACACCCTGGTCGGGTTCCTGGGGGTGGCCGCGGACCTGCGGGAGCTGAGGGCCCGGGAGGAGGCGCTGCGCATCAGCGAGCTCCGGTTCAAGGACCTGGTGGCCAGCGTCCCCGGGGTCGTTTTCCAGGCCAAGCCCATGTCCAATGGGGAGCGCACCTTCCCCTTCGTGAGCGAGTACTCACAGACCCTCCTGGGGATCCGGGCGGAGGACTTCCCCGCCATGGCCCATCGGCTCCTGGAGTTGGTCCACGAGGAGGATCGAGGCTCCCTGGCCACCTGTCTCCTCCAGGCACGCGAGACACGCACCCCGGTGGACTGGGTGGGGCGCTTCCACCGTGCGGACGATCACCAGCTGAGGTGGATCCGCATCCAGGCCCTGCCTTCCCTCGAGGCCGATGGGAGCACGGTCTGGAACGGCCTGGTGCTGGACCTGACCGAGCGGGTGACCATGGAGGTGGCCCTCAAGGCCTCCGAGGAACGCTGGAGCCTCGCCCTGCAGGCGAACAACGACGGCATCTGGGACTGGAACGTCGAGACAGGGGAGGCCTGGTTCTCGCCACGCTACATGACGATGCTCGGATACGAGCCCGGGGAACTCCCCGGCTTCATCGGGACCTGGAAGGACCTGTGCCACCCCGAAGACCTCCCCGAGGCCTACGCCATGGCCCGGAGCTACATCGAGGGGCGGAGCCCCACCTACCAGATCATCTTCCGGATGCGGCACAAGGACGGGACCTGGCGCTGGATCCTCTCCCGGGGGGTGGGTCGCCGGGGCCCCGAGGGCCATGTGATCCGGATCGTGGGCTCCCATGCGGACATCACCCAGCAGCGCGAGGCGGAGCAGGCCCTCCAGGCCAGCCAGGCCAGGAGCCAGGCCCTCATCGAGGCCATGCCCGACCTCATCCTGCTGGTGCACCGGGATGGCTCCCTGCTCGAGATCCACGATGCCCACGGCGGCAAGAGCCTCCCCCGCCCCCGAGAGGAGATGCTGGGTCGGAACCTGCGGGACTTCCTCCCCCCGAACCAGGCCTCCGACCGCTTGGCGCGGATCCGGCACGTGGTCGAGACGGGTGAGATCCAGACCTATGAGAGCCCCGTTCCCACCGCCGCGGGCCTCGTGGAGCATGATGTGCGCCTCGTCCCCTGCGGGCCGGACTCGGTGCTCCTCATCGCCCGCGACATCACGGAACGGAAGGCCCTCGACCGGCTGAAGAGCGACTTCATCTCCACGGTGAACCACGAACTCCGTACCCCCTTGACCTCCATCAAGGGGGCGTTGGGGTTGATGGCGGGCGGGGTCACCGGCGCCCTCCCCCCGAAGGCCCTCGACCTCTCCCGGATGGCCCTCGATAATGCGGACCGGCTCTCCCGGCTCATCGACGACCTGCTGGACCTCGCGAAGGCGGAGAGCGCCCAGCTGCGGCTCGAGATGACCGCCGGGGACCTCCACCACCTGGTGCTCCGCGCCCTGGAGAGCGTCCGGCCCTACGCCCAATCCCAGGATGTGGCCCTCGTCTACCGGCCCACCGTCGTAACCGCCCCGGTCCGGGTGGATGGGGATCGCATGATCCAGGTCATCCTCAACCTCCTCTCCAATGCCGTGAAGTACGGAACCCCCGGCACCGAGGCCCCCATGAACCTGGAGCCCGGCCCCATGGGGTGGCGGCTGAGCGTGGAGAACCGGGGCCCCATGATTCCCGAGGCTTTCCGCACCCGGATCTTCCAGAAGTTCGCCATGGCCGATGGCTCGGACACCCGGGCCCGCGGAGGCACCGGACTCGGCCTGGCCATCAGCAAGGCCCTCGTGGAGCGCATGGGGGGCACCATCGATTACGACTCCACCCCGGAGCGGACCCGCTTCACCATTGATCTGCCCCCCCTGGGAGAGGCCCCATGACCCGCACCCTCCAACGCATCCTCCTGGTGGAAGACGATCCAGACATCCGGACGGTGGCGCAGCTCAGCCTCGAGACCCTTGGGGGCTTCACCCTCTGCATGGCCCCGTCGGGCCTGGAGGCCCTGGACTGCGCCGAGGCATTCGCGCCGGACCTGCTCATCCTCGACGTGATGATGCCGGGGCTGGATGGGCCCGGCACCCTTGCCGGGCTGCGCAAGCGGCCGACGCTGCAGGAGACCCCGGTGATCTTCATGACCGCCAAGGTCCAGCCCCAGGAGGTGGCCCACCTGCAGAGCCTGGGCGCATTGGAGGTCATCGCCAAGCCCTTCGATCCCATGGCCCTGCCGGAACAGGTGCGGGGCATCTGGAGCGCCCATGCCCGCTGATCCCGAAGCCATCAGAGCCCAGTTCGAGGCCTTGAAGGCGGTCTTCCTCCAGCAGCTCCCGGCCCGCCTCGAGGAGCTGGAAGCGGCCTGGAACCAGGACCGGACCATCGAGACCCATCGGCTGGCCCATCGCTTGGCCGGCACTGCGGGGACCTTCGGCGCCTCCGCGGTCTCCACCGTGGCGCGCGCCATCGAGCACCTGCTCAATCCCGTGCGGGAGGGGGCTCCCCTCCAGGAGGAGGTCCGGAGGGAGGTGGAGGCCCGCCTCCGGGAACTTCGGAGCGCGGCGCAGCCCTGAAGGCCGTAGTCTTGAGCCATGCGTTGCCCCTTCTGCGGCCACACCGAGGACAAGGTGGTGGATTCCCGGGAATCCCGGGAGGGCGACAGCATCCGCCGGCGCCGGGAGTGCCTGGCCTGCGCCCGCCGCTTTACGAGCTATGAGCGGGTGGAGGAGGTGCCCCTGGTGGTGGTCAAGAAGGACGGCCGCCGGGAGCCCTTCGAGGGGCACAAGCTGATGAAGGGCCTGAACCTCGCCTGCCAAAAACGGCCCGTGCCCCTCAGCCGCCTGGAGGAGCTCGTGAAGGACATCCAGGCCCGGCTCATGGAGCGGCCCGATCGTGAGATCCGCAGCCGCGAGCTGGGCGAGTTGGTGATGGATGAGCTGAAGGCCCTGGACCAGGTCGCCTACGTCCGGTTCGCCTCCGTGTACCGGGACTTCAAGGACCTCCCGGATTTCGTGAAGGCCCTGGAGACCTTGGCGCACAAGGGTTCCCACGATCCCCGCGTCGAGCCGGAGATCCACGAGGCCCCGCCGGGCAAGGTGCAGCCCCTCTTCCCCGGAGTCACCGAGGATGTGCCCAGGCCCAAGCGGAAGTAGACTGATCCACCTGAGGTAACCGTGGCCGACGAAAGCAGTTCCATTCCCGCCCTCGAAGAAAGCCCCAAGATCCCCGAAGTGCTGCCGGTGCTGCCGCTGCGGGACGTGGTGGTCTACCCCTTCGTCATCCTGCCGCTCAGTGTGAGCCGCGAGAAGTCCATCCGCGCCATCGACGCCGCCCTGGCCGAGAACCGGATGATCCTGCTGGTGTCCCAGAAGCAGGTGGAGATGGACAATCCGGGGCCCGAGGACATCTACAAAGTGGGCACGGCCGCGCTGATCATGCGGGTCCTGAAGCTCCCCGATGGGCGGGTGCGGGCCCTGGTGCAGGGCCTCCAGCGGGTGCGGGTGGAGTACTTCACGGAGACGGATCAGGTCTTCAAGGCCCGGGTGGAGCCGGTGGTCGAGCCCGAGCTCGCGCCGAGCCTGGAGACGGATGCCCTGCTCCGCACGGTGAAGCAGAGCCTGGAGAAAGCCGTGGCCCTCGGGAAGGCCCTTCCCCAGGAGGTGCTGGTCATCGCCGGCAACCTCGACGCCCCCGGGCGCCTGGCGGACCTGGTGGCCTCCAACCTGGATCTCAAGCTGATCCAGACCCAGGAGACCCTCGAGATCGCCGATCCGGTGGCCCGCCTCAAGCGGGTGCACGAACTGCTGCTGCGGGAGATCGAGCTCCTCGAGGTGCAGCAGAAGATCACCATGGAAGCCCGCGGGGAGATGGACAAGAGCCAGCGGGAGTACTACCTCCGCCAGCAGCTCAAGGCCATCCAGCAGGAGCTGGGCGAGGGCTCGGAGCTGGCCGAGGAGATCCAGGCCTTCCGCGACAAGCTGGCCAAGCTCAAGGTGCCCGAGGACGTGCTCACGGAGATCGAGCGCAACCTCAAGAAGCTGGAGCGCATGCACCCGGACTCCAGCGAGACCGCCGTGACCCGCACCTACCTGGAGTGGATGACGGAGCTGCCCTGGGGCGTGACCACTGACGACAACCTCGACCTCAAGGTGGCCAAGCAGGTGCTCGACGAGGACCACTTCGGCCTCGACAAGATCAAGGACCGCCTCCTGGAGTTCCTGGCCGTCCGCAAGCTCAAGCCCGAGAACAAGGGCACGCTGCTCTGCTTCGTGGGCCCTCCGGGCGTCGGCAAGACATCCCTCGGTCGCAGCATCGCCAAGGCCCTGGGCCGGAAGTTCGCCCGCATCAGCCTGGGCGGCGTGCACGACGAGAGCGAGATCCGCGGCCACCGCCGCACCTACGTGGGCGCCATGCCCGGGCGCATCGTGCAGGCCCTGCACCAGGTGAAGAGCATGAACCCCGTGATCATGCTCGATGAGGTGGACAAGATCGGCCGCGACATGCGCGGGGATCCGAGCGCCGCCCTGCTGGAGGTGCTGGATCCCGAGCAGAACAACACCTTCCGGGACCACTACCTCAACGTGCCCATCGACCTCAGCAACGTGATGTTCCTGGCGAACGCCAACGAGCTGGAGCCCATCCACCCGGCCTTCAAGGACCGCATGGAGATCATCTACCTCTCCAGCTACACCCTGGAGGAGAAGGAGGGCATCGCCACCGCCCACCTCATCCCCAAGCAGATGGAGAAGCACGGGGTCACCACCAAGCACCTCACCCTCAGCGCCAAGGGGCTGCGCGCCATCATCACGGGCTACACCCGGGAGGCCGGCCTCCGGCAGCTGGAGCGTGAGATCGGCGCCGTGTGTCGCAAGGTGGCCCGCAAGGTCGCCGAGAAGAAGCTCAAGGCCAAGCTCACCCTCACGGACAAGAACGTGCCCGAGCTCCTGGGCCCGGTGAAGCTGCTGCAGGATGAGCGACTGAAGGCCCCGCGCATCGGCGTGGTCACGGGCCTCGCCTGGACCGCCGTGGGCGGCGACGTGCTGTTCGTGGAGGCCCTCTCCATGCCGGGCAAGGGCGGGCTCATCCTCACGGGCCAGCTGGGCGACGTGATGAAGGAGAGCGCCCAGGCGGCCCTGAGCTACATCCGCAGCCGCGGCGACGCCTTCGGCATCGACCCCGAGGTCTTCCAGAAGACCGACCTGCACATCCACCTGCCCGAGGGCGCCATCCCCAAGGACGGCCCGTCGGCGGGCGGCGCGATCGTCACGGCGATCGTGTCGATCCTCACCGGCATCCCGGTGCGCTGCGACGTC
>CAZVKM010000188.1:0-7466 GCA_964627685.1 uncultured Solibacteraceae bacterium | reverse complement strand
TCCACCCCCATGGCCCGGAGCACGTGGCTGGGCTCCTTGTGGCCCGTGCTGCAGGCGGAGCCGGTGGACACGCAGATCCCCGCACGGTCCAGCTTCAGGAGGAGCGCCTCGCCCTCCACTCCTTCGAAGGCCATCAGGCTGGTGTTGGGCAGCCGCTCCGCCTCCCGGCCCAGCACCCTCATGCCGGGGATGCAGGCGAGGAGGGCCGACTCCAGGTGATCCCGCAGCTCCGCCACGCAGGCCATGTAGCCCTGGCGCTCCTGGGCGAGGTGGGCGGCGATTCCCAGCCCCACCAGTCCAGGGACGTTCTCGGTGCCGCCCCGCCGGCCCCGCTCCTGGCCCCCGCCGATGAGCAGCGGCTTCAACCTCAGCCCCCGGCGCAGGAAGAGCGCTCCGACCCCCTTGGGGCCGTGGAACTTGTGGGCCGAGAGGCAGACCAAGTCCGCCCCCCAGGCCTGGACATCGACGGGCACCTTGCCCACCGCCTGGGTGGCGTCCACCAGGAGCAGGGCCCCCCGGGTCTTCGCCAGGCGTCCCGCCTCCGCCACGGGGAGGCACACGCCGCTCTCGTTGTTGGCGGCCATGACCGCCACCAGGGCGGTGTCCGCCCGGAGGGTCGACGCCAGGGCTTCCAGATCCAGTCGCCCCTGCCCGTCCACCGGGATCCGGTCCACCGCCACCCCCTGGGTGCGGGCCCAGTCCGCCAGCGCCTGAAGGGCGGGATGCTCCACGGCGGAGATCAGGAGGTGGCGCCGGTCGGGGAAGGCCTCCAGGACGCCTCGCACCGCCAAGTTGAGGGCCTCCGTGGCCCCCGAGGTGAACACCACCTCGGCGGCGGAGGCGCGAAGGAGGGTGGCCACCTGGTCCCGGGCCCGGGCCACGGCGGCCTCAGCCAGGTGGCCGGCCGCGTGCCCGCTGCCCGCATTGCCGAAGTGCTCCCGGAACCAGGGGAGCATGCCTTCCAGCACCTCGGGGTCCATGGGGGTGGTGGCGTTGTGGTCCAGGTAGATCATCCGGGGCATTCTCCCACCGCCCGGACCCCTCGGCGACCCCTCCCGGAATCCCCATAGGAAGGGGCAGGCATTTTCCGTCAAGATCACTACCCTGATACGGGAGGTTCCCCATGCTCTTCTCGCGCAGGCCCCTGGACCTTCCCACCCCGGGCGAGGCGGTCACCGGCCGCTACCAGGTGATGCCCCTCGTGGAGGACCACCGCATCTTCAAGGTCCCCCTGGATGTCCTCCCCAAGGGCTGCCAGGTGACCTGCTTCGGGATGGGCTGCTTCTGGAGCGGGGAGTCGCGCTTCTGGACCCTGCCCGGCGTGGTGAACACGGCCGTGGGGTATCAGGGCGGCCTCACGCCGAATCCCACCTACGAGGAGGTCTGCACCGGGCTCACCGGCCACGCAGAGACCGTGCGCGTGGTCTTCGACCCGCGGAAGCTCAGCTATGAGGACCTGCTGACGGTCTTCTGGGAGTCCCATGACCCCACCCAGGGCATGCGCCAGGGGGAGGACGTGGGCACCCAGTACCGCTCGGTGATCCACATCCTGGAGGAGTCCCAGCGTCCCCGGGCCGAGGCGAGCCGGGAAGCCTACGGCGCCCGGCTGACCGCCGCCGGCCTGCCCGCCATCACCACCGAGATCCTCTCGGCCTTCCCCTTCTACTTCGCCGAGCCGCACCACCAGCAGTTCCTGGACCGGAACCCCTCGGCCACCTGCACCGTGAAGGGCACCGGCGTCCGCTGCCGCTGAGGCGGTCAGCGCCGCACGCCTCCGGGCCCTTCCTCATCCCTCAGGAAGGCCATGGCCGCGGACCACCCGCCCCGCCCCGGATCCAGGGAGAGGGTGTTGTGTCCGGCCTCGGGCTGGACCCACACCTGCTTCCGCCCCGGCACCGCACGGGCCAGGGCGCGCCCCTCCTCCACCCCGACCACCTCATCCCGCCCGGCGAGGAGGAGGGCCACGGGACCCGGATACCCGGCCATCGCCCCGACGCTGTCCCAGCGATCCTGGAGCAGCAGGCGGGCGGGGAGCCAAGGGTAGGTCCGCGCCGCCACCTGGACCATGGAGGCGTAGGGGGTCACCAGCAGCAGGCCCCGGATGGCTCCGGGGCGTGCGGCCGCGGCCTGCACCGCCACCCCGGACCCGAGGCTCTCGCCCAGGAGGAACAGGGGCCCTTCCCCGGCGAGCCGATCCACCGCGGCCAAGGCGGCCGCCACCAGCTCCGCTTGGCCGGGTGAGCCCGGACGGCATCCGTAGCCCGGATATTCCATCAGCACCGCCTCCCCCCCGAGGGCCTCCACCAGCCGGACGAAATAGATCCGGTCCAGCGCATTGCCCGCGTTGCCGGGAAGCACCAGCACGCGGAAGGGGGCCTGTCCCGCCGACTCTCTGCGCCAGCCCCACAGGGGGGCGCTCCCCTCCGGCCAGGGGACCAGCCCCGCGGCGGCCGCCCGGGCCCGTGAGCCCTCCGGCGTCCCCACCTCCGGGAAGTACTGGAGGCGGCGCTGGAAGAGGTAGATCCCTCCGCAGAGGCCCAGGTACAGCAGGGCCAGGATGGCCCCCCCGGGGATGAGCAGCTTCCGGATCATGGTCGAAGCATAGCCATGTCCGGAGGCTCCCCGGGGGGTCGCGGGATCCTTCAGCGGAAGAGCGCCTCGAGGGGCGTGACTGTCACCGCCTCCGGCTTCAGGTCGCCCTTCCACCGGGCGATGGCCGTGTCCTCGGCCGCCAGGTCGGGCTTCGGAGCGTCGTACTTCGGCGTGGGACTGGCGTCCGCGAAGTAGTCCGCCTTGAAGGCTTCCGCATCCTTGGTGATGACGACGACATCCAGGGCCGAGGTTCGCAGGTACTTGCGGACCACGCGGTCCACGTCGGCCTTCGTGAGGGCCTTGAGCTTGGCCTTGAAGGCCTCGCCGTACTCCGGGAGGCCGAAGGCGGCGTTGTCCATGGCATGGCCCAGACGCTTCGCGCCCGTGTCCGTGAGGTGGTCCAGGAACTTCACGAGGAAGGTGCGGGTGTCCTCGAATCCCTGCGCCGGGATCCCCTTCTGCACCAGCTTCTCCACCTCGAAGAGCGCCGCCTTCAGGGCGAAGGCGCCGTTGGCGGGGGCCACGGGGCGGATCCAGACCTGCCAGTGGTTGAAGGTACGCGCCACGCCGGGATCGGGCTGGAACTGGAACATGCCGCCCGGGAAGGCCTCCAGGTAGGCGTAGTTCCCATAGTTCAGGCCGCGCACCTCCCGGAGGCGCTGGTAGAGCACGCCGGTGCTGTTGCGGTGCTGGCCCAGGTAGGAGGTGGCCACCCAGAGGGCCGGGAAGTCGGGATGGGCCCGGTTCACGCGGGCATCCAGGAGCTCACCCTTCTCGGAGCGCTCCCGCAGGGGGAGGCCGAAGGAGATGGCCGTGGCCCGGGTCTCCTTGGTGACGATCTGCATCCGGGAGGCGGGCTGGTGCTCGGCCTCGTTGAAGGCCACCGGAGGCGCGGCCGTGTCGGGCAGGCGGCCGAGCCCCCGCAGCACCGCGGCCTTGAAGGGCTCATCGAAGCCGCCCCCCAGGCCCACCACCAGCCGCGTGCGGGCGTAGTAGGTGCGGGCGAAGGCCTTCACGTCGTCCAGGGAAATGGCCTCCAGGCCGCTGGCGGTGCCCAGCACGGGGTGCGCGTAGGCCCCTTCGTACATACGGTCCTCGAGGGCCAGCTTGCCCAGCTCCTCATCGTTGTTGGCCTTGAGGCCCACGTTCAGGGCGTTGAGCTGCTGGGCCTTGAGGCGCTTGAAGTCGCTCTCGGAGAAGCCCGCCTCCACCAGCTGCTCCAGGGCCAGCTCGAGGGCCTCGGCGGCCTTGGCCTTCGGGGCGTTCAAGGTGAAGGAGGTGCGCTCCTTGTCCACCAGGGCGCCCAGACGGCTGCCGGTGGCGCCGTAGGCCTTGGTGAGCTCCTGCAGGCTGCGCTGGCGCGTGCCGGCCTCGGTGATCATGGCGGCGGTCAGCTGGGCCAGGCCCTCCTTGCCCTTGGGATCGTGGAGGCTGCCCACGCGGAAGGCGAGGCGGAGGTTCACCAGGGGGGAGGCCGGGGACCGCTGCTCCAGGAGCGGGAGCTTCGGGAGTTCCAGGAGGCGCGCGGCGCGGGCCTCCACCCCGGCGTAGGGCTGGTCGTAGCCGGCCGGGGCCGCCCCGTGGGCCAGGGTGGTCTCCACCCGGCGGGCATCCAGGAAGGTGGCCCGGGCGATGGCGGAGAGATCTCCGGGCGTGACGGCCTCCCGGAGGGCCGGGAGCTTCTCCAGCACTTCCGGATCCCGGTCGTAGCTCAGGAGACGGGCGGCGTAGCCGGCCACGGCGTTGGTGGAATCCAGGCGGCGGGCCATGGCGAGGCGCTCCTCGGCCTTGGCCTCCTCAAGCCGCGTGGCGGAGAAGGGCAGCGCCCGGGCCTGCGCGCAGGTCTCCAGGATCGCCTCACGGACGGCGGCCATGTCCTCGGGCCTCTTCACGCGGGCGGCCACGGTGAAGAGGCTGGGATCCTTGGCGGAGCCCCCCATGGCGAAGAGCTGGTCCACCTTCTGCTCCCGCACCACCAGGCGCTGGTACAGCTCGCTGCGGGGCCCGAAGAGGAGGTCGCCCACGAAGCCCAGGGCCACCGCCTCCCGGGAGGTGGTGCTGAAGTGCGCCGGGGTGTGGAAGGCCAGGGACACGTAGGGCAGCGTGGGGCTGTCCCAGGGCACGTGGGCCCTCACCGGCGCGGCCGGCGCCGGCTCCGTGGGGATCACCGGGGGCTTCGCCGTTCCCCGCTTCCAGGGGCCGAAGTGGCGCTCCACGAGGGCGAAGGTGGCCTGGGGCTCCACGTCACCCGCCACGACCACGGTGACGTTCTCAGGTTTGTACCAGCGCTGGAAGAAGGCCTTGGAGTACTGGAACTGGTTGGGCATGTCCTCGATATCCTTGAGGAAGCCCATGGTGGTGTGCTTGTAGGTGTGGGTGGTGAAGGCGGCGTCCCGCTGGACTTCGAAGAGCTTCGAGATCGGATTCGCGCTGTTCTTGTTGTACTCGCCCAGCACGGCGCGGGCCTCGGTCTTGAATTCATCCTCCGGGTACTGGAGGTGCTGGAAGCGGTCCGCCTCCAGCTTGATCCAGGTCTCCAGGTCCTCCTTGGCGAAGAGGGTGTGGTAGTTGGTGAGGTCGTCGCTGGTGAAGGCGTTCTGGCTGGCCCCGGTGGTCTGCAGGAAGCCATTCCACTTGTCCTTGGAGACGGTGGGGGTGCCCCGGAACATCATGTGCTCGAAGAAGTGCGCGAAGCCCGACTTGCCAGGCTCCACCTCGTTGCGGCTCCCCGTGCTCACGGGGATCTGCAGGCTCACGAGGCCCGGCATGCCCGTGGGGATCACGACCACCTTCAGGCCATTGGCGAGGGTGCGACTGTGCACCGGGAAGGGGAAGGCGGCGGGGCGCTTCGGAGCCTCGACGGTGGGGCCGGCCAGGAGCACGGCGGGGATCAGGGCCAGGGGAAGTCGGCGCATGGGGACCTCGGGAGGATCCCCTACCCTAGCCCAGGCCCTCCGCCCCCGGGGTCACCACTCACCCCACCACGCACCCCTCATGGGCCAGGAGCCAGCGCTTCCTTTCCAGGCCACCCCCGTAGCCCGTGAGGGCCCCCCCGGCCCCGAGGAGCCTGTGGCAGGGGATCACGAGGCTGATGGGGTTGGCGCCGTTGGCATGCCCCACCGCCCGCACGGAGGTGGGTCGCCCGATCCGGGCGGCCAGCTGCGCGTAGCTGAGGGTCGATCCCGGCGGGATCGACCGCAACGCCCGCCACACCGCCTCCTGAAAGGGCGTGCCTCCTGGAGCCACGGCGAGGGTTTCCAAGGCGTTCAGCGCCCCTGCGAAGCAGCCCGACAGGGCCTGGGCCGCCTCGCTCAGGGCAGGCCCTTGCCTGAGGTGGACGTCGGAGCCGTGGCGCCGCGCCAGATCCCCACGCCAGCGCGCCTCGAGGTCCGACCAGCCCAGCGTGCGGAGGCGTCCCGCGTCATCCACCACCAGGGCCAGCTCCCCGAGGGGGGAGGCCAGCCGCTCCAGGCGGAAGCCCCCGGGCTCCCTCAGAGCCACCGGGGAACCTCCCGGAGGTAGGCCTCGTAGGCCGCCCCAAACTTCGCACGGAGGGCACGCTCCTCGGGGCGGATCTGGTACCGGTCCAGGTAGGCCACGAAGGCCGGCACCCCCAGGAGAGCCAGAGGATGTCCCCAGCCCACCGCCCCGCCCAGCAGCCCCAGCGCCAGCCCCAGGTACATGGGGTTGCGGGTGCGACCGTAAACCCCGGTCCGGACCACCTGGCCCGCGGCCTCGGGATGGCGGGGATCCACCGTGGTGCCCCGGCGCCGGAAGGCACCGACCCCCGCGAGGGCGAGGCCCGCGCCCGGGAGGGCGCCTCCCAGTCCCGCCGCGAGGCGCCAGGGGCCCGGCGTGACCCAGAAGGCCCCGGTCAGGGCCCGGGTGCCGAGCCCCATGGTCAGGATCACCAGCAGGGCCACCGCCACGGGAGGGACCTTCAACTCCAGGGGGGACGGGCGTCGGGGCGGGTTCATCCCAGCAGCATAGCCCGCCCCTCAGGGCCCTCCGGGCTCCTTCCCGTGGCGGATCCAATCCAGGGCCGCCTGCTCCCAGTCCGGGCGGCTGGCTTCCTTCAGGTAACGCTCCCGGTCGTGGATGCCGGTGCGCTGGGCGATGTCCTTGAACTGGAGGGAAGTCATGGCCGAAGCCACGATCACACAAGAACGGCGCAGGCCGGCCTCCCGATACAGCGCCTGCCCTTCTTCCATGACCTCCCGCACATCCGGTCCGATGGGGGTCAGGGCGCGGAGGTCGATGAGCACGCCGAAGGGGCCGGGCTGCTCCGCCAGGAGCTTGCGGCTATCCGCAAGCCAAGCCTCCATCTCGGGTTTCTGGATGAAACCGCCGAAGGTCAGCCGGAACCCGTAGGGGGCCCGTTCGATCCCATACATGAGCCTGACTTCGGCGCCGGAGCCCCGGGTCTTGAAAATCGGGGATCCGGGAGGTCCCCCCCGCAGCGGTAGGCTGGGAGACATCATGTCCACCCCCCTTGCCGAGCAGATGCGACCCCAGACCCTGGCCGAGGTGGCCGGCCAGGAGCACCTGCTGGGCAAGGGTGGCATGCTGCTCCGCCTCACCGCCGGCGGCCGCCTCCCCTCCCTGGTGCTCTGGGGCCCCCCGGGTACGGGCAAGACCACCCTGGCCCGCATCCTGGCCAAGGAGAGCGGCCGGGGCTTCCTGGAGTTCAGCGGGGTCACGGGCTCCGCGGCGGAGCTGAAGAAGTTCCTCATGGAGCAGGCGAGCATGCCCCTCTTCCGGGGCAATGCCCCGGTGCTCTTCCTCGATGAGATCCACCGCTTCAACCGGGCCCAGCAGGACATCCTCCTGCCCTTCCTGGAGCGGGGCGAGGCGGTGCTCATCGGCGCCACCAC
>CAZVKM010000187.1:3813-7501 GCA_964627685.1 uncultured Solibacteraceae bacterium | reverse complement strand
TCGGAGGGCGGGTAGTTGGTGTGCCCCTCGGCCAGGGCCTTGCGGGTGCCCTCCAGCAGCGCCTCCGGGATTGGGAAGCAGGCGGGATCGAAGTCACCCACGGTGAGGTTGCACACCTCCGCCCCCTGAGCCTTGAGGGCGCGTACCTCCCCGGCGATCTTGAGGATCTCACTCCCCACCACGCCGCGGGCGAGGCCCGAGAGGTCATCGATCGAAACAGAGTGAAGGTCCAGCATGGATCCCGCCTCCCAAATGAGCCTTCAGAATAGGATTTCGTTCAGGCAGAGGGCGTCACCGCCGGGTAAATCGATGGTTTTCAATGAACACGCAGAGGTGAGCAGAGGAACAGAGGTGAACAGAGAACTGAGAAGAGGCCTCTTGCTTTTCCTCTGCTCACCTCTGCAACTCTGCTCATCTCTGCGTGTTCAGCAAGACTCCGATTCACCCCGGATACCCGCCCGCGAACCACAACCCCGTCTTCTCACTCAGACCCAGGGCCAGGTTCATGTTCTGCACGGCCTGGCCGGCCATGCCCTTGAGCAGGTTGTCGAGGGCCACGAAGATCACCGCCTCACGGCCCTCCACCGCGCAGGCCAGGTCGGCGAAGTTGGAGCCGGTCACGGCGGCCACCTTGGGGGAGCCCTCCACGAGGCGGAGGAAGGGGCGGTCCGCGCAGGTGGTCTCCAGGCGGGCCTTCAGGTCAGCGCCGGTGATGCCCTCAGGCAGTTGGAACTGCAGGGTGGCGAAGATGCCCCGGACCAGGGGGGCGCTGTGGGGGACGAAAGCCACCGCGGTGTCGAGGCCGAGCCGGGCGCAGAGCTGGGCCACCTCACCCTGGTGCTGGTGGGCCAGGGCCTTGTAGGCCCGGAAGTCCGTGGCGCGGGTGGGGTGGTGCGTGGTGTCGCTGGGGGCCATGCCGGAGCCCGAAGAGCCCGTGATGGCGAACGCGGACACGTGGTCCACCCCCAGACCCGCCAGGGGGAGCAGGCCCAGCTGAAGGGCCGTGGCGAAGCAGCCGGGGTTGGCGATGCGGCGCCGGCCCTTCACTTCGCCCGGGAAGGCGTCGGCCAGGCCGTAGGCGAAGGTGCCGAGGCGCTCGGGACAGGGATGGGCGCCGCCATAGTGACGGGTGAAGGCCGCGCCGTCGCCAAGCCGGAAGTCCCCGCTGAGGTCGATGAGGGTGAGGCGGTTGCCCAGGCCCAGGTCCGCCCAGGTCCGCTCCAGGTCCGGCAGCACCTTGGCCAGCTCCCCGTGGGGCATGGCCGCGAAGACCACGGGCCGGTCGGCCTCCGCCAGCCAACCCCAGTCGGGGGTGCCGTCGAAGGTGCCCGGAAGCAGATCCCGCAGGTGGGGATGGGCGGCGTGGAAGGGCTTGCCGGCGTGGTTCCGGGACACCCCACGCACCGCCGCCACCTCGGGGTGGCTCGCCAGGAGACGGAGCAGCTCGCCGCCCCCGTAGCCTGAGGCACCCAGGATCAGGGCCCGGATCATGCCTTCACCGCCACCCGCGCCTGCACCTTCTCCAGGGCGAAGGCGCCCAGGGCGGGCCCGTGGGTGCGGGCGTTGAGGGCGGGGAGGCCCAGGTTCGCCTCCACGAAACGCACGCCCACCGCGTTGTCCGTGGCGGGCCCCGTGAGCACGTCCACCGTGAGTCCGTAGGTGTTCCGGAGGGCCTGCACGCCCCCGGCCGCGCCCACGGGGTCGTTGGCGCAGAAGAGGAAGGCCGCGGCCTGGCCCATGAGCTCCGCATCCGCCAGCACCGCCTGCACACCGTAGTCACCCATGATGCCGTCGCCGGTCTCGGCCACGATCACATCGGCGCCCTGGGCGGCCAGCTCCGCGAAGAGCGTGCGGGCCGAGGCCTGGGCCGTGTCGGGGCTGGAGGTGGTCACCCCGGTGTCCGTGAAGTCCAGGGCCCATTCGGCGCCGTAGTCCTTCATGCCCAGAATGTCCTTCTGGAGGCTCACGCCCGTGAGCTTGGCGCCCGCCACCTTGAGGCCCGCCTGGGCCAGCACGCGGATCACGGCGCAGGCCGCGGCGGTCTTCCCGGCGTTCATGCAGGTGCCCGCCACGTAGACCACCGGCACCTGGGGTGAGCCCGTACGGGGCTGCAGGGCCTTCAGGCCGATGTGGGCCCGCTGGCCCTGGCGGCTCTGGAAGTCGGGATAGACGAGCACCTGTCCCAGCACCTCCACCTCGAAGGGGAGGCCCACGTCGGGGTTGTGGGACACGCAGGTGCCCATCACGCCGCCCAGGTTCAGGAGGTTGAGCTTCTCGCCAACTTGCACCCGGGTGGGCATCACCCCCTCGTAGCCGTGGAGGGCGTTGCGGTGCCCCAGGGCTCCCACGACGAGGTCGCCCGCGTGCACCACGGACATGCGGCCGTGCACATCCTCCAGGGTGTTGTACCGGCTCTTGTCGTTGAGCACCCGGCCCGCGATCACGGCGCCCGGGCGCACCCCGATGTCCGCGGTGAGGGTGAGGGTCTTGGCCAGCTGGAGCCGCCGGGTCACGGAGGCGATCTTGTCGACGGTGATTCGCATGGGGGATCCGGGATCGGGGGTCAGTAGGCGTGTTCGAAGGGGGTGCCCTGGGCCATGGCCGTGAGGCGCTGGGAGACGCCGAAGACCTTGGCGAAGCCTGCGGCGTCGGCGCCGGTCCAGAGCTGGGTGCCTTCGCCGTAGGCGGCGAGGTCGTTCATGAGGGCGAAGGGGCTGCGGGCGCCGATGGTCTGGAACCCATGGGGCCGGAGGACCAGCCGCACGTCGCCGGTGACCACGGCCTGGCTGCGCTGGAGGAAGGCCTCCAGATCCCGGGCCAGGGGATCGAAGAAGTGGCCCTCGTGCAGGAGGGACCCGTAGAGGTTGCCCAGGCTCTCCTTCCAGAAGAGCTGCTTGCCGCTGAGGGTGAGCTTCTCCAGTTCCCGGTGGGCCTGCACGAGCATCAGGGCCGCCGGGGCCTCGAAGCCGATGCGGCCCTTGATGCCCAGGATGGTGTCGCCCAGGTGGTAGGCCCGGCCCACGCCGTAGGTGCGGCCCCATTCATTGAGGCGGGCGATGAGGGCCACGGGGTCCAGGGCCTCGCCATCCAACGCGCAGGGCACGCCCTCCGCGAAGCCGATCACCAGCTCGCGGGTGGCGAGCGAACCGTCCACCTCACCGCCGGGCCAGGCCTCCGCGGGCAGGGCATCCCAGGGGTTCAGGGTCTCCCGTCCGCCGATGCTGGTGCCCCACATGCCCTCATTCACGGAGTAGGCCGCGGTCTTGGGAGGGAAGGTGAAGCCCCGGCCCTCGAGCCACTCGACCTCCTGCACCCGTGACAGGGCCAGCTCCCGGATGGGCGTGCGCACGGTGAGGTCCGGGGCGAGGGCGGCGAAGGCCACGTCGAAGCGCACCTGATCATTGCCGGCACCCGTGCTGCCGTGGGCCAGGGCCGTGGCGCCCAGCTCCCGGGCTGCGGCCACGGCCAGCTCCGCCTGGCACACCCGCTCGGCGCTCACACTCAGGGGGTAGGCCTGGCCCCGCAGCACGTTGCCGTAGACGAGAAAGCGCAGGTAGCGGTCCCACAGCCGCTGCCGGCCGTCCACCGTGCGGTGGGAGGCCACGCCCAGCTTGGCGGCCTGGGCCTCGATGCGGGCCAGCTCCGCGGGGCTGAAGCCCCCGGTGTCGATGGTGGCGGTGTGCACCTC
>CAZVKM010000187.1:0-3713 GCA_964627685.1 uncultured Solibacteraceae bacterium | reverse complement strand
GCCGGAGGCGCGAGGGGCGGTACGAAGGTGCCCTGCCCCACGGCCTGGGCCACGGCGCGGTAGGCCTCCCGGAAGGGGACGCCCTGCTGCACGAGGTCGAGGGCGGCCTGCGTGGCATGGAGCTCCGGGGAGGCGGCGACCTCCGCGACCCGAGGCGTGGGCTCCAGCCCCGGCACCACGTGGGCCAGCACGGCCAACAGCTCCAGCGTCGAGGCCGTGCCCTCCAGGAGCGGCGCCTTGAGCAGCTGGAAGTCCCGGTGGTAGCCGCCGGATAGGCCGCTGGCCAAGGCATCGAGCCGCCCCGCTTGGCCCCGCAGCTCCCGGGCCCGGGCCCGGGCCAGCTCCAGCACGTCGGGGTTCCGCTTCTGGGGCATGAGGCTGCTGCCGGTGGTGAACGCATCGGGCAGGGCGAGGAAGCCGAAGGCCTCGGTGCTGAAGAGCAGCGCGTCCTGGGCGAAACGCTCCAGGGCCAGGCCCAGGCTGCCCAGGGCGTGGAGGAAGGCCCCTTCCGTGCGGCCCCGGCCCAGCTGCACCTCGGCGGCGTTGCGGTGGAGGCGGGTGAAGCCCAGGAGCTGGGCCGTGTGGGCCCGGTCCAGTGGCAGCGGCACGCCGTAGCCCGCGCCGGTGCCCAGAGGGCAGCGGTCCAGCCGGGCCCAGAGGGCGGCCAGGGCCTCGGCCTCCTCCAGGAGGGCCTCCGCGTGAGACCCGGCCCACTGGGCCCAGGAGCTGGGCATGGCCAGGCGCAGGTGGGTGTAGCCCGGCAGGGGACCGGGATTCGCCTCGGCGAAGGCCACCAGGGCATCGGCGAGGGCGTGCACGCCCACCTCCACGGCCAGGAGGCGGTCCCGCATCCAGAGCCGCAGGGCCGTGGCCACTTGGTCGTTGCGGGAGCGACCCGCATGGATGCGCCGACCCGGCTCGCCGAGCCGCGCCGTGAGCTCCGCCTCCAGCAAGGTGTGGCCATCCTCCTGCTCGGGTCGGATCACCAGGGCACCGGCCTGGGCTTCCGCCTGCAGGGTGGCCAGGGCTTCCACCAGGGCGAGGGTGTCGGCCTCGGAGAGCAGTCCAGCCCGGTGCAGGGTGCGGGCATGGGCCGCGCTGCCCCAGGCGTCGAAGGGCAAGAGCTGGAGGTCGAGCTCGGGATCTCGGCCCACGGTGAACGCATGGACGAGGCCGTCCAACGGCAGGTCCTTGGCCCACAGCTGCATCCCGCTAGGCATGGGCCACCCCCTGAGTCGCCTTGGCGAAGTAGGCGGGGACCAGGGCCCGGTAACAGGCCACGCCCGCCTCCAGCTCGGCGTGGGTGATGTACTCGTCGGGCCGGTGGCTGCGGAGGGTGTCGCCGGGCCCCAGCTTCACGGCGGGCACATCGCCGAGGAAGGCCCAGTCGCTGGTGGTGGCGCTGCCGATGGGCGAGGTCTTGCCCGCGGCCTGCAGGGCGGCCTGCACGATGGGATGGGCGGGATCCGTGGCCTTGGGCAGGTAGCGGGCGCTGTGCACGTGCACGTGGCCCGTGAGCTCCGCGGCGAAGGTGGCGGCCAGGGCGGCGTGGTCGAGGTTGGGGGTGGTGCGCAGGTCCACGAAGAAGGTGCAGGCGTCGGGCACCTGGTTGCGGGCACGGCCTCCCTCGACCTGGGTGACCTGCGGACGTGCCTCACCCAGCAATGGATGGGGCTCGAAGCGCAGGCCCGCCAGCTTGGCGATGTCCTGGGCGGCGGCGTGGATGGCGTTGGTACCCAGGTGGGCGTGGGCCACATGGGCCGCCTCCCCCTTCGTGGTCACCTTCAGGAGCAGCATGCCCCGCTGGGCCGCGCACACGGCGAGGCCCGTGGGCTCCCCCACCACGGCGGCATCCAGGGAACCCAGGTGGGACAGGATGGTCGCGAGGCCCTGGCCACCCGTCTCCTCCTCGGCCGTGAGGGCCAGCACCACGGTGCCCTCTGCCGGCGGAACCAGGAGCAGCTCCCGGAAGGCCATCAGCATCGCGGCCACGCAGCCCTTGGCGTCGTTGGCGCCGAGGCCCACGAGGCGGCCGTCACGCCAGACCGGGGCGTGGGGGGCCTCGGTCCAGCCGTCGCACACAGGCACGGTGTCCAGGTGGGAGTTCAACAACAGGCGCGGCGCGCCCTGCCCCACCTCCGCCCAGAGGTTGTTCCCCTGTCGCTGCACGCGGGCGCCCCAGCCTTCCAGGAGGGCCTGCACGTGGTCGGCGATGGCCTGCTCCTGTCCCGAGACGCTGGGCAGGGCCACGAGGTGCTGGAGGAGGTCCGCGGCAGTCACGGTGCCACTCCCGCAGCGGCGGGCGGGGCCGCCTGGATCATGGTGCCGCTGCCCTCGTTGGTGAAGACCTCGACGAGCAGCGCCTCGGCCACGAGGCCGGAGACCAGGTGCACGCTGTGCACGCCCGCGGCCAGGGCCGCCTTCACGGCGGCGAGCTTGGGCTTCATGCCGCCGGCCACGGCGCCCTGGGCCTCCAGCTCCGTGAGCTCCTCCGGCGTGGCGAAGGGCACCAGGGAGCTGGGCTGGGCCACGTCCCGCAGGAGGCCGGGCACGCCCAGGAGGAAGATCAGCTTCTCGGCGCCCAGGGACGCCGCCAGGGCGGAAGCCACGGTATCGGCGTTGGTGTTGTAGACCTGCCCCTGGTCATCGGCGCTGAGGGGCGCGATCACGGGCAGGAAGCCCCCGGCCAGGAGGTGCTGGATCACCGTGGGGTCCACGGCATCCAGGTCGCCCACGAAGCCGTAGTCCACGGCCTCGCCCGCCACCGTCTGGGGCGGGCGCCGGTGGGCCTTCAGCAGGCCCGCGTCCACGCCGCTGAGGCCCACGGGCGACAGCCCCGCCTTGCGGAGGGCTGCCAGAAAGCCCGTGTGGGCTTCGCCGGCGAAGGCCATGATGGCGGCGCGCAGGGTGGCCGCGTCGGTGACGCGCCGCCCCCCCACCTTGGTGACGGGGAGTCCCAGCTGGGCGCTGAGCCGATCGAGGCCCGCGCCGCCGCCGTGCACCAGCACCACCTGGATCCCCAGGTTCCACAGGAGGGCCAGCTGCTCGCACACGGCGGCGCAGGCCGCAGGCTCCTCCAGCACCTCGCCCCCCACCTTCACCACGAAGGTCTGGTTGCGGAACTGGCGGAGGTAGGGGGCGGCGGCGCGCAGTGACATGAGGGCGTTCATGGGGACTCCAGGCAGGACGGTTCGGGGCTAGTTCAGGCCGATGAGCTGGTGCAGCAGAGCCCGCTGCACGTGGAAGCGGTTCTCCGCCTCGTCCACCACGCGGCTGCGGGGGCTGTCGAGCACGGCGTCGGCCACTTCGAGGTTCCGGCGGGTGGGCAGGCAGTGGAGGAAGATGCCGTCCTTGTCCAGGAGGTCCAGGTGCGAGGCACCCGGCATCCACCCGGCCTGCTGCAGGTCTCCGCCGGGGCCGTCGGTGGCGGGGCCCCAGGCCTTGGCGCAGAGCACGGCGGAACCCTCGAGCGCGGCCCTCTGATCGTCGGTGTAGGTGACGCTGCCGCCCGTGACGGCCGCGAAGGCCTCCGCCTCGGCCCGCACCTCGGGTCGCAGCTCGAAGCCCTTGGGGTGGGCCACGCGCACGTGGCAGCCCGCGGCGGCGGCGGTGAGGAGGAAAGAGTTGGGCACGGCCTTGGGCAGGGGCTTCACGTGGGGCGCCCAGGTGAGGGTCACGGGCAGGCCCTTCGTCTTCTGGAAGGTCTCCTGCAC
>CAZVKM010000186.1:0-7513 GCA_964627685.1 uncultured Solibacteraceae bacterium | reverse complement strand
CCCCCTCGCGCAGGGGGAGGGCCTTGAGGGCCGCGTGGACGTTGGAGACCACGTTGCCGTGCGTGAGCATGGCGCCCTTGGGATCCGCGGTCGTGCCGCTGGTGTAGATGAGGGTGAGGAGGTCGTCCGGTTTGCGCTGCTCCGCCCAGCGCCGCACCTCGGGGCGCTCGGATTCCCGGGCCCGTCCCTCGGCCATGAGGGCCTCCCAGGGGAGGATGCTGCGCCCGGTCCCCTGGGGGACCTCCCCCCGGAGGAGCACGGCCGTGTGGAGGTTCGGCAGCTCGCTCCAGTGGGCGAGCACCTTCTCCAGCTGCGCGCCATTGGAGCAGAACACGAGGACGCTGGCGCTGTCCTTGAGGATGAAGGCCGCCTGGGGGGCATTGAGCGTGGCGTAGATGGTGGTGAGCGGCAGGCCGAGGATGGCGCAGGCGTAGTCTGCGTAGGCCCACTCCGGCCCGTTCTCCGCGAGGATGGCGACATGGGTGCCGGCCTTGAGGCCCCGGGCTTCCAGGGCCAGGGCCAGGCGTTCCACCTGGGCCTGGATCTCGGCATGGCTGATGGGGGTGAAGGCCTCCCCCTGCTTGATGGCCATGGCATCCGGGAGCTGGCGCTCAAGGCCGCGGTAGAAAAGTTCCGCGATGGTGCTGACGGCTTGAGACAAACCAGACTCCGTGGGATGGATAGAGGATGGTATCAGAGCGTGAGGTCGAATTCCCGGACTCATCCCTCCGCGCCTTCCTCGTGGAGCAGCAGGCGCGCGGCCTGTCGGCGCACACCCTCCGTGCGCAGCGCCAGGACCTGGAAAAGCTCGCGGATCATGCTGCCCGGCAGCGTTGGCCCGGCTGGGGGGTGAGCCCCCGCACCCTGCGGGGCTTCGCCCTGGAGTTGGGTCAGCGGGGTTTGGATGCCGCCTCCCAGGCCCGCATCCTCAGCACGGTGAGGGCCTTCTACCGCTGGAGCTTCGAGACGGGGCGCCTGGAGGCCAACCCCGCCTCCGGTTTGCGCAACCCCAAGCAGGCCCGCAAGCTGCCGGCCTTCCTCACCGAGGGGGAGAGCGAGGCCCTGCTGGAGCTCCCGGAGGCGCTGGATTTCCCGACCGCCCGTCTGCGGGCCCTGCTGGAGCTCCTCTACGCCTCGGGCCTCCGGGTCTCCGAGCTGGTGGGGCTGGACCTGCAGGACGTGGGCTTCGCCGAGCGCATCGTGCGCGTGGTGGGCAAGGGGAACAAGGAGCGCATCGTCCCCTTCCACGCCGCGGCGGCGGGCCACCTGGAAACCTACCTCGGGTATAGGTCCGCCCTGCTGGCGGAGCGGGGAGGGGCACCCACGGCGGCCTTCTTCCTGAACCAGCGGGGAGGGCGCCTCACGCCCACCAGCGTCCGCACCTTCCTCGACCGCGCCCTGGCCGAGGCGGCGGTGAGGAGCCGGGTGAGCCCCCATGCCCTCCGCCACAGCTTCGCGACGCATCTGCTGAACGCGGGGATGGACCTGAGGGCCATCCAGGAGCTCCTGGGCCACGCCAGCCTCAGCACCACCCAGCGTTACACCCACCTGAGCCTGGAGGACCTGGCGAAGACCTACGACCAGGCCCATCCCCGGGCGGGGAAGGGCGAGGAGCCGGGGACCTAGGACTGGGTCTTCTTGAACTGGGCGATGATGTCGTCCACCGAGTCCTTCTTCTGGTCCCGGTCCAGCGACGTGTTGAAGATGTTGTCCTGGGTCGCCACCTTCCGCTCGTGGAAGATCGCCGCATCGCCCCCAGGGGCCTCGATGTTGAAGATCACGAGCAGGCGCTGGAGCCCCGACTGGAAGTTCTTCAGGAGCAGCACCACCTTCTCGATCTTCTGGCGGGTGATGTCCTGGAACTGCAGGATGTTCAGGATCTCGAAGGCCTCGTCGTTGATGGCCTGCATTTGCGCGATGGTGGCATCCAGCTCCAGGGGCGGAGCCTGGTCCATCTGCAGGGCGAAGAGGTATTCCAGCACCTCCTGGGCGAGCAGGGTGCTGTCCTCGCCGCGGCCCGCTCGGTCCAGGAAGGAGGCGACGGCCTTGGCCATCTCGGAGCGCTGCTCCTCATGGCGGCGGAAGGCCGGGGCGAGCTTCCGGAGCCCGTCGGAGGCGTCTTCCGTCTTGGCCATGAGCCCGTCGAGGCGGTTCATCACGTCCTGGGTCGCACGCTCCGTCTCGGAGGTGATGGCGTCCAGCTGGGCGGCGAGCTCCGGTACCTGGTTTGACTGCTGCTTGACGGAGGCGTCCAGCTGCTGGAGGTTGAGCAGGGTCTGGTTGATGCTCTGCACCAGGGCGCCGATCTCGCCCTTCGCTTCCAGATCGATCTTCTGATAGACCTGCCCGGCGGCCATGTCCTTGGCGACCTGGGCGAGCTTGTGGATGGAGAGCTTCGAGTTCCCCTGGAGCTCGGAACGGAGCTCCTCGATCATGTGCTTCAGGCCGTCCAGGCGGGCATCCAGGGAACGGCTCTGGGCCTCGAACTCCTTGACGAGCTCGGAGTCTTCGCCCGAGGGCAGGGTGAGGTCTTCCATGGAACGGGCTCCTAGGGCGCGGGGCGCACCCGGACGGGGGATCCTTCGGCCAATTCCCAGGCCTCCATGAATTCCCGTGGGATGGCGACCACCTTGTCGGGCAGGTCCGACACGAATTTGACCGGTTCGATGGCCGGTCCCTTCGGCCAGATCACCCGCAGGTTCTTGATGCCCAGGGCGTAGGGGCCCAGGGCCGTCCAGCGGGCCTCCAGGGACTTGGAGACCTCCAGGCTGCTGCCCCGCTTGAAGAGGCCGGTCTTGAGGGGCACCACCGAGACGGGGGCATCGGGCTGGATCACCTCCAGCCGGCCCGCGTCCTGGAGGATGGAGGCGGCCTGGAGGACGGCGACATCGTGCTGGGAGGCGGCGTCCATGATCTCCCGGAAGTCCCGGAAGCCATCGAAGAAGGGCAGGATCCGGCGCTCCTCCTCGAAGATCTTCAGACCCTTGGTGGCCTCCTCCAGGGGAAGGGTCGGCCAGGGGATGGCCTCCATGTTGGGGAAGATCTGGTGGAGCCGGCGGCGGCTGTCCCCGATGCGGGCGGCCTCCATGAGGAGGTCCGTGAGGCTCCGTCGGATGCTGTGGGGGCACTGGGGTGTGGTGGTCTGGAAGTCGAAGGTGCCCGTGGTCCAGTCGAGGATCTCGAAGGCGGCGCTGTCCCCCTTGTAGCCGCCCGCCTCGGCGTGGATCACATCCCCGTTCATGAGGAAGAGCGTGCCCTGCTGCTTGCCGTTCTGGATGTGCAGCTGGCCGGACTTCCGGTTGACGTGGAGCAATTGGGCCACGTCCATGAGGGAAATGCTCTCGAGGCTCCCCTTGAGGTTGGACATCAGGCGCCGCCCTCCCCGAGAAGCTCCGAGACGATGAGGCGGATCCGCTCCAGCCCGAAGGGCTTCACGGCATAGAGGTCGGCGCCGCTTCGGAGGCCTTCACGCCAGTGTTGCTCGTCATCGTGGCCCGTGAGGAGGACCACCTTGATGTGCTGGCACTCGGGATCCTCCTTGAGGTGGGCGCAGAGGTCCGCCCCGCTCTCGCCGGGCATGGAGACGTCCAGGAAGGCCAGATCGATGGGGCCCTGGGCCAGCTGGGCGCGGGCGGCGAGGGCGTCCTCCGCCTCGAGCACCGTGTGCCCTTCGCGCTCCAGGAAGCCCCGGAGGGTGTCCCGGACCATCGGTTCGTCATCCACCACCAGGATGGTGCTCATGGGCGGGCCTCCCGCATCTTGGCGAGCATCTCACGGACGGCGGGCTCCAGACCGACGAGCACCGCACGCCCGATGAGGCTGTGGCCGATGTTCAGCTCCTCGACCTCGGGGATCGCGGCCACCGCACCGACGTTCTGCAGGTTCAGGCCGTGGCCCGCGAGCACCTGGAGGCCCAGACGGCTCGCCAGGCGGGCCCCCGTCCGGAGGCGGTTGAGCTCCTCCGAGGGATCGGCTCCCATGGGCAGGTCGGCGTAGACACCGGTGTTGAACTCGATGGCATCGGCCTCCAGCTTGGCCGCCATCTTCACCTGCTCCTCCAGGGGATCGATGAAGAGGCTGACCCGGATGTGGCTCTGGTGCAGCTCCCGGATGACGGTGCGGAGCATGGCCTGGAGGAACACGGCATCCAGCCCCCCCTGGGTCGTGAGCTCCTCCCGGGTCTCCGGAACGAGGGTCACCGTGGCCGGGCGCACCGGCACCACGGCCTCCAGGGCCTCGCTGGTGGCGGCGCACTCCACGTTCAGCGGGATGGCCAGGACGTCCTTCAGGAGCCGGAGGTCCCGCTCCTGCACATGGCGGCGGTCCGCCCGGAGGTGGACTGTGATGCCATCGGCTCCGGCGCCCTGCGCCAGCAGGCCGGCGGCGACGGGCTCGGGCTCATGCCCTCCCCGGGCCTGTCGGAGGGTGGCAACGTGATCGATGTTCACGCCAAGGCGGAGGCTCAACCGGGTACTCCTAAGGTTCCGTACAGGCTAACACTTATCCTCGGTTCCAAGGGGCGGCCCCTGAAGTTTGTGCCCCGGGGGGGGGGCTCAGAGCCCCAGGTCCACCCGGGCGGCCGCCTCCAGCTCGGCCAGGGCCTGATCCACCCAAGGGGCCTCCTGGGCCTCCACCATGAGCCGGAGCTTGGGCTCGGTGCCCGACCAGCGGATGACCTGCCTCACCCCGGCGCCCCAGCGCCGGTCGATCTCCCCCATGGCCCGGGTCAGGGTGGGGCAGCTCTCCACCGCCTTCCGGGCCGTGGCCTTCACGTTGACCAGGCGCTGGGGCCAGGGGATGAAGGTCCAGTCGAAGCGACGCTCGGCCGGGCGGTGGAGGAGGGCCTTCAGCAGGCTCAGGGCCGTCGCGAGGCCGTCCCCGCTGGGGCCGATGCGCTTCTGGATCAGGTGCCCGCTGGCCTCGGCGGCCAGGTCCCAGCCTCGGGCCCGCATCTCGCGGAGGAGGTACTTGTCCCCGACCGCGGTGCGGGTGAAGGGGAGCCCGGCCTCCCGGAGGGCCTGCTCCAGACCCCCGTTGCTCATGACGGTGCCCACCACGCCCGGGGGGGGATCCCCCAGGGCCACCCGGTCCTGGGCCAGCAACCAGAGCATCTGGTCCCCATCGAGGACCCGTCCGTGGGCGTCCACCATGAGGCAGCGATCCCCATCCCCGTCGAAGGCGATGCCGAGGTCGGCCTTGGCCTGCGCCACGGCCCCCTGGAGCGCCTCCAGGTGGGTGCTGCCGACGCCCACGTTGATGCAGGCGCCGTCGGGGGCATCCCCGATCCAGGTGATCTGCCCGCCCCGGAGCAGCCGGCGGGCGGATGGGCCCGTGGCGCCATGGGCGCAATCCACCACCAGGCGGAAGTCGGGGGGGAGATCCACGCCGCCGAGGTGGTTCAGCCAGGGAGCCAGGGAGAGCTCCTCCGGGCGCATGAGGATGGTGGTGGGCTCCTGGAGGCACTCCCAGGCCTCCTCGATGGCGGATTCCTGCTCCGCTTCAAGCTTCTCCCCGTGCTCGTTGAAGCCCTTGAGCCCGTTGTCCTCCGGGGGGTTGTGGCTGGCGCTGATCATCAGGCCCCAGGTGCGGGTGCCCCGCGCCGTGGCCTGCTGGACCGACCACGCCACGGCCGGGGTGGGCACCATGCCGAGGATGGTGACGCGGAGGCCCAGGCCGCAGCCGGTCACGAAGGCGTTCTTGATGGCCTCGGAGCTGGTGCGGGGATCCCACCCGATGATCAGCTGCTCGATGCCCGCGAGGCGCCCCACCTGGGACCAGGCGGCCCCCCAGCGGGTGCAGTCCTCCAGGGTGAGCGGTTCCCGCAGGGCGGTGCCACGGATGCCATCGGTGCCGAAGTACTTGTGGGACATGACACCAGTCTATCCCACCGCGTGGGTCCGGAAGATGCGGAATCCCAGGGCCCGAGCCTGGTCGTGGGCCTCGGCGGTCAATCCGTCCCTCCGGTCGGGCGGCAAGTCAGGTTGACCGGCCCGGTGGGCGAGGAAGCGCTTCCGGGACAGGCCGAGGCAGAAGCCCTCCGCAGGCCAGGCCAGCCGTTCGGGCCAGGAAGGGAGGCTCCGCCAGAGGGCGGAGTCCTCCGCGAAGGTCGTCCCGAATCCGAACCCCGGATCCAGCAGGAGGCGCTCCGGAGGCAGGCCCGCCTGGAGCAGGCGGTCCCGCACCGTAATCAGCTCGTCGAGGGCCCGATCCGCCGTGGGCTCTCCGGGGTCGAGGTAGGGCGGCATGACGAACCCGCCTTCCACCACCCGGCTGCGCATGGCGATGCACCCGCACCCCGACTCGATCGCCAGGGCCCGCATCCGTGGCTCTCGGAAACCGGTGACATCGTTGAGCACCGAGATCCCACCCTCCAGCCCCCGACGGGCCACCTCCTCATGCCGGGTGTCCAGGCTCAGCGGGATGAGGGGCAGGTGGGCCCTCAGGGCGTTGAGAGGGCCCTCCAGCCGCAGCCACTCCTCCTCGGGGGAAATGGGCCGGGCTCCAGGTCGGGTGCTCTCGGCGCCGAGGTCCAGCATGTGGCAGCCCTGCGACACCAGCCGGCGGGCCTGGGCCAGGGCGGCCTCGGGCGCCTGATGGCGCCCCCCGTCGCTGAAGGAGTCCGGGGTCAGGTTCAGGATCCCGATGAAAAGGGGGCCGCCCTCGAGGAGCGGCCCCCACTGGAATCCCCGGGACGTCAAATGGGGTTGGGCACGGGGTTCAGCCCCGGCTCGTCCCCCGCTTCGCCCGTGAGGGTGGCGGTGCTGCCACTTCCGGGGCCGCCGCTGGGCGGCGGCAGGGTGCCGCCCTTCATGAGCACTTCGACATCGTGCCCATCGAGGGTCTCGCGGAGGAGCAGGGCCTCGGCGATGGCGGTGAGGGCGCTGCGCTTCTCCAGGATCAGGTCCTTCGCGCGCTTGTAGTTGCGCATGACGATGTCGTGGACTTCCGCATCGATGGTGCGGCTGGTCTCTTCGGAGATCTCCCGACGCTGGGTGAAGTCCCGCCCCAGGAAGATCTCGTGGTTGCCCCCGTTGAAGTTGAGGGGGCCGAGCTTCTCGCTCATGCCGTAGGCCGTGACCATGTTCTTGGCCATCTCCGTGGCGCGCTCGATGTCATTGCTCGCGCCCGTGCTCATCTGGTCCAGGAAGAGCTCCTCGGCGATACGGCCCCCCATCAGGATGCTGATGGTGGTCTCGAGGTAGGTCTTGGTGATGTTGTAGCGGTCCCGCTCCGGCAGCTGCCAGGTCACGCCCAGGGCGCGTCCGCGGGGGATGATGGTGACCTTGTGCACGGGGTCGGCGCCGGGAAGGGCCGCGGCCACGACGGTGTGACCCGCCTCGTGGTAGGCCGTGACCTTCTGGTCCTCCTCGGTCATGACCATGGAGCGGCGCTCGGCGCCCATGTAGACCTTGTCCTTGGCGTTCTCGAAGTCCGTCATCTCCACCCACTTCTTGTTGCTGCGGGCGGCGTAGAGGGCGGCTTCGTTGCAGAGGTTGGCCAGGTCGGCGCCGGC
>CAZVKM010000185.1:0-7544 GCA_964627685.1 uncultured Solibacteraceae bacterium | reverse complement strand
CTGCGCAAGCCCATGGTGTTCGTCCTCAACATGATGGACGACGCCGAGGCGAAGGGCATCCGCTTCGACCTGCCGGCCCTGGAGACCCTCCTCGGCGGTCCGGTGATCCCCACGGTGGGGAACCGGGAGGAAGGGATCCAGGCCTTGAAGGACGCGCTGGTGGCGGTCTCCCGCGGCGGGCACCCGGCCCTGCGGGACTGGTCCGCCGCGGCGCCGGGCAAGGGCCCGGTGGAGTACGGCCACGACATCGAGGGCGAGCTCGGGAAGATCGAGGCCGAGGTGCGCAAGGACGAGCCCCTGGGCCGGAGCGTCTCGCCCCGCTGGATGGCCCTGCTGCTTCTCGAAGGCAGCCCCGAGGGCGCGCGACTGCTGGCGCAGAGCCATGCCCGGGAGGCCGTGGAGGCCCAGGTGGCCCAAAGCGTCGCCTTCCTCGAGGCCCACCTCGGGGACGACACCGCCACCCTCATCGCCGAGCGCCGCTACGGCTTCGCCCACGGCCTCGTGAGCGAAGTGCTGAGCCAGCCCGCCCAGCCCGCCCGGGCCTTCAAGGACCGCCTGGACGGGGTCCTCACCCACCGCTGGTTCGGCATCCCGATCTTCCTCGCGGTGATGGGCGTGGTGTACGTCCTCTCCTTCACCCTCGGGAAGTACCCCCAGGACTGGATCGGGGAGGCCTTCAAGGCCCTCTCCGGGCTGCTGGCGGACCGGCTGCCCCCGGGCGAGCTGACGAGCCTCCTGGTGGACGGCGTCATCCCCGGCGTCAGCACGGTGGTGGTCTTCCTGCCCGTGATCATGATCCTCATGGGCTGCATCAGCTTCCTGGAGGACACGGGGTACATGAGCCGCGCGGCCTTCATCATGGACCGCGTGATGCACCTCATGGGCCTCCACGGGAAGAGCTTCATCCCCCTCATCATGGGCTCCGGCTGCAACGTGCCGGCCATCCAGGCCACCCGCACCATCGAATCCAAGACCGATCGGCTCATCACCATCCTCGTGACGCCGCTGGTGAGCTGCTCCGCGCGCCTCCAGGTCTACATCGTGCTCGCCGGCACCTTCTTCACCCCCGTGAAGGCGGGCCTGGCCATCGTGGCCATGCACTTCCTGGGCTTGCTCCTAGCCATGCTCATGGGCCGGCTGCTCCGGAGCACCCTCTTCGTCGCGGAGACCGCCCCCTTCGTGATGGAACTCCCTCCCTACCGGCTGCCCGAGATGAATACCACGGCCATCCACATGTGGGAGAAGGGCAGCATCTTCCTCAAGCGGGCCGGCACCACGATCTTCGCAGGGGCCACCCTGGTGTGGTTCCTGAGCCGCTATCCCGGCATCGCCAACCGCGAGTGGAGCGCGGAGCTGCTGCAGCGGCAACAGGCGGTGCAGGCCCTCCAGATCCCCGAGGCGGAGAAGGAGGAGAAGCTGGCGGAGCTCAAGCTGGCCCATGAGAGCCGCATCGTGAACACCAGCCTGGCCGCCAGGTTCGGGCGGGTGCTGGAGCCGAGCCTCCGTCCCATCTTCGATCCCGACCACACCCGCACCGAAGCCTGGAAGGACGTCATCGCCCTCACGGCGGGCTTCGTGGCCAAGGAGATCGTGGTGAGCACCATGGGCGTCATCCACGGGGCCAGCGAGGAGGCGAAGGAGGGCGAGAAGCTGAGCCCGCTCCAGCAGGCCCTCCGGGACCGCTCCGGCCTCACGCCGCTCACGGCCCTCGCCTTCATGGTGTTCATCCTCATCTACACGCCCTGCCTGGGCACCGTGAGCATCATCCAGCGGGAGACGGGCTCCTGGGGCTGGGCCTCCTTCACCCTGGTCTATGGTTCGGTGCTGGGCTGGCTGCTGAGTTGGGGAACCGTGGTGCTCGGCCGTATGATGGGAATGCGTTGAACGGAGGCGCCATGACGCTCCAGATGGGAATCGTGCTCGCCCTCGTGGCCGCTTCGGCCGCGTGGTTCGGCCGCGGCTTCCTGAAGGGCCTCCTCAGCGGCGAGTGCGGCGGAGGCTGCGAGGGCTGCACCAAGGGCGGCTGCACCCTGAGCAAGCTCGAGGCGCTCAAGCAGGAGCTGGAGGCGAAGCGGAACTAGCCGATCGCCTCGGCGGTCCCGCAGTCGCTGCAGCGCAGGAACCACTGCCCCTTGCGCGTGCTGGGGAGGACGCGTCGCGCCTGGCCGCAGGTGGGGCATGGCGTCGGGAGGGGGGCGTTCCGGCCCTGTTCGCGGTGGCAGGCCAAGCAGACCTGGCGGCCGGACTTCTCCTCACGCACCGGACCTTGGCAGGCCTCGCAGCGGAGGCGGGGCGCGCCTTGGTCGTCGCAGTCGAAGGCCACGGGACACTCGGGATCCTTCGCCCCGTCGCAGCGGGCGTAGGTCCGCCCCTCCCAGGTGCGGAGGCGCAAGGGGGAGGCGCAGCGGGGGCAGGCGCCCACCTCGGGACCGGTGACGGGCTTCCGGGGGCCGGTCCGGGCCGCTTGGCCGACCGCGCCCTTGAGGGTGCCCATGAGGTCCTGCACGAAGCCCCGGATCTCGCCCATGAACGCTTCCCGTTGGGCTTCTCCGCGGCGCATGGACTCCAGCTTGGCCTCCCACTCCCCCGTGAGCTGCGGGCTCTTGAGCCGCTCGTCGGGGATGGCCTGGATCAGGGCGATGCCCTTCTCCGTGGGGATGAGCACATTGCGCTTCCGCTCGATGTAGGTGCGCTGGAGCAGGGTCTCGATGACGGCGGCCCGGGTGGCGGGGGTGCCGAGGCCCCGGTCCTTGAGGGCGCCCTTGAGGGTCTCATCGTCCACGAAGCGGCCGGCGCCCTGCATGGCGGAGAGGAGGTCGGCCTCCGAGAGGCGCTTGGGCGGGGTGGTCTTCCCCTCCTTGACCTCATAGCCCTTCACCTCCGCGGGCTGGCCCTTCTTGAGGGGGGGCAGGCCCTGGTCCTCGTCCTCCTCTTCGGGGGGATCGGGTTCCTCGCCCTCGGGGGCGGCCTCTGCGGCCTTGACCTCCTTGGCCTTGGACACGCGCTTGGCGGGGGGATCCACTTCCGCCCAGCCGATCTGCTTGATGACGGAGCCCGTGGCCTTGAAGGTCTCGCCGTCCACCTCGGTGATCACGGTGGTGCGGGCGATGATGCGTTCCGGCCAGTGGGCGGCCAGGAAGCGGCGGGCCACGAGCAGGTAGAGGGCGGCTTCATCCCCAGAGAGCCCGCGTGCCGCCACCTCGGTGGGCACGAGGGCGTGGTGGTCCTCGACCTGGGCGTCGTCCACGAAGCGCTTGCCGAGCGCCACGGGCCAGCGCTTGCGGAGCTCCTGGAGGAAGGGCTGCAGCTCCTCGAACTGACCCTCCGAGAGGGCCTTGAGCCAGCGGGAGGCCTTGGCGGCATCCGCCTTCGTGAGGTGGCGGCTGGCGGTGCGCGGATAGCTCAGCACCTTCTTCTCGTAGAGGGTCTGGGCGATCTCCAGGGTGTGCTCGGCGCTCCAGCCGAAGCGCTGGTTGCAGGTCTTCTGCAGGGCCGTGAGGTCGTAGAGGAGCTCCGGCGCCTTCTTCTCCGTCTTGCCCTGGACGGAGGTGACCTTGGCGGGCTTGCCCTCCAGGCGCGCGGCCAGTTCCCGGGCCTCGGCCTCGGTCCTGAACCGCTCGAGGGTCTCGCCATCCGCCACCTTCTGCCACTTGCCGGTCCAGCCGCCCTCGGCCACCGCGAAGCGGCCCAGGAGGGTCCAGAAGGCCTGAGGCTTGAAGTCCCGCAGCTCCAGCTCCCGGTTCACGAGGATGGCCAGCGTGGGCGTCTGCACGCGCCCCACGCTGTAGACGCCCTCACCGCCGGTGCGGCGCATGAGGATCGTCTGGGCCCGGGTGGCGTTCATGCCCACGAGCCAGTCCGCCTCCTGGCGGCTGCGGGCGGCATCGCGCAGGCCCGCATAGGCCTCGCCGGGCTTCATGCCCTGGAAGGCCTCCCGGATGGCTTCCTCCGTGAGGCTGCTGGTCCAGAGGCGCTTCACGGGCTTGGTGCAGCCGGAGAGCCGGTACACGAGGTCGAAGATCAGCTCGCCTTCCCGCCCGGCGTCCGTGGCGTTCACCACCTCGGTGACCTCCACCCGGTTCAGCCAGCCCGCCACCGTGGCGTACTGGTCCTTGGTCCGCTCGATGGCCGCGTACTGGAAGGCCTCGGGCAGGATGGGCAGGGACTCCATGCGCCACTGCTTCAGGGCGGGGTCATAGCCTTCCGGGGAGAGGGCCTCCACGAGGTGGCCCACGCACCAGGTGACGGCCAGTCCCTGGCCCGTGATGGCGCTGCGCCCGAAGCCCGCCAGGCCCAGGGCCTGGGCGATGGCCCGACCCATGCTGGGCTTCTCGGCGACGATGAGGCGCATGGGGAAAGTATGAAGGATGAGGGATGAAGGATGAACGGGGGGGCCGTTCCTTCATCCTTCTCCTTCCGTGCCTCACCCTTCTCCGGCGAGCTTCCCCTGCACCAGGCCCCGCACCAGGGCCATCAGCTCCTGGCGGCCCTGGGCCCCCTTGCGCAGCACGCGGTGGACCTGGGGGACGGCCAGCTGGGCCCGCTCCTCGGGCGAGGGGTCCTTGGACGACAGCACCACCACCGGGATGTCCCGCCATAGGGGGTTCTTCTGGAATTCCGCCACCAGGCCGAAGCCATCCAGCCCCGGGAGCATGAGGTCCAGGAGCACCAGGCTGGGGGCATGGTCCTTCAGCAGCTCCAGGGCCTTCATGCCATCCCCCGCTTCGAGCGGCGTCCAGCCGGACCTCCGGATGATCTCCACGATGCCGGTGCGGGTGGGCTCGTCGTCCTCCACCACCAGCACCTCGTGGGGGGGGGCGCCCCGCCGGAACCGCTCGAGCAGGGCGCTGAGGTCCTCCTGGGAGACGGGCTTCTGGAGGAACTCGGCGGCCCCGAGGGCGAAGCCCCGGGCCCGGTCGTCGGTCATGGAGATGAGCACCACGGGGATCTCCGCGGTCACGGGGTCGTGCTTCAGGTGGCCGAGCACTTCGTAGCCGTCCATCCCCTCCATGAGCAGGTCCAGGGTGATGATGTCGGGGCTCAGGGCCCGGGCCAGGGCTAGACCCTCCTCCCCGCTGGCGGCGCTGCCCACCCACAGGCCTTCCCGGGTGAGGGCGCGCACGAGCATGTCCCGCATGAGGGGGTCGTCGTCGATGACCAGGGCCTTGCCCTTCCGGGGGATGAACTGCTGGGTGCGGGGCTGGATCGCGGCCGACTCCCCGAGGGGCAGCTCCACCGTGAAGGTGGCCCCGCGGCCGGGCTCGCTCTCCACCCCCAGCTCACCGCCGATGAACTCCACGAGCCGCTGGGCCAGGGCCAGGCCGAGGCCGGCCCCGCCGTGCTTCTTGGCGGTGCTCTCATCGCCCTGGGCGAAGGCCTGGAAGAGCCGCTGCGCCCGCCCGGCGTCCAAGCCGATGCCGGTGTCCTTCACCACGATGCGGAGGCGGCCCTGGGGCGCCGTCACGGCCAGGGAGACTTCGCCCCCCTCGGTGAACTTGGCGGCATTGGACACGAGGTTGATCACGATCTGGCGGACCTTGCCCGCATCCACGGCGTGGGTTCCGAGGAGGGGATCCAGGTTCAGCTCGAAGCGGTTGTTGCGCTTGGCCACCACGGGCTTGAGCTGTTCGGCGAGATCCACCATCAGGGCATGGAGGTCGGTGGGCTCCGGGTTGAGGGTCATGCGCCCCGCCTCGAGGCGGGCGAGGTCCAGCACGTCGTCGATCATCGCCAGCAGGTGCCGTCCCGCGCCCTGGATCTTGCCGAGGTCCGTGACCATGCCCATGTCGCCCCGGTCCCGGGCGTCCTCCGCGGAGAGCTCGCTGTAGAGCAGGATCGCGTTCAGGGGCGTCCGCAGCTCGTGGCTCATGTTGGCGAGGAACGCGCTCTTGGCCTTGGAGGCGCCCTGGGCCTGCTCCATGGCGATCATGAGCTGGGTGTTCACGGCCATGAGCTCCGAGGTGCGCTCGGCGACCTCCCGCTCCAGCTCCCGTCGCTCATGGCCCCCGGGTCGGCGCAGGCGCCAGAACACCCCGATCGCCCCTCCGAGGAGGGCGGTGAGGACCATCCCCACGGCGGAGCCCGCGGCTGTGGTCGGGAAGAGGGTGTTCAGGGGGAGCATGATCCAGCATTCCATCGGTCAGCCCTCGGAGGGTCCTGAAATTCCTCGTCGTCCCGGCCGTGCGATGATGGGGGACCCACTCCCGGAGGAACGTTGGCCTTCAATCCCGGATCCAAACGTGGCGCCATGGCGGACATCAACATGACGCCCCTCATCGACGTGATGCTGGTGCTGCTGATCATCTTCATGGTGGCCGCGCCCATGCTCACCACGGGCGTGGACGTGAGCCTCCCGGAGAGCCGCACGGGGCGGAACCTGGAGAGCGAGGCCCTGACCGTGACCCTGGTCAACGATGGCCGCATCCAGTTCGGCGAGGCCTTCGTGGCCCTCCCCACCCTCCAGAACCAGCTCCGGAAGAAGGCCCAGGAGGGCCGGACCAAGCGCCCGGTGCTGGTGCGTTCCGATGCCGCCGTGCCCTACGGCCGGGTGATCCAGGTGGTGGATGCCATCCGGGAGGCGGGGTTCACCCAGGTGGGCTTCGTCACGGCCCCCGCCGCCTCAAAGTCCCCGGAGGCCCCGTGAGCCAGGACCTCCAGGCCTTCCTCCGGGACCGGTCCCGGCAGGGGGAGACCCCCCTGGGCCTGGGGCTGGCCGTGGCGTTGGCCCTCCACCTGCTCCCCTTCGCCGGGCTCCTCCTGGCGGGGGGCAAGCCCCCGGAACCCGAGCCCGTGAAGGTCACCTGGGTGAACCTACCCGCCGCGGCCTCGGGCCCCAGCGGGGGGGCCGCCGGCACGGAGCAGGGGGAGGAGCGGAACCAGCGGCTCCGCCGGGCCGACGAAGTGGCCCCGGAGCGGAAGGAGGCGACGCCGGGGGCCCTCACCCAGGCGGATCCCCTGGCCAGCCGTGTGACCAAGGGGGCGATCAAGGGCACCAACCCCGACGAGACCAGCAAGGGCACCAACACCAAGGCCGCCAAGAGCCCCACCCCGGCCCCGGTGGCCCAGGGCGGGGCCCAGGGCAGCGGCAATGGCGGGGGCATCGGCATGGGCACCCCCGTGCCCGGCCTGCGGGCCACCGCCGGCAATCAGGGAGGGGTGGGCCTCATCGGCGGGGTGGAGGGGGGCACCTTCCCCTTCGCCTGGTACCTGCAGCAGGTCCAGGGACAGATCACCGCCAACTGGAACCGGCTGGGGGGACAGCAGGGCCGCGTGCAGGTCTACTTCCGGATCCGGAGGGATGGCTCCCTGGCGGGGGAGCCCAAGCTGGTGAGCGAGAGCGGCCACGCCACCCTGGATGAGAGCGCCCGCATGGCCGTGAAGCGGGCCCAGCTTCCCCGCCTTCCCGAGGGCTACGAGTCCGAGTGGCTGGGCGTCTACATGTGGTTCACCTACCTGGGCAACTAGGGCGGGTGGCCCCCCGGATCGCCGACCTTTGCATCCCGGGCGCGGATCGGGTGAAATCGAGCCTGGCGATGGTGTCCGCC
>CAZVKM010000184.1:0-7547 GCA_964627685.1 uncultured Solibacteraceae bacterium | reverse complement strand
TTCGCCCGCCTCGCCACGGACCATGCCACCTTCGGATACCTGGCCGATGTGTTCGTCCTGGAGGACCACCGGGGGCGGGGACTCAGCACGGCCATGGTGCAGGCCTTGATGGCCCTGCCCGTGGTGCAGGGGTTCCGTCGCTTGATGCTGGCCACCCGGGACGCCCACGGGGTCTACGAGCGCCTGGGCTGGCACCGCATCGACGATCCCACCCCCTTCATGCAGGTGCTCCGGAAGGACGTCTACGGCTCGGGGGAGCCCGCGTGAACCTCCTCTTCCGGCTGCTCTGGGCCTTCCTCACCTTGCCGTTCCGCCCGAAGGTCTCCCTGCTCGATCCCGCCGAGCTCAGGCTCCGGGTCTGGCCGTCGGACCTGGACCTCAACCTGCACATGAACAACGGGCGCTACCTCACGGTGATGGACCTGGGGCGCCTGGACCTCACCTTCCGGTGCGGCCTGGGCCGCCTGCTCCTGCGCCGCCGCTGGCGCCCCGTGGTGGGAGCGGCGAAGATCCGCTTCCGGCGGAGCCTGGATCCCTTCGAGGGCTACACCCTCGAGACGCGCCTGGTGGCCTGGGATGCAAAGTGGCTCTACCTGGGCCAGCGCTTCCTGAAGGGGGACGGTGAGCTGGCCGCGGAGGCCCACGTTCGGGCGCTCTTCCTGGGTCCCCGCGGGCCGGTGCCCCCAGGGGAGATCCTGGACGCCATGGGCCTCGACCAGCCCTCCCCGGAGCTGCCCGAGGTCCTGGCGGAGTGGCGGCAGGCCTGAGCCCACCGGGATCGGGATCAGGGATCGGAGAGGACGCCCAGGGCCGCCTCGTGGAGGATCCCGTTGGAGGCCAGGAAGGGGCCGGGGGCCAGGAGGTCGAGGGGTTCCCCGGATTCCGCCGTGAGCCGGCCGCCAGCCTCGGCCAGCACCAGGGCTCCCGCGCAGAGATCCCAGGCCTTGCAGCCTTCATTGGCGTAGAGCTCCAGCTCTCCCGCGGCGACGGCCACCAGCTCCAACGCCGCGCTGCCCAGGATCCGGACGCTCTGGACCGCTTCGGCGAGCCGGATGAAGCGCTCCCGGGCCCGGCCGTGGCGGATGCGGAGGTCGTAGGGGAGGTCCGTGGCGGCGAGGGCCTCGCCGAGGTGCCGGACGCCGGAGGCCTCCAGCCGCACGCCCGAGCGATAGGCCCCGCCTCCCCGCTCCGCCTGGGTGGCCGCCCCGGCCACGGGCACGATGGCCCCCGCCACGGGCTCACCGTCCCGCAGGAGGGCCAGGCTCACGGCGGCGTGGCCGCCCCCATGGGAGAAGTTGAGGGTCCCGTCCAGGGGATCGGCCACCCAGAGCCAGCCGCTGCGGCTGGCCTCGGGGGCGCCCTCCTCGCCGAGGAACCCATCCCCGGGGAAGCGGCCGAGCAGCTCCGCCCGAAGGAGGGCTTCCGCATCGCGATCCGCCTGGGTGACGGGATCGAGGGTGGTGCCCGCGCCGAGATCCTTGAAGTCGGGCCGCACGCGACCGCGGAGGGCCCGGAGCACCTCCGCCGCGGCTTCGGCGGCTTCGAAGCAGGCGCGGACCCGGGCGTCGGCCATGGCCCTAGAGCCCGTCCTCGAGTTCGAATTCCGGATCGGGGATGGAGAGGATCTCGGGGCCGTCCTTGGTGATGGCGATGTCGTGCTCGAACTGGGCGCTCAGGTGGCCGTCCTTGGTGCGCACGGTCCACCCGTCGGGCTCCACCACGCACTTGTGGGAGCCGATGTTCAGGATGGGCTCGATGGTGATGGTCATGCCGGGCTCGAAGCGGAAGCCGGTGCCGGGGCGCTGCTCCGCGAACACCACCTGCGGATCCTCGTGGAGGTCCTTGCCGATCCCATGCCCGATGTACTCGCGGACCACGGAATAGCCACGCTCCTCCGCGAAGGCCTGCACGCGGGAGGCCATGTCCCCCAGCCGGTTCCCGGGGCGGCAGTGCTCGATGCCCAGGTACATGGCCAGCTGGGCCGTCTGGATGAGGCGCCGGGCCTCCTCGGAGATCGCCCCCACGCCCACGGTGAGGCAGGTGTCTCCGTGGTAGCCATCCAGCTTGGCGCCGCAGTCGATGGCGACCACATCGCCCTCCTGGAGGACGTAGTGGGTGGGGATCCCGTGCACCACCTTGTCGTTCACGGAGGTGCAGAGGGTGCCGGGAAACCCGTGATAGCCCTTGAAGCTCGGCGTCGCCCCGCACTTGCGGATGTAGGTCTCGGCGAGCTTGTCCAGCTCCAGCAGCGTCACGCCGGGCTTTGCGGCCCGGGCGGCGAGTCGCAGGGCGTTGGCGGCCACACGGCCCGCCTCCCGCAGCTTGTCGATCTCCTTGCGGGACTTGTATCGGATCTGTTCGCGGAGCAGCACCATGGCCCTCCAGTCTATCCGTTCCGGAGGCCCCCAGGGGTAGACTGGAGGGCCGGAGTCCCCTTGACCCTGTTCCGCCCCCTGCTTCCCTGCCTCCTCCTCGGCCTCCTGCTGGCCTGCCATGGGGATGTGCAGGCGCCGGAGCGCCCGGCCAGCGTGCCGCCGGACGCCGTGTGGGTGGGGGGCAGCGAAGGGGGCGCCTTCCTGCGCCTGCGGCCCTCGGGCCTCGGCGAGTTCCAGGGGGAGATCTTCGACGAGACGAGCGGGAAGCCCCTCGTCACGGGCCGCTTCGTGCTCAAGGGCGCCCCCCTGGATGAGGTGAAGCTGCAGGATGCCTCCGGCTGGGATGGGCGCCGCGTGCTCCTCCGGAGCGGAGGCTGGCTGGAGCCCGCGCGCTGATGCCCTACACCCCCGAGGAGATCGAGTGGCTCGAGCGGGAGTGGGCCTTCCGGGCCTTCGGCCGGGCGGGGTTCATGAGCCCCGAGGACTACCGGACCTGGAAGGGCTGGGAGGCGGCCGAGGTCCCCATGGATCTGGTGGTGGGGGCCCTCAATGCCTATTTCGACCGGCGGGACCAGCGGGCCCGCCCCCGGACCTTCGTGGCCCTTAAGCACCTGCAGAAGGATGTGGAGAAGGCCCTGAAGCTGCGGGAGTCCCTCCGGCGGGCCGGGCCGGAGCTGGCCCCCGTGAAGGGCTGGGAAGGGGTGCGTCCGCCCCTGGCCGTCCAGCCGGAGGCCCGCCTCGCCTTCGAGGCCTGGCGTCGCGCCCGGGCCGCCTTGCCCTCACCGGATGACCCCGGCTACCTCGTCCGCTTCGATGGGGAGCGGGAGGCCTTCGCCGCGCTGGTGGGAGTCGGGGAATCCACCCTGGGGCCGGAGCGTCCAGGGATGGAGGCCGCGCTCCGGGAGCGTCTCCGGGCCGCGGAGCTCCCCGAAGGGGGGGCGGTGTGGCAGCGGGCCTGGCGGCACCACTGGGCCAAGGTGGTGCTGGACCACTGGGGCATTCCCTTCGAGGTCTGAGATGGGTGCGTGGCACCTCAGGAGTCATGAGTGATGAATTGGACGGCTCAGCTTGAGCACCCCGATCCGGGGTTCTTCCCGGCCTTCGCCCTCCGGGTGAAGGAGGACGGGGAGCCCACGGAGGCGGTGCGGGAGGCCATCAAGGTGCTCACCCCCTGGGTGGACTGGGAAGGGCACCTCCCCCACCTCCCCCACGGCCTGCTGGGCCTGCGCGCGGTCCACCGCCTGGAGCCCCTGCTCGCCCGCGGCAGCTTCCTCAGGCTCCTCGCCACCCAGCTGCACGCCTTCGCCCATGATGGCCGACGGGCCAAGCCCCTGGCCGTACCCCAGGGGGCGGGGAGCCGGCGGAACCTCGGGAGCTTCCTGGCGGCCCGCAAGCCCGGGCTCGCCTGGACCGAGGCCGCGAGCCTCGAAGTCCCCGAGGCCGATGACTTCCAGGGGATCGGCGGCCAGGTGGCTGCGGACATGGCCAACGTGGGGCACAAGGCTGTGGTGGCCCACCACCTGGGCGACCTCCACGCAAGGCTGGGGCGTCCGAAGGCCACGGGCCGTCGCCTCCTGGCGGTCACCGCCTGGCTGGCGGCCACGGCGGAGGATCGGTTCTGGCATCAGCGCGCGGCGAAGCGCCTCGAGGGATGGGGAGCGCTGTCCGAGGGGCCGGCCCGACTCACGCACGACGAGCAGGACCTCCTGGTGCGGGAGATCTGCGATGCGGGGCTGGTGGAGCTGCTGAACCGCCTCGCCGCGCGCATCCGCGAAGGGCTCACCCGCGAGGACTTCAAGCAGGCGCTGGTGAGGGCCGCGGCGGAGAAGCTCATGGACGCCCGCCGGGACCTGGAGGGCAAGACCGGCTGGAACCTGGTCTTCCTGGCCACCCACTTCACCCACCAGCCCGGGGACGCGCGTCTGGCCTGCCAGGCGGCCGCCCTGGTGAACCTCTTCCCCACGGAGGAGGCCTCCGACCGCCTGAAGGCCCTGGGGCCCGAAGGTGCGCCGACGGCCGAGCGATTGACCGATGCGATCCTGGATGTGGAACCCGCGGCGGCCCTGGGGCTGGCCGAGGCCCTGTTCGATGCGGTGGGGGTGGAGGCGGTGCTGAAGGGTCTCGCGGAGGCCGCGGCCTGGAACGATCCGGCCTTCAACCACTCCCACCACGCCCTCCTGGTGGCCGCCTGCGCCGACCTGGCGACGGAGCTGCCGGCCGGGGTGCAGCGCACCCTGCTGGGGGCGGCCGCGAAGAGCCTCGCCAACTCACAGGGCTCCTCGGATCTGAGCCGGCTGGCGGAGAAGGCCCTTCAGCTCCCGTAGTCGGGCCACTGGTCCTTCCAGACTGTGTCGAAGAGCATGGCCGTCTGGAGGCTCTGCACCTCGGGCCGGCTGGTGAAGGCGTCCAGGGCCAAGTCCCGCAGGTGCTCCGGGCCGCGGACCGCCACGTGCACCTGGAAGTCGAAGGCGCCCGTCACGTGGTAGAGGGCCACCACCTCCGGCAGGCTCAGCAGGTGCTGGGTGAAGGCCTTCACCTTGGCGCGGCTGTGCTGCTTGAGCTGGACCCCGATGAGGGCCTGGAGGCCGATGCCCAGGGCGGCGGGGTTGACGAAGGCATGGAAGCCCCGGAGCATCCCCTCCTTCTGGAGGCGCTGCACCCGCACCAGGCAGGAGGATGGCGCAAGTCCAACGGCCGCAGCAAGTTCCTTGTTGGAGAGGCGAGCATCCTTCTGCAGCTTGGCCAGGATGGCGCGATCGGTTCGGTCAAGGCCGGGTTTCATGGGCATTCTCCGAAGACAATTCGGTATGGGAAGCATGGACCGAACTTCACTCTGAAACCACCCTTGTTTTGCGAAGGAGGTTGCCATGTTCCAGGACACCCGTTTCGAGACGCTCGCCGTTCATGCCGGCCGGGAGGACTTCGAGGCCCTGGGCGTGCACGCGGCCCCCCTCGATCTCTCCAGCACCAACCCCGTGAGGGACCTGGAGGCCGGTGGCGCCAGCCTGGAGGCCATGGCCCTTGGTGGCCACCCCCAGGGCTCCAGCGTCTACGCCCGCCTGCACAACCCCACCGTGGCCCGCTTCGAGGGCGCCCTGGCCAAGCTGGAAGGGGCCGAGGAGGCCGTGGCCTTCGCCAGCGGCATGGCCGCGGTGACGGCCATCCTCATGGCGGCCGCCCAGAAGGGCAAGCACGTGGTGGCGGTGCGTCCCCTCTACGGCGGCACGGACCACCTGCTGGCCTCGGGCCTGCTGGGCCTCGACGTGACCTTCGCCGAGCCCCACGAGATCAAGGCCTCCCTGCGCCCCGACACCAGCCTGGTGATCGTGGAGACCCCCGCCAACCCCACCCTGCAGCTCGTGGACCTGGCGGACGTGGTGGCCCAGGCGGGGAAGGTGCCGGTCATGGTCGACAACACCTTCGCCACGCCCGTCCTCCAGCGCCCCCTGGAGCTGGGCGCGACCATCGTGCTCCACAGCGCCACCAAGTTCCTGGGCGGCCACGGGGATGTCATCGCGGGCATCGTGGCCACCAGCGCCGAGTGGGCCATCGAGCTGCGCAAGGTGCGCGTGATCACCGGCAACATCCTGCATCCCCTGGCCGCCTACCTGCTGCATCGCGGCCTGCCCACGCTGGCTCTTCGCGTGAAAGCCGCCCAGGAGGGCGCGGCCATCCTGGCCGAGCGCCTGCGCAAGCACGCCGAGGTGGGTGAGGTGCACTGGCCCGGCTTCGACACCACCGGCATCGCGAAGAAGCAGATGTTCGGGCCCGGCTCCGTGCTGGCCTTCGAGCTGAAGGGTGGCTTCGAGGCCGCCAAGGCCCTGATGGCCTCGGTGAAGCTCATGACGCCCGCTGTGAGCCTCGGCAGCACCGACACCCTGATCCAGCATCCCGCCGGGCTCACCCACCGCGTGGTCAGCGAGGAGGGGAAGAAGCAGGGCCACATCGGGGCGGGCCTCATCCGTCTCAGCGTGGGGCTTGAGCACCCCGAGGACCTCTGGGCGGACTTGGAACAGGCCCTGGTGGCCGCTGAGAAGGCCGCCGTCGCCTGCGTCTGAGCCGGTGACGTGAATGGGAAAGGCCGGGGGTGACCCCGGCCTTTCCCATTCCAGGCGGATGGGCCTAGAAGTGGTAGTTCACCCCCACCCGGAAGGTGGTGAGGGACATCTTGTGGGTGAAGGTCTCGCCGTAGGCGGGGGAGGTGAAGGCGCTGCCGGGGAGGTAGGCCGTGTCGTACTTGAAGTCCCCGAGGCTCGCGGTGGTGAAGGCGGCGTTGCCCGACCACTGCTGGTTGAACCGGAACTCGTACCCGATCCCCCACTGGAACCCGCTCACGTTCTCGGAGCCGTTGCCGGCCTTCCGGTAGCCGCCATTGCTGATGATCTGGTTGCTGGCCTCCGCCTTGGCCCGGACGAAGCCCAGGGTCAGGAAGGGCATGTGGGGACCGGACTGGTAGCCCACCTTGGCCTCGAGGGACATGGGCTGCTTGAGCTCCACGGTGGTGTCGAGGGCATAGGTCAGGGTGGGGAAGGAGGGCGTGGCCACGGGGCCCGTGGCGAGGGACTTCTTGGCGCTGAGGGTGTCGAGGTTCAGCTCCACGCCGAGCACGATGTTGTTGGAGAGGGTCTGACGGTAGCCCGCCTGGATGCCCGCCAGGACGCCCGTGCCATCCAGGTCCTTGGACCAGGCGTTGACCACGTCCGATCGGAGGCTCGCGGTCTCGGTGGACCACGAGCCGCTGAGGGCGGCCTTGGCTTCCGACTTGCCCTTGCCGGCGCCGAGGGTGGCCCCGAGGTAGAACCCGTTCTCCTGGCTCGCGCCCTGGGCCGCGAGGGGCAGGGTGAGGGTGGCGAGGAGGCCCAACAGGGCCCGACGACTGCTGTGCATGGAAGCTCCTTGGTAAGGGAAGGCCTTGGCCTTGGTTTAAAGAACCATACACGTCGTTTCAATGCCGGTAAAGTCCAAATGGAGTCTTTTGAAAATGGGGCTTAAGGAAGATTTCATGAAAATCCTGCATCGTATGGTGAGTGATGGGCCCGCATCCCGGCTCCAGGCCGTGGGACCGGATGCGAACTGTGCGAAACTGGGGGTTCAGGTCCCGTAGCTCAGCTGGATAGAGCACGTCCCTCCTAAGGACGGGGTCATGCGTTCGAATCGCATCGGGGCCACCAC
>CAZVKM010000183.1:0-7581 GCA_964627685.1 uncultured Solibacteraceae bacterium | reverse complement strand
ACATCTTCGCCTTCTGCGCGGAGCGGGTGCCGGCCTGGAACACCATCTCCATCTCCGGCTACCACATCCGGGAGGCGGGCTGCACGGCGGCCCAGGAGATCGCCTTCACCCTGGGCGACGGCATCGCCTACGTGGAGGCGGCGCTGAAGGCCGGGCTCAAGCTGGAGACCTTCGCCCCCCGGCTCTCCTTCTTCTTCAACGCCCACAACCAGTTCTTCGAGGAGGTGGCCAAGTTCCGCGCCGCCCGCCGCCTCTGGGCCAAGATCATGAAGACCCGGTTCGGCACGGACGATCCCAAGAGCCAGATGCTCCGCTTCCACACGCAGACGGCCGGCAGCACCCTCACGGCCCAGCAGCCGGACAACAACATCGTGCGCACCACGGTGCAGGCCATGTCCGCCGTCTGCGGCGGCACCCAGAGCCTCCACACCAACAGCCGCGACGAGGCCCTGGCCCTGCCCACGGAAGTGAGTGCGATGATCGCCCTCCGCACCCAGCAGATCCTCGCCCACGAGAGCCGCATCGCCGACGTGGTGGATCCCTTCGCCGGCAGCTACTACGTGGAGCACCTCACGGACGAGCTGGAGCGGATGGCCGCGGAGCTCATCGAGAAGGTGGACAACCTGGGCGGGATGGTGAGCGCCATCGAGAAGGGCTTCCCCCAGAAGGAGATCCAGAACGCCGCCTACCGCTACCAGAAGGCGGTGGAGAAGGGCGAGCAGGTGGTGGTGGGCGTGAACAAGTTCACCATCCAGAAGGAGCAGGCGCCCGAGCTCCTGCGGGTGGACGAGGCCCTGGGCGCCGTGCGCCGGGCCCAGATCGCCGAGGCCCGCGCGAAGCGGGACAACACCGCCTGCCAGGCCCGCCTGGCGGAGCTTGAGGCCGCCGCCAAGGGCACCGAGAACCTCATGCCCCGCATCATCGCCGCCGTGAAGGCCGAAGCTACCGTTGGGGAAGTGTGCGAGACCCTCCGGAACGTCTTCGGGGAGTATCAGGAGCGGCTGGTTCTTTAAGGATGAAGTTGGAAGGGTGAAGGATGAATTTGGCCTTCATCCTTCATCCTTCCTCCTTCATCCTTTCCTCATGCGCCGTCCCGTTGACCGCTGGCTGCTCTTCTTCGCCGTGATGCTCATGGCCATCGGCCTGGTCTGGGTCTACTCCGCCTCCTGGGTGCGGGGTGCCCAGGGTGGGGGCGGCGCCGCCACGGCGTTCCTGGTCCGGCAAGGGGTGGCGGCCGGCATCGGCCTCGTGCTCATGCTCCTGCTCACCCAGGTGGAGGTGGGCACCTTCCAGGACCAGATCCGGCCCCTCCAGGTGGCCTATGCCTTCCTGATGGTGCTGTTCGTGGCCGTGATGATCTTCGGGCCGAAGGTGAATGGGGCCCACCGGTGGGTTCGCATGGGCCCGCTGAGCCTCCAGCCCTCCGAGCTCTTCAAGCCGCTGGCGGTGCTCTTGGCGGCGGGTTGGATGGTGCGCCACCAGGAGGCCTGGCAGGACCGCTTCGGCAGCCTGCCCAAGCTGGTGCAGCTCTTCCTCATCTTCATCCCGCCGATGGCCCTCATCCTCCTGCAGCCGGACCTTGGAACCGCGTTCCTCATCATCTTCGTGGTGATGATCATCGTCTTCCTCGGCGGGGCCCCGAAGTGGATCTTCGGCGTCACCGTCCCGCTCCTGGGTCTGGTGGGCTTCCTCTTCATCTGGATGACGCCCTGGCGATGGCAGCGGATCCTGGCCTTCCTCAACCCCTGGGCGGACCCCCAGGGGAAGGGGCACCAGGCCATCCAGAGCCTCCTGGCCGTGGGCAGCGGCGGCTGGCTCGGGAGCGGGCCGGGGCAGGGGCAGCAGAAGTTTTTCTACCTGCCAGAGGCCCACACGGACTTCATCTACGCGGTGATCGGTGAGGAGGCGGGGCTGCTGGGCACCGTCACCATCCTGGTCCTGTTCATGGGCATCCTCTGGCGGGGGTACCGCATCGCCCGCAACAGCCAGGATCCCTTCCTGCGGCTCGTGGCCATGGGCCTCACGCTGCTCCTGGTGGTCCAGGCGCTCATGAACATGAGCGTGGTGCTGAGCCTGGCGCCCAACAAGGGGATTCCCCTCCCCTTCATCTCCTTCGGGCCGAACAGCCTCATCACCAGCCTCATCTGCCTGGGGCTGCTGCTGAGCATCAGCAAGGACGCGGCCGCCTGAACCCGTGGACCGATCGATCGAGTCACCGGGGATGAGCGGACTCAGCCGAGCTGCAGGGGCTCGTCGTCGTCCTCGTCCACGAGGGTGATGTTGCCCCCGGAGGTGAGCAGGGTGGCGTCCTCATAGATGTTCTTGAGCTTGGTCTCGAACCTCTCGGCTTGGGTGCGGCGGGGATCCTCCCGCAATGCGATCGCCTCCCGGCACAGGCCCTGGAGCGACCCGGCCTCGAACCCGGTGATGGCCGCCAGCAGCTTCAGGGGGTTCAGCGCGATCCCGGCGCTCAGGGGCATGGTGAAGCGGAGGTGCGCCCGGTCCAGGGTCATCTCGGTGACGTGGGGGCGGAGGTCCACCAGCTTCTCGCCCTTCTTGCCTTCGGTCTTGCCCGCCTTGCCATGGGTGAAGGTCGGAGCCTCGAGGAAGGCCCTCACGCGATCCTGGAGGTCGCCTTCCACCCCAGAGAGCGGCCAGGTGTAGTGGGCCTCCCTCGCCAGCTCGGAGAGGGGGCTCGCCCAGGTTGGGAGCTCCTCCCAGGTCGTGATCTCCAGATCTTCCGGGAGCCTGGCGTTGAGGCGGGGGACGAAAGCCTCCGCGGGTTCCCGGGGCGGCTCCGTGAGTTCGCCCTCCGCACACTCCTCCAATCCCAGCACCCCGACGGACAGCGGGGGGTGGACCTGGAGCAGGGGCTTGGGATTCCGGCACAGCTCCAGGGCGGGCCGCAGCCCTTCCAGCCGAAGGGCCTCCACGAGGAGGGCCTGGAGCTCCGGCGTGCCCAGGGCGGCTACGGCGGGTCCCCTGGAAAAGCGCAGCCTGACCTTCACGCGGCGGGCATCCAGCTGCCAGAGGGCCGAACGTCGGGCCCGGGCCTTCTCGGTGAGGGGCTCCAACTCCGACTTGAGCGCCATGAGGGAGGGGGCTTCGCGCACGCTCTGCCGGAATCGCTCCATGGCCTCCTCGAGGAGCTGGCGGGCTTCCAGCTCCGGGAGGCACTGTCGCAGGGCCGCCAAGTCCCTGCGGCGCAGAGCCTCGCGGAAAGCCAGCAGGGGAGCGGGTTCGCGGCTGGGGGCCTGCTGCGCCATGCGGTCGAGGAGGGGCTGGAGGAGGTTCGGCGTGCTCACCTCTCCAGGATACGGGATGGGATTTCCACATGGACCCATGGAGAACCCCCCTCCTGTCAGGCCCACATGCCATCCCCCACAAGGAAGGGTGTGAACTGCCTTCCCGGTGCAGCAGGTCGGGTGTGCCCATTGCGCGGCCGTGGGAGTCCCGCTAGCGGGTCCCCCGAGGTCGATGGAGGACGAAGGCTTGGCCCGGAGGCCCAGGCAGGCCAAGATGCAGGCATCCCATGCGTGACATGCCACCCCTGCCACCCCTGCCTGCTTCCTGGCCGTTTCCCGCGCGGTCGGTGTCGACGGCCACGCATCTCCAGGAAGGCTGCGCGGTTCCCGGGCAGGGGGAGGGATGGTCGGTGGAAGCGCCCGGACCACCCCCCTTCGGCGACCGCTTCGAGCCCCTGGGAGGGGCCTTCGGACGGGGGGGGGTGGGTCGTGCCGGTGAGGTGGTCATCCGCCCCTACCGCCGGGGAGGTTGGGTGCGACGCATGAATGACCGCACCTACCTGAGCGCGGAGCGCTTCCGGCGGGAGCTGCAGATCCACCTCCACCTCTGGCAGGCGGGCTTCCCCACCGTGGAACCCCTGGGGTGCGCCTGGCGGCGGCACCGCTGGGGGGTGGAGGGCCTCTACCTCACCCGCTTCGTGGAAGGCGAGCCGTGGCCGCGGAGCTGGGACCCGGGCTGCTGGCCCGAGGTCACCCGGGGCATCGAGGCCCTCTCGGCCTGGGGGTGCTGGTCCCCGGACCTCAACGCCACCAATGTGCACCGGGCCTCGACGGGGGAGACCCTGCTGCTCGACTTCGATCGGGCCTGCTTCCCCGAAGCTCGGGGACTCCGGAGCCGCTATTTCGATCGGCTGCTCCGCAGCCTGGAGAAGCTGAACGCCCCGGGCCCCCTCCGTGAAGCGGCCGCGAAGGACCGGGGATGAGCACACACCGGGCCGCGATCCTGAGGCAGGCCGCCGCCGCGGGCTTCATGGTGGCGGCCATGGCCCTGGGACAGGGCCTCGGGGGAGGGCTGATCCCGGCCTCAGCCCACTGGATCGCGCGGGCGGTGGCCCTGGCCTTGCTGATCCATGAAGGGGCGCTCTGGCCTGCCGTGCTGGTGGGGAGCCTGCTCGGAGGGATGTTCCTCGGGACTTCGAGCCCCTGGAGCACCCAGCTGGTCGAGGCGGTGCTGCTCGGCGTGGATGCCTGGGCAGGGGCGCTCTGGCTGGGCCGGACCTCCTTCCGCCCCACCCTCGAGCGGACCCGGGACGTGGCCCTGCTCCTCGTGGTGGGGGGCCTCGCCGTGGGACTGCTGCTGGTTCCCGTGCGGATCGGGCTGCTGGGGCCCTCGGCGCTCCCGCCGTTGGCCGCCCCCTGGTGGGATCGCTGGCTGGGGGATGGCGTGGGCGTGGTGCTCTTCACGCCCGCCATCCTCCTCGGAGGCGCCTGCTTCCGCGCCCTCGACTCCCGTCGGGGACGGGCCTTCGCAGGGGCCTGCGCCTTCCTCCTGGCCGTGGTGATCCTCGCCCGATTCTGGCGGGGGCCCCTGCCCCTCGGTTTCATCCTGCTGCCCCTCCTGGGCTGGGGAGCCCTGCGCTTCGGCCCCCCCGGAGCCGCCCTCCTGCTGGCCCTCGCGGCGGCCAGCTTCACGGGGCTCACCGCCTCGGGGCATGGCCTGGTGGCGGCGTTCGGGGACCGTGCGGCCCTGATCCTTCGCGCCTACCTGTTCATGACTGGGCTCACCACCCTCCTCATGGCCGCGCTGATCCGGGAGCGGGATCAGGCGGCCAGTGAGGGGGGGCGGAGCGAAGCGAGTCTCCACGCGGTCTCCGAGAGCCTGGGCACCCCGATGCTCATCCTCAGCCGGTCCGGCACGATCCGGCTGGCCAACCGCGCGTTCCACGAGCTCCTCGGCGCCGCGCACGATTCATTGGTGGGGCAGGACACCGGGGCCTACTACCAGGAGGCCGGGCGAAGGCTCCAGCTGCGGGAGGCCCTGGCCCAGCTGGGCAAGCTGGCCAGTGTGGAGGTGGACCTGCGGGCCGCGGATGGATCCGCCCGTCCCATGCTGGTCTCCGGCATGCCGCTCACCTTCCGGGGGGAGGAGGCGATCATCGCGGTGTTCCACGACATCAGCCTCCTGCGGCAGCAGCGCCAGGCCCTCGAGGAGAGCGAAGAACGGTACCGGATGCTGGCCTCCGCCACGGAGGAGGGGATCATGGTCCTCGAGCAGGGCGTGGTGGTGGATGCCAACCAGGCGGCCGCCCAGCTCTACGGCGGGACCACGGAGGACCTGGTGGGGCGGCCCGTGACCGACTTCATCCACCCGGAGAGCCTGCCCGTGGCCCTGGACGTGATGCGCCGGCAGCTGGAGACGCCCTACGAGATCAGGGCCCTTCGCAGGAATGGGGAGGACTACCCCATGGAGATCCGCCCCAAGACCGTCTCGTGGCAGGGCAGGACGGCCCGGGCCGTGGTGGTGCGTGACCTGACGGCCTCGCGGGCCGCGGCGGAGGCCCTGCGGCGAAGTGAACAGCGGTACGCCCTGGTGGTTCGGGGCGCCCAGGTGGGCATCTGGGACTTCGACCTGGTCACCGGGGAGCTCTACTGGAGCCCGAGGCTGAAGGAGATGGTGGGGCTCCGGGAGGATGACCCCACGCCCACCCTCCAGCGCTGGCGCGAGCTGGTCCACCCCGAGGACTCGGGACGGCTGGAGCAGGCCTTGCGCGACCACCTGCGGCGGCGCCTGCCGTATTCGGTGGAGTACCGGATGGCCGTCGGGGAGGCCGGGTGGCGGTGGTTCCATGGGCAGGGGCAGGGCCTCTGGGATTCCACGGGCCGCCCCATCCGCATCGCCGGGAGCCTCACGGATGTGACCGATCGCAAGGCCGCCGAGTCGGAGCTGATGCGGGCGAAGGAGGCCGCTGAGCAGGCCTCACGGGTGAAGAGCGAGTTCCTCGCGATGATGAGCCATGAGATCCGGACGCCGATGAACGCGATCATCGGGATGAACTACCTGCTCCAGCGGAGCGGCCTCGACGCGGATCAGCAGGAGCTGGCCGATACGGTGGGGCGGGCGGCCAAGGGGCTGCTCACGGTCCTCAACGACATCCTGGACTTCTCCAAGATCGAGGCGGGTCAAATGGACCTCGAGCGGGCCCCCTATGAACCCCTGGGCGTGATCCGGGACGTCCAGGATCTGCTCTCGGGCCAGGCGCAGGAGAAGGGCCTCGCCATCACCCTGGAGCTGGGCGAGGGGCTGCCGGAGGAGATCCTCGGGGATGCCGGCCGGTTGAGGCAGATCCTCGTGAACCTCGTGGGCAATGCGGTGAAGTTCACCGTGGAAGGCCGGATCACCCTCCGGGTGTTCCGGGATTCCCATCAGCTGGTGGTGCAGGTGGAGGACACGGGGGTTGGCATCCCCTCCCAGGTGATCCCCCACCTCTTCGAGAAGTTCACCCAGGGCGACGCCAGCATCACCCGTCGCTTCGGGGGCACCGGGTTGGGGCTGGCCATCAGCCGGCAGCTGGCCGAGCTCATGGGGGGAACCCTGGGGGTGCGCAGCGTGGAAGGGCAGGGCAGCACGTTCGAGCTGCGCCTGCCCCTGCCGGGAGGGGACACCGGAGAGGTGGACCTGGGCGGGATCCGCGTGCTGCTGGTGCATGCCCCCGGGCGAGAGGTGGAATCGATGGCGGGGTGGATGCGCCGCTGGAACCTGATGGTGGAGGTCCGGGAGGCGGGGCCGGGGCTCCCGATCGTGCCGCCCGCCCGGGGCCTCGTGATCGCGGTGGGCCTGCCGCTTCCGGACGGCATCCCGGGCATGGCCTTCCCGGTGGCGCCCGAAGATCCCTTCACCCTGCTCGATGTGCTGATGGCGCTGCTGGGCTGAGGCCTACTTCCCCTTCCGGGGGGCGGAGGGCTTCACCTCAAGGGCCTCGATCACTTCGATGGGCTTGACAGGGACGTCGCGCATCCCCGCACGGGAGCCCGTCTTCCCGGACCTGATCTTGTCCACCACCGCCATGCCCGCGACGACCCGGCCGAACACGCAGTAGCCGAAGCCATCGGAACCGGGAGGATCGAGCCGGGCCCGGTTGTCGACCACGTTGATGAAGAACTGGGCCTTGGCGCTGTCGGGGATCCAGGTGCGGGCCATGGCCAAGGTGCCGCGGGTGTTCTTCAGGCCCTTGGCCAGGGCCTGCTTCGCCTCGTTGGGAATGGAGGGGCCCCCCACCTTCTCCTTGAGGTCGGCGGTGAAGCCACCGCCCTGGATCATGAATTCGCTCATCACCCG
>CAZVKM010000182.1:0-7593 GCA_964627685.1 uncultured Solibacteraceae bacterium | reverse complement strand
CAAGACCACCACCCTCTACTCCGCGCTCAACAGCATCAACGGCAGCGACCGGTGCATCGTCACGGTCGAGGATCCCGTGGAGTACGAGCTGCCGCTCATCACCCAGGTGCAGGTGAACCTCAAGGCCGGGCTCACCTTCGCCTCGGGGCTGCGCAGCATCCTGCGGCAGGATCCGGACATCATCCTCATCGGCGAGATCCGGGACCGGGAGACCGCCGAGATCGCCATGCGGGCGGCCATGACGGGTCACCTGGTGCTCTCGACGCTTCACACGAACGATCCCGTGGGGTCCATCCCCCGCCTGAAGGACATGGGCGTCAGTGGGCTGGAGCTGGCGGCGAGCCTCCAGGGCATCCTGGCCCAGCGCCTCGTGCGGGTGAACTGCCAGGCCTGTGCGGGGCCCTATGAACCCGAAGCGGAGGCCATGGCCCTGCTGAAGCCCGACCAGAGGCATGGCCAGTGGGAGAAGGGAAAGGGCTGCGACCTCTGCGGCCACAGTGGGGTCCGGGGCCGGCGCCCCGTGCACGACCTGCTCTTCGTGAGTCCGGCCATCCGCGAGCTCATCGCGGGAAGCGCGCCGCTCGCCGACATCGAGGCCCAGGCCCGCCGGGAGGGGAAGACCAGCCTCTTCGAACACGCCCTGGCCCTGGCCCGGAAGGGCCTCGTCACGCTGGAGGAGGCCGTGCGCATCTCCCCGCTGGCGGAGGAGGCCTGATGCCGAGCTACGCCTTCACGGCGAAGGGCTACGACGGGCGCACCTTCCGGGGGGTCCGCAGCGCCGGCAGCGAAGAGGAGCTGGCCGCGGCCCTGGCCCGGGAGAAGGCCTTCCTGGTAAAGGTCCAGGATGAGCAGGCCCGCACCCTGGCCAAGGCCCGCATCAGCCGCAAGGATCAGGTGGCCTTCCTCCTCCATCTGGGCAGCTACATCGAGGCGGGCGTCCCCGTGCTGGCCGCCCTCTCCGACTACCGAGTGCAGGAGCGGCCGGCCCTGGACGCGGCCATCCAGGACATCCGCCGGAGGATCGAAGGCGGCGCGAGCCTCTCGGAGGCCTTCGAGGCCCACCCGACGCTCTTCACCGGGCTGCAGGTGAACATGATCCGCGCCGGGGAGGCCAGCGGCCGTCTGGACGAGGCCCTGCGCGAGGTCATCAAGCTGGTGGAGTGGGAGGAGGCCTTCGCCTCCCAGGTGAAGCAGGCCAGCACCTACCCGCTCATCGTGCTCGCGGTCATCGGGCTCGCCATCGTGGCGGCCTCCATCTTTGCCTTCCCGCCCATCCTGAAGATGCTCCGGGAATTCAATGTGCCCATGCCGCTCCCCACCCGCATCTTCATGGGACTCGGCGACTTCATGGCCACCTTCGGCTGGCTGATCCTCGGCGGCCCCCTCGCCATCTTCCTCGGGCATCGGGCCCTCAAGCGGGATCCCGCCTACCAGCTGTGGTGGGACACCCGGAAGCTGCGCCTGCCCCTGGCGGGGCACCTCGTCACCAAGATGGGGCTCTCCCGCTTCGCCACCTTCTTCTCCGCCCAGTTCAAGGCGGGCATCCCCATCGTGCAGATCCTCCGGGAGTGTGAGGGCGTCACGGGCAACGCCCGGCTGGCCCTGGACGTGCGCCGCATCCGGGAAGGGATCGAGGGGGGCGAGCGCCTGGCGGTGATGGCCGCCGCCGTGGGCACCTTTCCACCCCTCGTCGTCCGGATGCTCGCCATCGGCGAGGAGGCGGGCAACCTGGAGAAGACCCTCGCCAAGGTGAGCGAGTACTTCGATGCGGAGGTCCAGGCGGCCGTGAAGCGCTTCTTCCAGCTGCTGGAACCCGTCATCGTCGTGGGCCTCGCGGGCCTCCTCGTCTTCGTGGCCCTGGCCATCCTCCTGCCCATCTACACGCTCATCGGAGGCATCAATGCCAGTGCGTGAGCGGGGCTTCACCCTCATGGAGGCGGCCATCACCATCGCGGTGATCGCCATCCTCGCCGGCGCTGCGATCCCCTTCGCGGTGAAGGGCGTGAACCAGGCCCGGGAGCAGCGCACCCGGCAGGACCTGCGGGTGATGTGGGAAGCGCTCTTCGGCGCGCAGGATCGTCGCATCGGCAACATGCGGGCGGACTGGGGCTTCGCGCCGGCCGGGACCCTGGCCACCCTCGGCAAGCTGACGGTGATCAACGCCGCCCCGGCCCCCAACCCGCCGGCCTACGGGGCCAATGGGGCCCTGTTCAACTGGGGGTGGAACGGCCCCTACTGGCTGGGGTCCGTGCAGGTGAACGGGGCTCAGCGCATCCCCGTGGATGCCTGGGGCAAGCCCGTGCAGCTGCGGCTGGTGGCCGGAGGCTTCCAGCTCATCAGCGGGGGGGCCAACGGGGTGGTGGATACCGCCGCGGGGGCCATCGGCCCCACGGCGGACGACCTGGTCTTCCCCGCCAACCCGGTGCCCCTGGCCCGCTTCAGTGGCCAGCTCTCCATCCTCGTCCGGAACAACCGCGCCACGGCCTTCGCGGGCCGGGTGGAGGTGCGCTTCCGGAACAACGGGGGCCTGTCCCCCATCAACACCACCGTCCTGGCCCTGGCCGCCAACCCCGGCCTTCCGGGGGTCCCGGGCGGCCAGCAGACCATCCCCACCGGCACCTTCGGCTCCATCCCCAACGGGGCGGTGCAGATCCAGGTCTTCCAGACCGGGATCCCCGCGGCCCTGGTCCAGGATGTGATCGACCTGCAGCCCGGTGAAGTCCGCAACCTCTCCTATGTGATCAACTGAGTCCCATGGCCAAGTCCCCCAAGCTCGCCGCGATCCTGGTGATGGAAGACCAGGGCGCCCTCCTGCTGGATGGCGAAGGGGTGGAGCTGGCCCGGGCGCCGGAGATGGCCCCGGGGCCGCAGCGCCGCCAGGCTTGGTCCCAGGCCCTCCGGGGCGCCCTGGCCCGGGGCTCGGAGCTGAGGGTGGTGCTGGGCCAGTCCTCGTTGACCGTGCAGTGCCAGGAAGTGCCCTACCTGGGGCCCTCGGAGGCGCGGGAGGCCGCCCGCCGCCTGGGCGCCGCCGAAGGGGCGGGCGTGGTGCTCACGGGCGCCGCCCTGGAGGAGGATCCCGAGGCCCAGGGCGGCCATGTGCTCTGGGTGGGAGCCCTCCCCTCGGGGGAGATGCACGACCTGGTGGCCGTGGCGGACGACCTCGGACTCAAGCTGGTCCAGGCCACGCCCTGGGCCCGCGCCCTCTGGCGGGGCCTGCCGCAGGCCCAGGACGCCCCGCGGACCCGCATGGTGCTGGCGGTCCACGGGGGCATGGCGCGCCTGCTGGTGCTCCAGGGGCCCGCGCTGGTGCTGCAGCGGGCCTTCCGCCTGGGGGAGGACGAGGACGAGGACCTGCGCCTGGAGCGCATCTACCAGGAGCTGGCCCGCACCCTGCAATTCGTCAAGCAGCGGCAGCGGGGACTGGTGGTCGATCAGCTCCTCACCCTGGGGCTTGGCGGGCTGCCCGCGGGTTTCCTGGATCGCCTGCGGGGCCTGCGGCTCCAGGCGGAGGCGGGGCCCCTGGAAGTGTGGCCCCTGCTCAAGGCCGGGCTCGAACGGGAGCGCCGCGGCGGCCTGAACCTGGTGCCCGGCGAGATCCTCGAGGCCCAGGCCCGGCGCTTCGCCCGGGTGGTGCTCTGGAGCGCCTCCGTCCTCGTCCTCGGCCTCATGGTCGCCGGGTGGGTCTGGCTCCGGTGGGCCGAGCGCCAGCGGGCGGTGGATGCGGATCAGATGGAGGCCACGCTCGCTCAGCGCAAGGCCCTCCAGGCCCAGCGCCATGAAGTGGTGGGGGCGCGCGTGCCGCTCATCCGCCTGCGCCTGGCGGAGATGCGTCAGGCGGAAGCCCTGGCCTCCCTCGGGCGGCTGGGGGCCCTGCTGCTGGAGGCCCCCGAGGGCGTGGCCCTGGAGAAGGTCGAGGTGCAGCAGGTCCCGGGGGACCCCCTCCGCCACCGGTTCTCCGTCCAGGGCACCGCCCTCACGGACCCCGCCTTCGCGGTGGGCCCCCTGGCTGTCTACCTGGGGCGGCTCCAGACCCTCAAGGGCCTGAAGCTGGAACCCATGCGGGATGTGCAGATCCTCGATCGCCGGGATGAGGCCGAGGCGAGGCTCGATCGCCAGGCCGTGGCCCGCTTCACCCTGGAAGGGAGCGCGCCATGATGTCGCCCACCCGTCCCTCCGAGCGGGTCTTCTTCGCCTTTGTGCTGCTCGTGCTGCCGGTGGCCTTCTACTTCCTCGTCGTCACGCCGGCCCAGCGTCGGCTGGAGGCCCTCAACGCCCGCATCGAGGCCGCGGACCGGGAGATCCACGACCTTCCGAACTACCAGCCCCTCTCCGCGGAGGAGAAGCAGGTGCTCCTGGATCCCGCTTCGCCCTGGCGTCGCCGGATCCCGGTCATCGAGGGGGACCGCGCCAAGCTCGCCCACTACGATCGGGTGGTGAGCCTGCTGCAGCGGCAGTGGAGCTCCGTGGGCGTGAACCTGGAGGGGGTGCGCTCCAGCTGGGATCCCATCCAGGCGAGCTTCAGCCTGCCCGGGGCGCTGCCGCCCCCGGCCTTGCCGGCGGGCCTCAGCGGGCCCGGTGAGCTGCGGGCCTGGGTGATGGAAGCCCGCATCCTCGGCGCCCCCGACCAGCTCTTCGCGGCCCTCCAGCGGGTGCCGCGGGTGGAGCCGCTCCTGGAGCCCGTGGGGCTCCGGTGGGAGCGCACCCAGGAGCGGCGCGTCCAGGCCCTCTGGCTGCGGAACCTCGTGCTGGATCCCCTCCCTCCGGCGCCGACGGGGGGCACGCCATGAGCTTCGTGGAACGGAACAAGCTCTGGCTCCTGCCCCTGCTGGCCCTGGGAGTGGGGGCGGTGGGCTGGTACAACTACCAGGCCTTCGCCGGCCCCAAGCCGACCCCGGTCTCGACTCCGACGGACCCGCCCCAGGTGCCCTCCGCGGAAGCCCCGGCCCCCACGCCGGGCCCGACGCCGGTGGCCGCGGTCTCCGAGGGCCCCGGTGGTCTCTGGGATGACCTGAAGCCCCTGGCCGTGGTGCCCGGCGACCTGAACCGGCTGGAGTCCCTCGACAGCCAGGCCCGGGGGGTGCTGTCCGCCTCCATGCTCCAGGACGGGGGCTCCGAGGCCCTCCGCCTGGTGGGTCCGCGGGTGTGGACCCCGAAGGAGCGCCCCCGGCCCGCCGCCGAAGGGCAGGAGGGGCCTCCGGGCCTCGCCGCTCCGGATCCGGACATCCTCATCCAGCTGCCCGAGGGGCGGCGGGTCTGGATCGACGGCGTCGGTTACCGGGAGCAGCAGCCCCTGGACCAGGCCCCCTGGCGGGTGCGGCGCATCCAGCCCCGCGCCGTGGAGCTCCAGAGTCCCCGCGGCACCGAAGTGAAGCCCATCCACCCCGCTCCGAAGGAGGGCCCGTGAGCCTACGCCCCCTGGTCATCCCGATGATCTCCCTCTGCCTCCTGGCCCAGCAGGAGGGGCCGCGGCGGGTGACCCTCTCCGTGCGCGAGGCGGACCTCAAGGACGTGCTGCGCGCGGCCACCGAGGGGACCGACCTGAACCTCAGCTTCGATCCCGGCGTCGAGACCCGGATCAAGGGCCTGGACCTCAAGGCCGTCACCCTCGAGGAGCTCCTGGATCAGGTGCTGCCGAACCTCGGGCTGGCCTCCACGAGGAAGGGCCGTACGCTGCACATCCATAAAGCCGATGGAGGCATGCGCTTCTACCAGGTGGACCAGCTGGCCCTGCGTCGGGGCGGGGCGAAGACGTTCTCCGTGAACGCCTCGGGGCAGACCATCCAGGTGTCCAGCGGCAGTGGTGGTGGCTCCGGGGGCTCCGGGGGTGGCAGCGGCAGCTCCGGTGGAGGTTCCGGGAGCGGGGGATCCTCCTCGGCTTACCAGTCGAGCCTCATGGCCGGGAACGCCTTCGATCCCTGGAGCGAGCTGCTCATGGGGCTCTCCACCATCGTGTTCGGGGAGCCCAGTGCCGCGGAGGAAGGCAGCGCCGGGGGTGAGGGCCTGAAGGCTCCGAGCTCCAAGGCCCTCACCAAGGACGGCAAGACCCTCATCATCCATCCGGAGAGCGGCCTGGTGGTGGTGGGTGCCGAGCCGAGCACCCATCGGCGGGTCGAGCAGTACCTGGATCAGCTCCGCCGGCGCACCCGCCGCCAGGTGCAGTTGGAGGCCCGCATCGTGGAGGTCACCCTGGGCAAGGAGAGCCAGGTGGGCGTGGACTGGCAGAAGGCCATCCTCAGCGCCGGGACCAGCTCGGGCCTGGGCGTGGGCACCAACATCGGCGGCACCTTCACCACGGGTGAGACGCTCAACACCAACCTCGAGACGGCCCAGGGCGTCTTCCGGCTCGTGGTGGACAACCAGCGTGTGAACGCCGCCCTCTCGGCCCTGGCCCGGGATGGCCGGTTGCAGGTGCTGAGCAGCCCGCGCATCTCCACCCTGAACAACCAGAAGGCCATCCTCCGCGTCGTCCGTGAAGAGGCCTACTTCCTCCAGAACAGCCAGGTGACCCCCAGTGGTGGCACCGGCGCGCCCATCATCACGACGACGGTGACCCCCCTCGTGGTGCCCGTGGGCATCGTGCTCGACATCCAACCCCAGGTGGGGGATGACGGCATGATCACCCTGGCGGTGAACCCCTCCGTGAGCGAGGTGGTGACCGTGCGCAGCACCAATGTGAAGGACTCCGCCGGGAACCTGCTGGCCAGCGCCACCCTCCCGGTGGTGGACCGTCGCGACCTGGACACCGTGGTGCGCATGCGGGCCGGGGAGACGCTCGTGCTCGCCGGCATCATCAAGGCCCGGGACGGGGAGGACGATCGCGGCATCCCCTTCCTCCGCAAGATCCCCTGGATCGGCTCCCTCTTCACGAAACGGGAGAAGGAGAAGAAGCACACCGAGCTGGCCATCTTCCTCACGCCGAGGCTGGTGGAGGAGACGGATCAGATCGAGGCGGAGCGGAGCCGGAGCCTGGATCGCCTGGACAAGGTGGGGGCCAAGGAGGAGCCGGCCCCTCCGAAGAACAAGGGCCTCAAGGAGATGTGAGGGCGTCCAAGCGCGCCTGGACCCAGGCGAGCAGGGCCTCGCCCCCGGCGACGCCCTGTTCCGCCACCCAGAGGGGCTGGCGCAGCAGGGCGGCCTGGGGAGCTTGGAGCTTCACCACGTCCTTCTCCGTGCAGATGAGCAGGCGGGCCCCCAGGCCCTGGGCTTCGAGGGAGAGGCCCGCCAGCTGCCGGGAGCTGGGAACGGCGTGGTCCGGGAAGGCGCGGGTGCCCACCAGGCGCAGCCCGGCCTGCGCCAGGTCCCGGTGGAAGGCCTCCGGGTGGCCCAGACCGCACCAGGCGAAGGCGGGGTGGAGCTCCGGGCGGGGCAGGGGGATGCGCGCGCCGCTCTGCCACTCCCGGAGGGCCGTGATCTTGAAGTCCAGCCAGAAGATGGGGCCGCCGGATCCATGACGGGCCCACCAGGCTTCGAGGGCGCCGCGATCCTCCACCCGGTGGGATCGGGTGACGACCAGGGCATGGGCCCGGGCGGCGCTCGCCATGGGCTCCCGCAGGTCGCCCAAGGGCAGCATGCGTCCGTCCCCCCAGCGGCGGA
>CAZVKM010000181.1:0-7615 GCA_964627685.1 uncultured Solibacteraceae bacterium | reverse complement strand
GAAGAGGGTTGAGGTTCCCTCGCAGGCGATGGGGGTGAGGATGGGGGCGTCCAGCAGGGTGAAGCCGTCGCCATCGAAGAAGTCGCGGATGGCCTTGGAGATGGTGTGCCGGATGCGGAGGATGGCCCACTGGCGCTTGGAGCGCAGCCAGAGGGTGCGGTTGTCCATGAGGAACTCGATCCCATGTTCCTTGGGGGTGATGGGGAAGTCGACGCTTCCGCCCACCAGCTCCAGGGACTTCACCAGGATCTCGGGCTCCCCGGTCTTGGGGTGGGCCTTCACCTCGCCCACGAGCTTGATGGAGCACTCCTGGGTGAGCCGCCCCGCCAGCTCGTAGCTGGCCTCGTCGGCCTCGGCGGCGCCCACGACACACTGCACGAACCCGCTGCCATCCCGCAGCTCCACGAAGCGGGTCTTGGAGGTGCGGGCATTGCGGACCCAGCCCCGGAGGGCGACGGTCTCGCCCAGGTGCTGCTTCAGGTGACGGATCTCGACGAGGGGGGCGCCCACAGGGTCCTCCGGAGGTAATCCTCCATTGTGCCCCGGCCGGGCCCCCGGCTCCAGCGGGATCCCCCGTCCCGCGGCGCACCGCGGTGGGGCCTGGGTTCAGAGGTGGCCCTGGTCCCTCAGGCGGACCGCCAGCACCCCCTGCATCCCCTTCAGGTGGGAGAGCACCCGCTCCAGCTTCTGCCGGGCGATGTCCTGGAACTGGACCGTGTTGATGAGCTCGAACACGGAGTCCTGGATGGCCTGACCGGCCCGCTCCAGTTCGGCGATCTTGGCCTCCTGGCCCTTCAGGTGCCCGAGGGAGGCCTCCTGCTTGAGGAAGGTCAGCTGCTGGAAGATCCCATCCGTGAAGCTCAGCATGGCCTCCACGCGCTGGAGCACCTTGTCCATCTCCTGCTCGGTGAAGCGGAGGCTCTCCTCGATCTGGGGGATCACCCGGCGGGTGCCACCCTCTTCCTTCCCGGGGGCCATGGCGATGAGCTTCTGCAGGCTCTCGTCCATGCGCTGCTCGAGGGAGAGGGAGGCCAGCACCTCGGTGCCCCTCCCCTTCACATGGCCCAAGGCGGAGACCAGGCCCGCATCCAGCTCGGCCACGACCCGGCCGTTCAGCAGGATGAAGCCGCAGACCCAGGCCCCCTCCATGCCCGCCAGCAGGCGGCTGCTGGGGAGCCGCTCCTCCGGCTGGGCGGTGACGACGCTCTCCACCCCATCCACCTGGATGGCGACGGAGGGACCCTCGAGGTCCAGCACCAGGATGAAGGAGCCCACCTGGGTGGCCAGGGGCGGCAGGCCCATCCGGGCCCGCAGGCTCACCACCGGGATCACCCGGCCCCGCAGGTCCAGGATGCCCTCGACCCCTCGGGGCATGTGGGGCAGCTTGTTCAGCTCCCGCCAGGGCACGATCTCCGCCACCCGCTCCAGGGGGAGCGCGTAGGGGCGGTCCTGCACCCGGAAGGCGATGAACTTCCTGGGCAGGCCCTCATCCTGGGAGCCCTGAAGTGCGCCGCCTGGGGCCAGGAGGGCCTGGGTCATCGGGCCTCCTGCACCGCCAGCTGGATGAGCTCCAGGGGATCCAGGATCAGCACCACCCCGCCATCCCCGAGGATGGACGCACCGCTGATGCCCGGCAGGCTGGCCAGGTAGGGGGCGAGCGGCTTGATCACCACCTCCTGGCGGCGGACGAAGGTGTCCACGATGACGCCCATCCGCCGGCCGGCCGCGGTGATCACGACGATGCTGAGCCCCTCCTCCTCGGGAACGGCCGATCCGCCCTGGAAGCGGAGGAGCTCCTTGAGCTCGCTCACGCCCAGCACTTCCCCACGGAGGTTGATGGCCTTCCTGCGTGTCAGATGGGAGAGTGTGGCCGGGGGAATGATGAGGGTCTCCTCCACGGCGGTGCCGGGGATGGCGAACACCTGCTCACCGGTGCGCACCAGGAGCGCATCGATGATGGCCAGGGTCAGCGGGAGCTTGATGGTGAAGATGCTGCCCCGGCCCACCTGGCTCCGCACGCTCACGCTGCCATTCAGCTTCCGCACGTTGCTCCGGACCACGTCCATGCCCACGCCGCGGCCGCTGATGTCGGTGATCTTGGCCGCCGTGCTGAAGCCCGGGAGGAAGATCAGGTCCACCGCCTCCTCATCGGTCATGGTGTCGTGGCGCTCCTGGCTGATGAGCCCCTTCTCGAGGGCCTTGCCCTTGATGATCCCGGGATCGATGCCCTTGCCGTCATCCTCGATCTCCACGACCACCGAGTCGCCTTCATGGCGGGCGCGCAGCACCACGGTGCCGGTCTCGGATTTGCCCCCCTTGGCCCGGAGGTCCGGCATCTCGATGCCATGGTCGGCCGAGTTCCGGATGAGGTGGATCATGGGATCCCCGAGCTCCTCGATGATGCTCTTGTCGATCTCGGTGTCCTCGCCGGTCATCTGCAGCTCGATCTTCTTGCCGCTGGCCTTGGCAAGGTCCCGGACCATGCGCGGGAACTTCGAGAAGACCGTCTTCACGGGCACCATGCGGATGCCCAGCACGGAGGCCTGGATGTCCTTGCTCACGCGATCCAGATAGACCGCGGCGTGGGCCAGCTCCTTGGTGAGCTCCATCGCCTCGGGGTTGAGACCGGAGGCGGCGAGGCGCTCGATGAGGTGGTGCATCATCGTCTTGCTGATGATCAGCTCGGCCACGATGTTCATGAAGTGGTCGAGCTTGCTCTGGCTCACCCGGATGGTGGAGTCGGCCCCGCCCTTGGAGGCCTCGTCCGAGTTCCGCCGCCCGCCCTTCCGTCGGTCCTCCGCCTCCCCGGGTTCCCCCACGGGGCCCGAAGCGGCATGGATCTCCTCGGCCTGGGCTTCCATCCCCTCGGGAGCGGCCTCGCTGCCCAGGAGCTGGTAGTGCACCTTCGCATGGCTGTTCAGGGGCTTGAAGATCTTCTCAACCCCCTCCATGGATTCACTGAGCTCGATGAGCAGCACCAGGTCGAAGTGGAATTCCTCCGGCTCGAAGGAGTGGAGGTCCACCGGGCCCTTCATCAGGGCCTCGCTGTGCAGCAGCCGTCCCACGAGCTCCACCATCTGGAGCACCGAGAAGGGCTTGAAGTGGGACCGGTAGACGCCCGGATCCAGCTCGAAACGCACCGCCAGGACGGGCTTCCCCGCGCCCACCGGGCCCACGGCGGCGTTCCGCCCCTGCTCGCTGAGGCCCCGGAGTTCCGCGGGCCAGGCGATGGTCACGGGCCCCGAGGAGGCCTGGACGGCCCCCCCGGCCGGAGCGCCACCCCCTCCTGTGCGAAGGGCTTCCAGGCGCGCCATGAGGTCCGCGGTGTCCGGATCCTCGGGCTTGCCGCTCTTCCGGATCTGCACGGAGACGTCGTTCACCAGGACCTTGAGCAGGTCCGTGGTCTCGAAGAGCAGGTCCGTCACCTCATCGGTCTGCTTCATCCGCCCCTTGCGGAGGTCGTCGAGCACGTTCTCGCCGATGTGGGCGAGGTTCTGGATCTTGTTCAGGCCGAGGAAGCCGCTGGCCCCCTTGATCGTGTGCACCGATCGGAAGATGGCGTTGAGGAGGTCCAGGTCGCCCGGGGACTCCTCGAGGGCAAGGAAGTTCGACTCGATCTGCTCGAAGTGCTCGTTCGCTTCGGTGATGAAGTCTTCGTAGAAGCTGGGATCGTCGAGGGCGAAGTCGCTCATGGATCACCCTTTCCGGCTGGCGCCCTGGAGGCCCTGGAGCTGATGGGCCTCGGCGTCGGTGAGAAGGTCCTGGACCTGGAGGAGGAAGATCATCCCCTCGTTCACCCGGGCCACCTTCTCGATGTAGCGGTTTCCGGAGGCGGCCGACAGGCGCGGCGGATCTTCGAAGGCACGCTTCTCCACTGGGCGCACTTCATCCACGGCGTCCACCACCATCCCGGTCCACACCCCGCCGATGGCGCAGATGAGGATCCTCGTGAGCCGGTTCCGCTCGGCCCGCTCCAGTCCGAAGCGTGAGCGGAGATCGATCACCGGCATCACCTCGCCCCGGAGGTTCAGCACCCCCTCCACGAACTGGGGTGCGCGGGGAACGGGGGTGATCTGGCCTACCATGATCACCTCGCGGACCTCCCGCAGCTTCATGGCGTAGCGCTCGGCGCCCAACTGGAAGACCACCAGCTCCTCGTGCTCCACCACCTCGGAGGCCTTGGAATCCCTTACCCCCAGGCCCTGTCCGAGGGCGGCGATCTTGGCTTGGTCGTCTCCGGTGATGATGCGCATGACGTTGAGGAGGCCCACCATGCGCTCGCCCCGGAGGATGACCCCCTCCAGGTGGTCCGATTCGGTCTCCGAGAGCGTCTGGGGCGCAGGCAGCAGCTCTGAAGGAGCCACCCGCAAGATCTCCTGGATGCGATCCACGACGACGCCGATGGCCGTCTCGCCAAAGCTCACGAGCACCACCATCTCGGGCTTGCGATCCCCCCCCACGCCCTGCACGGCTAGGATCTGCGTGACGTCCACGAGGGGGAGCACCTGCTCCCGGAGGCAGATCACCCCCAGCACGTAGTCCGGGGCGTCGGGCACCTTGGTGATCGATGGGATCTCTAGGATCTCCTCCACCTGCTCCAGGGCGATGCCGAAGCTCTCATCCCCAAGGGAGAAGGTGACGAAGGCGCGATCCTCGCTAATCTCCTCCTCGTTCAGCCCCATGTCCCCGCCCAGGCCGGTGCCCATGGAGAGCGCGTCCTGGTGCAGGGCCTCCCGCTCCTGGAACTCGCTGCTGTCCAGGAGCTTGTGGAGGTGGATCAGGGTGATGAGCCGCTTCCCCACGGTGACCATGCCAGCGAGGTATTCCGCCTGGATGCCCGCCACGAGGGGCGGCGTCTCCCGGAGGGTGTGATCCTCGAGACGCACCACCTCGCTCACGGCATCCACCTGGAGGCCCGTGGGCTCCCCGGCGAGGTTGAGCACGATGATGCGCGTCCTGGAGGTCGGCGCGGCCTCCGGAAGGTGGAACCGCCGGCGGCTGTCGATGACGGGGATGATCATGCCCCGCAGGTTGATCACACCCAGGATGAAGCTGGGCGCTCCCGGGACGGGGCAGATGTCGGTGCGGGGCGTGATCTCCTGCACGCGGTCGATGTCGATGCCGAACTCCACGGCGTCCAGCACGAAGGTGACGAGCTGGCCCGAGGGGACCAGGTCGTTGGCGAGCTTGGCCTGGGTGTCGGCGACGGCCATGGGTCAGTCCTTCTTCTGCTGCTGCTTGAACGCCTCGATGACGGAATCCGCGTGGTCCTTGTTCTCGTCCGGCGTGGTTCCCGTGGTGGCGATGGTGCGGCTGATGGAGAGCTGACGCGCCTCGCCCCGCTCCCCGGTGCCCAGCAGGTCGATGATGTAGTCGTGGATCTGTCTGAGGTGGAAGACGATCCGCTCGAGCTTCTGCCGGGTGATGTCCTGGAACTGCATCAGGTCCATGGCCTCGAAGACCTTGTCCTGGATGGCCTTGCCGCTGCTCATGATCTCGTGGAGCGCCTGCTGCACACCGGGCGCCTGGGAGGCCTCCACCTTCATGAGCTCCGTGATCAGCTGCTGCTGCCGACCCACCAGCTGACCGATCTGGTCCAGCTGGTCCATGACCTTGTTGCTCTCCCGCTCGGTGACGGCCGTGACCGTGTCGATCTCGGAGATGACATGGCCCCCGGTGTCCCGCTTCGGCGCGGTCTCCGGAATGGCCTCCACCTTGGGGGCGTGCACGGCATGCTCGGGGATGTGGGGCTCGGGCTTGGCCGGAGCCTCCGCCTTGCCCTTCCCCTTCTTGGGCCCTTTGCCGCCACCGCCGGCGAGGAGGGCATCGATCTCCGACTGGTCCATGATTCCCTCCCTGGAAATGGGCGAGGATCGACCCCGCTCAGCCGAGCAGGGATTCGATCTTCTCCTTCAGGGTCTCGGGGGTGAAGGGCTTCACCACGTAGTTGTTCACGCCGGCCTGGAGGGCTTCCACGATGTCCTCCTTGGCGGCGTTCGTCGTCACCATGAGGATGGGAATGCCCGGGTTCTGGCCGCGCACCGCCTTCACGAACTCCAGCCCGTCCATCTCGGGCATGTTCCAGTCCGTGATGATCATCTCCACGCCGCCCTGGCCCAGCTTCTCCAGGCCGCCTTTGCCGTTTTCGGCCTCGACGACGTCACTGTAGCCAATGCGGCCCAGCGTGTTGATGATGATGCGACGCATGGTCGAGGAGTCGTCAACCACCAGGATCTTCAAGGGAACCTCCAGGGAAAGCGGGGCTTAGTGAGCTTCGGATTGGGCGGACAGGGCGTCCACGAATCGCATCAGGGATGCAAGGTCATCGGGATACACATTGCAGAACTTCACTCCCAGCTCGAAATGGCCGGTGTCCATCTTTTCCACCCGGACCACTTCCCCCAGGGCCACCAGGGGGCGGAGGTCGTTCTCGGCCGGGGTGCCGAAGCGTTCCTGATGCTTCCCCCAGCCCGGCACCCGGATCTCGAGCTTCAGGAGGGTGCCGAGGGTCACCTCATGGGCGCTCTCGAGGAGCAACCCCCCTCCCGACACGTCCTTGTAGTGGGCCATCTCGGCTTCGCCCCCCTTATGGAAGCTGAGCTCCCGGAAGCCCACGGTGGCGTCCAGGGGGACTCGGCGGAAGCTGCGGCGGTTCTGGGTCATGCGATTCCTCGATCCGGGCATCGGTGAACCCCGGCCTGGACTTGAAAAATGGTGTTTTTGCCCATCCGCTCAAGCCCGGTGTGGTCCCGGCCTCCCCCTGGGTCCCGGGAGGGAGGCGGGACAGGGGCCCGGAGGCCTTGATAGACTGAGGGTTGACGCACCCTTCCGGAGGCTCCATGACCGGCCCATGCCCCCTCGATCCCGCCCAGATGGAGGCCGCCCTCCAGCGGCTGGCGGGGGACGTGGCCCAGCGCCTGGGGCAGGACAGCCTGGTGCTGCTGGGCATCCGGAGCCGGGGGCTCCCCCTGGCCGAGCGCCTGGGGGCCCACCTGGGCAAGGCCCTGGGCCGCGAGGTCCCCGTGGGGGCCCTGGACATCACCCTCTACCGGGACGACCTCACGGAGCTGGTGGGGGTCCCCATCGTCCGCCCCACCGAGATCCCCTTCACCCTGAAGGACCGCACCATCCTCCTGGTGGACGACGTGCTCTTCACGGGCCGAACCATCCGCGCGGCCCTGGACGCCCTCCTGGACCACGGCCGCCCCAAGACCGTGCGTTTGGCCGTGCTGGTGGATCGTGGCGGCCGGGAGCTGCCCATCCAGGCCGACTTCGCCGCCGTCACCCTGCCCGTGGGCGAAGGTCAGCGGGTGAGCGTGAAGGTGAAGGAACTGGACGGGGAGGACGGCGTCTTCCTCGAGACCCGCGGCTGATCCGACCCCCTTGGCGAACATAGGCACCCCATGAGCACCGAGCGCTACGTCTTCCCCCACAAGCACCTCCTGGGCATCGAGCCCCTGGAGCCCCGCGACATCACGGCCCTGCTGGACCAGGCCCGGGCCTTTGAGGAGGTCTGCGAGCGGACCGACATCAAGATCGTGCCCGCCCTCCGCAAGAAGCTCGTGGTGAACCTGTTCTTCGAGAACAGCACCCGCACCCGCACCAGCTTCGAGAT
>CAZVKM010000180.1:0-7744 GCA_964627685.1 uncultured Solibacteraceae bacterium | reverse complement strand
TTCCGTTCCCCGATGGTGTGGGCCCCGGCGGCGACGACCCGGCGGATGTTGGCCCGCACCGACTCGGGCTCATGAGCCGCCAACTCGAAGATGGTGAGGCGCTCCAGGTCCCCGGGGGCGTACCCCAGCATCTCCCGGAAGGCGCGGTTGGTCTCCAGGATCCGACCGCTCTCGGCGTTGAAGTAGAAGATGCCGTCGCCCGCCTGCTCGACCAGGGCCCGGTGCCTCAGCTCCTCCCCCCGCAGGCGCTCCTCCCGCTTGGCGATGCGGATGGCCAGGGCCGCGGCCTCGGTGAACTGCTCGAGGAGGGCGAGATCCGCCTCCGGGAAGGGACCCGGCTCCGAATGGTAGAGGGCGAAGGCCCCCAGGGGGGCGCCTAGGGCGTCGAGCAGGGGGAGGGAGGCGCAGGCGGCCAGGCCGAAGGGCCGGGCGGCTTCGCGGTAGGGCTCCCAGAGGGGATCCGTGGCGATGTCCTCCACCACCACCCGGGCCCTCCGGTACATGGCCGTGCCGCAGGATCCCGCCTGGGGACCGATGGGGAGCCCATCGATGAGGGCCAGGTAGGCCTCGGGCAGGGTGGGCCCGGCCCCATGGCGCACGTGGAGCCCATCCGCGTCCAGGAGCAGCACCGTGCAGTGGCCGTCTCCGAGCATCCGCTCCAGGCCGAGGCAGAGCTCAGCGAGGAACTCGGGCAGGGGCGTGCCGCTGCTCAGGCGATCCAGGGCCAGACGGAGCGCGTCGACCTCGGCCTGGAGCCGCGGGCGGGGGTCCTGGGTGGGGGCGTCGGCCATGCCTCTACTCTTCGGGAAGGGCCGGCACGGCCCAAGTCCTGCAGGCCCGGCGCAGGGCCGGATGGCCGAGGTGGGCGGCGGCCAGGAGGCGCTCGGTGGGCTCCAGGGCCTTGATCCAGGGGGCGCCATGCCCCAGCACGAGTCCCTCCACCCCCTCCTGGAGCCCAAGGTCCAGGAGGCGGAGCACGTGGTGCGAGAGGGGGGCCGCGCCCACCCAGGGGGAACCCACCAGGGCTTCGAGGTGCCAGGGGCGGAGGGGCCTCTGGACGAGGCTGAGCAGGGCTTCGAGCGAGAGTTGCGGATGCCTGAGGAGGTGGCCCAGCACGCCCGGATCCGGGGTGCGCCAGATCAGGGGCCAGAGGGGCCGCGGGGCGAGGGGGGCCAAGCTGCGGCGCTCGCCCAGGCTCAGCACCGGCCAGAGGGCCTGGAGCCGCTCGGTGGCCTGGGCCCGGGCCTGGGGATGGGCGGAGGCGTCGAGGGCGATGGAGGCCAGGCCCCGCCAGGGCAGGCGCCCCAGGAGGCGGACCCTGAGGTGGGCGGGGGCCTTGGGATGCTGGGCGATCCAGCGCAGCAGGAGGGGGCGCTTCCGCAGGTCGGGCAGGGCGGCGGCCTCCTCCAGCCACCCCCGGGGGGGATCGGCCTTCCGGAGCATCCGGAGGAAGCGCGGCCAGGAGACCGCGGGAGGGAGCGCCCATTCCATCCGGACACTGTACTGTCCCATGCTGATGGGATGGCGAAGCGCTTTTCGATCCTCGGGCGGGGCAAGGCCGGCAGGGCCCTGGCCGCGGCCTGGGGAGGCGAGCGCGTGGACCTGCTCCCTCATGAGGCGCGGCCCGAGGGCTTCGTCCTGCTGGCCGTGCCGGACCGGGCCGTGGCGGGGCTCGCGCAGGCCTTTCCCGGACGCTGCGCCCACCTGAGCGGGAGCCTGGTGATCGAGGGGGTTCCGGGCCTCCACCCGCTCACGAGTTTCGATGGGGTGGCGCGGGAATGGCGGGGCACTCCGCTCGCCCTGGACGGTGGTCCCCCGGCCTGGTTGTGCACCGCCTTCGAGGACCTCGGGTTCCTCCCCTTCCACCTGGATCCCGGGCTCCGGTCCCTCTACCACGCCTGTGCGGTGCTGACCTCCGGGCATGCGGCCACCCTCTGGCTCGGCGCGCAGGCCCTGCTGGCGGAGCGGGGCGTGGCCCTGCCCGGGCGCGGCTTCCTCCCCCTGGCGGAGGCCACCCTCCGGAACGTCTCCGACCGCGGGGCGGAGGGGCGGACCGGCCCCTTCGTGCGCGGGGATGAGGCCACCATCCAGGGGGATGCGGCGGCCCTGCCCGAGGCCTGGCGCGAGGTCTTCCTGAAGCTGGGGCGCCTGTGACCTTCAAGCCACCGCTCCCCCTTCGGGCCTGGACCCCGGCCGCCTGGGCGGAGGCGGCCCTGGCGGACCCCGCGGGCCTGCTCTCGGATCACGCGCACAACGAGAAGAAGGCGGTGCTCACGGCCCTCTCCCTGGTCCATGCCTTCCCTCACGAGGCCCGTCCCGCCCTCCTGCTGGCCCGCCTGGCCGAAGAGGAGGCCAACCACTTCCGCCGGGTCCTGGAGGCTTTGGATGGGTTTGGATGGCCGCTGAAGCCCGATCAGGGCAACCGGCATGCCCAGGGCCTGCTGGCCGCCAAGGACCGGGACCGGGGGGCCGACCCCCTGCTCGACCGCCTGCTCATCGCCAGCCTCATCGAGGCACGGAGCTGCGAGCGGCTCTGGCTCATCGAACAGGCCGCCCGGGCCCATCCCGAGCTGGGGAATCCCACTTGGCTCGACTTCCTGCTGGAGCTGGAGCGGTGCGAGGCAGGCCATGCCCTGACCTACCTCCGCATCGCCGAGGATCGGTTCCCCGAGACCCGGGCCCGCCTGGACTGGTGGCTCGACCGGGAAGCCGAAGTGGTCGCCAGCCTTTCCTGGAGGTCGGCCGTCCATTGATCGGGGGAAACCCGGGGTAAGATGGGGGATTACCCCCGAGAGGATGTCCGTCCCGATGGCCGCCTACAGCCCCCACAACCCCCATGAGATGACGCCGGTGTTCAGCCCCGAGGCCCTTTGGGTCCACGAGGGCATGGGGTTCCGGGATGCCCTGGATCGGCTGGCCAAACAGGGCGACCTCAAGGCCACCCTGCTGCTGGTGGCCCTCACCCACTTCGCGTCCAAGGGCTACGACGGGGTGCAGGTCCGCGAGGTCGCCGAGGAGGCCGGGGTCTCCAAGCCGACCCTCTACTATCACTTCGGAAGCAAGGAGGGGCTCTTCCGGCAGCTCTGCCTCGTGGCCCACGCCGTGCTGGAGCACCGCATGGAGGCCGTGGTCGCCCCCGTGCTGCAGGCGCCGAAGCCCGACGAGACGGCCGTGGAGGAAGCGGCGTTCCACATCGCCCGCGGGTACGTGAACCTCCTGATGGAGACCCCGGAATTCACCGGGTTCGTGCTTCGCTCCATCGCCGTGCCCAGCCCCGACAGCGGGTTCCGGGACCTCATGCCGCTGGTGGAGCGCACCGTGGCGCCCGTGGGCCGCTTCATCCACCAGGCTTTCGGGATCGAGTTCGACCAGGCCCGCAAGGAGATGATGATCTTCACGGGGATCTTCGGCGCCCTGATGGAAGAGCGCATCCGCCATGCCGAGTACGTGATCGACGAGGCAGAGCTGCGATGGGCCGTCCGGCGTTGGCTCCGCGGCCTCCGCGGCTGAGGCTCCGATCCCCATGGGCATGCGCCACGCGCTTGCATCCGCTTGGTTATGCCTGCTTGGAGGTGCCCTGATGGCCCAGCCCCGGAAATCCCCCGCCCCCGTGGTGGCGGTGGTTCGGCCCCTGGACCTGGGCCAGCACCAGGTGGAAGTGGAGCTGCACCTGCCCGCCGAGCTCACCGGCAAGGGGGCGACCGTGGCCCTGCCGACCTGGACACCGGGCTCCTACCTGGTGCGTGACTACGCGCGCTTCGTGGATCGGGTGCGGCTCGTGACCCAGGCCGGGGAGACCCCCCTCCCCACGAAACTGGACAAGCAGCGCTGGTCCCTGCCTCCCTCCAAGTCCGGCCATGTGCTCCGCTACCGCATCTACGGGAACGAGCTCACGGTCCGCACCAACCACATCGATGGCACCCATGCGCAGATCATCCCCGCGGCGACCTTCATGGTCCCCGAGGGACGAAAGGACCGCCCCTGGTCCGTGCGGTTCGAGGGTTTCCCGGACGGGTGGCAGGTGGCCACGGGCCTGCAGCCGGACGGCGGGGCCTTCCACGCCACCGACTTCGATGAGCTGGTCGACAGCCCCTTCGAGGTGGGCCCCTTCCGCCTCCACACCTTCGAGGTCCTCGGCGCCCGCTTCGAGATGGCCCTCCACGGCCCCCACAACGGGGACGAGGCGCGGATGGTGGAGGGGACCCGGGCCATCGTGGCGGAGGCCGGCAAGCTCTTCGGCGGCTTCCCCTTCCAGCGATACGTCTTCCTCCTCACCTTCTCCCCGAAGGGGGGCGGGGGCCTGGAGCACAAGGCCAGCACCAGCCTGCTGAGCGACAGCTTCCGGTTCGATCGGGCCGAGGGGTACCACGGGCTGTTCGAGCTGGTGGCGCACGAGTTCTTCCACGTGTGGAACGTGAAGCACATGCATGACCCCGTGCTCGGGCCCTTCGACTACGGCCAGGAGAACTACTCCCGCATGCTCTGGTTCCACGAGGGCTTCACCAGCTACATGGAGCATGTGCTCGCCATGCGCTCCGGCGCGGTGCCATGGTCCTTCGTGGCGAAGAACCTCGGCACGGTCTGGACCCAGCAGCTCCAGCGGCCGGGGTGGGAGGAACAGACGCTGGAGGAGAGCAGCTTCGACGCCTGGATCCGCCAGTACAAGCCCCATGAGTTCACCCCCAACAGCACGGTGGGGTACTACGACAAGGGCGAGGTGGTCGGGTGGCTCATGGACGCGAACCTCCGCCTGCACAGCGGCGGGGCCCGGGGCCTGGAGCACCTCTTCCAGCACCTCTGGAAGACGCGTGGGACGAAGGGCCTCACGGACGCCGATGTGCGGGAGGCCTACCGCCTCCTCAGCGGCCAGGACCCGGCCCCGTTCTGGAACGCCCACATCACCGGCAAGGCCCCCCTCGATCCCGCGCCCATCGAGCAGGCCTTCGGGCTGAAGCTCGAAGCCAAGGGGCCCTGGGAGATCCTGTCGCCCGAGGACCTGAAGGATCCCGAGGCGGTCGCACGGGCCCGGGCCTTCACGGGCCTCGTCTTCGGCATGTCCGCACCGGGGCAGCCCGATCCGGCCCTGGTCCAGAACGTCCTCCCCGGCTCTCCAGCCGTGGCGGCGGGGCTCGGTCATGGCGTGGAGATCCTGGCGGTGGGCGGGTGGCGCACGGCCACGGGGACCGAGGTCCGGAAGCGACTCGCGGATGCCGGGGTCGGGGCCACGGTGGAGGTCACCTGCTCGGATCGCGGCCGGGTGAAGACGGTGCCGGTGAAGATCGTGGAGGACCCGCGCCGATCCGTGCGCGTCCAGCCGAACCCGCTGGCCAGCGAGGCCCAGAAGGCGGCCTTCCAGGCCTGGACCGGCCAGCCCTTCCCCCCGCTCACGCCGAAGGCCCGTTAGGTGCGGATCAACGCCCTCATCGCCGCCCACAACGAGGCCGAGCACGTGGCCGGTGTGGTCTCCGGACTCCGCGCCTTCGGGCTGAACCGCGTGCTGGTGGTGGACGACGCCTCCACGGATGGCACGGGAGACGCGGCCCGGGCCGCGGGCGCCGAGGTGCTGAGGCTGGAGCCGGGGCAGGGGGGGGGGAAGGGGCAGGTCCTCCGCGCCGGCATCCGTCACCTGGCCGGGGAGCCCTTCGACTGGTACCTGTTCATCGATGGGGATGGCCAGCATGACCCGGCGGACCTCCGGAAGTTCCTGGATCACCTCGCCGCCCACCCCGACGCCCATTTCCTCATCGGGAGCCGCCTCCAGGAGCGCCACAAGATCCCCCCCAAGCGCTGGAACACCAATGCGCTGGGGAGCTGGACCCTGGGGCGGATCGCGGGGGTCCGCTGGGAGGACAGCCAGAGCGGGTACCGCATGATCCGCCGGGACGTGGTGGATCGGCTGGACCTCCGCTCCAATGGCTTCGCCATCGAGATGGAGATGGCCATGAAGGCCTCCGACTGGCGGCTGAACTGGGCCCACATCCCCATCCGGGCCATCTACCACCCCGGCCCGCCGAGGAGCCACTTCCGGGGTGTCCTGGACACCTGGCTCATCGCCTGGTTTTCGCTCCAGTGCTGAGGCCTCGCGGCCGGGTACCCTGGTGGGGATGAACCCGCTCGATTGGGACCTTGGGAATGTGCCGCCCGGCGTGGCCTGGGGAGGCGTGGATGAAGCTGGACGGGGGGCCTGGGCCGGTCCGGTGGTGGCCGCCTGCGCCATCCTCGATCCCGAGGCCGTGGGCCGCTGGGGGCACGTGCTCCGGGAGGCCCGCGACAGCAAGCAGCTGAGCCCCCAGCGTAGGGAGGTGCTGGCGGCGGAGCTGAAGGGCGTGCTCACGGCGTGGGCGGTGGCGGAGTCGGATGTGCTCACCATCGACCGCGAGAACATCCTGGAGGCCACCCTCTCGGCCATGCGGAAGGCCGTGAGGGCGGTGGCCGTCGCCCCTCGGATCCTGTTCGTGGATGGGGACAAGGCCCCCCGGACGGGACTTCCCGAGCGGCTCCTGGTGGAGGGCGATGCCACCAGCTGCGCCGTGGCGGCGGCCAGCATCCTGGCCAAGGCCCACCGGGACGCGCTCATGGCGGACCTCGATGAGGAGGTCCCCGGCTATGGGTTCCGCCAGCACAAGGGCTACGGCACGAAGGAACATCAGGAGCGCCTGCGTGAACTGGGCGCTTCGAGCGTGCACCGCCTGAGCTACGCCCCCGTGGCCGCCGCCCAGCGCCCGGACGAGCAGGTTCGGGGGATCCTCATCCAGACCCTCGACGCCTGCCACTCCGTGAAGGCCCTGCATGGGTGGATCGAGACGGACCTGAGGCCCAACTACGGGCGCCTGAAGCTGGTGTGGGTGGAGACCCTGCGGCGGCGTTATGCCGACCGCCTGGCGCAGCTCGCCTACCAGGAGGGGTTGGGTGAGGGACCTTGAGGTGGCCCTGGCCCTGATCCGGCGGGAGGGGCGATGGCTGCTTCAGCGGCGGTCGCCCGGGAATCCGGTGTTGCCGGGCCTCTGGGAATTCCCCGGCGGGAAGGCGGAGCCTGGAGAATCGGCGGAGGCGGCCTGCCGACGCGAGGTGCGGGAGGAACTCGGGCTCGAGGTGCTTGAACTCCGGGCGATGGAGCCCCTCGTGCACACCTACCCCGACCGGAGGGTCACGCTGCGCCCGTTCCAGGTGGAGGTGGAGGGGCCACCCACCACCGCCCTGGCCTGGGGTTGGTTCCGACCGGAGGAGATGGGCCGGCTACCCCTACCTGAGGCCAACCTCGGATTGATCCCGCGCCTCCACTGAATCCCCCGTTTCCGTTCAGCCTGCGGCAGGTGCATTCCGGCCCCATGGGAGGTTCGGTGGCCCGGGTGTGGGGAACCTGCTGATAGGCTTGGGGCATCCTACGGAACAACGATGATCCGATCCCGCTTCCTGTTCGTGATGCTGTGCGCCCTGGGCCTTGCGGCCCAGCAGCCCTCTGAAGTGGTGCTCAGCGCCACCAGCGGGGCCAAGGTGGTGGTCGGGGTGGCTCCGGCCCAGGCCACGGGGCTCGATGGGGCGCCCGTGGAGCTGGAGCTCACGGGCGTGCTCCGGAAGGACCTCGATGACAGCGGCGTGTTCGGGGTGCTCAAGGATCGCCTGCCGGCCACCCCCGAGGCCAAGGCCTGGGGTCAGGCGGGTGCGGAGTGGCTGGTGCTGATGAAGGCCGCCCGGGCCGCCAACGGGAGCTTCTCCCTGGCCCTGCAGGTCCTGGACACCCGCG
>CAZVKM010000179.1:0-7776 GCA_964627685.1 uncultured Solibacteraceae bacterium | reverse complement strand
TGGTGCTTCAGGCCATGGGTGACGAGCAGGATGCCCACGCCGATGACGATCACGGGGCCGATGAGGTCCTCCATCCGACCGATGTTGAAGTTGTGGAGGAGGAGCAGGCTTCCAAGGGTGATGAGGAGGATGGGGGCCACCGGGGATCGGCCTTCGCGCTTGGGATAGAGCTTGGAGAGCCCAAGCGCCACCAGGATCAGGGGCCAGAGCTTCCAGATGATCCGGTCGTGGACGTACCCCAGGTTGGCGAGGAAGAGGAGGCACCCGAGGACGACGATGCCGGCCCCGAGGATCAGCTGCGGGCTGGTGGAGGTGGGCTTGGCGTCAGTCATGGGATGCAGGCTCCGCTGGGTCCGCGGACGCTTCGGCGACCGCAGGACGGACTCGGGAATTGAGCGCGCGCAGGATGGTGATCAAGCCCCACCATACCAACAGGAGGGGCCACCAGGTCTCGACCAGGTCCTCCCGCTCGAGCATCACGGCCTGGAAGGCGACACCGAGCCCGATGAGGAAGTGCCCCTTCCCCTGGAGGAGGCCGTGGGTGGCCAGCTTCCCCAACCCCACGGCCACCAGGATCATGGGCCAAAGCCGCCAGGGCTCGTCCACGGGGAGCAGCCCGAAGGGGAAGTGCTCCGGAAGCAGCCGAAGGCGGTAGGCCAGGAAGAGCAGGCCGAAGAGGATCAGGAAGATCCCCAGGACCAGGCGGCCTCGGGTTCGGTCCTGGTGTGGGGGTTCAGGTCGGGGGGTCATCGTCGGACTCCGGTGGATCCGCAGCCTGCGTGCCCCCCCAGGAGGGAGAGGACGCCGGGAACGGCGAGCAGGATCAGGAGGAGAGGGTTCAAGGGCACGCTCATGGCGGGGAAGGGGGACGCCATGTCCCGGTGTCCAAGGTACGGGGGCCCAGGGCTCCCGGACGGCCGGGATCGGTGAATGGCGGTCAGGGGTCGGCGAAGACCCCTTCCCAGGTCACCACCCCACCGCGGCTGCGCTCGCGCCAGAGCGCCTCGAGCCTCGGTCCCTCCTCCGGAGGGATGGAGAACCGAACCTCGGACGAACCGCCCGTGGCGAAGCCCTGGGAGAGCACCCTGGACCCCTGGATCGCCCCCAGCACCTGGAAGGGCAGATGGGCCTGGGAGGCCGGCCCGGCGATCCGCCCGTGGAGGAGGGGCACCACCTCCTGGAGGAGGCCCTGGGCCTGGGCTTCCGCGAGGGCTCCCTGCACGCCCTCGGTGTAGGCCTTCACGAGGCCGCCGGTCCCCAGCTTGGTGCCGCCGTACCACCGGATCACCACGGCCAGGAGGTCCGAGACCCCCGCGCCCTCCAGGACCTTGAGCATCGGGGGGCCGGCGGTGCCTGCGGGTTCCCCGTCGTCATCCGCACCCTGGGCGGTCACGGGCACCCCCTCCCGCCAGGCGCTGCAGTGATGGGTGGCATCGAAATCCCGCTTCCGCAGGCCCGCCAGGATGCGATCCCGGGTTGGAGCATCCCCGGCCGGGTGGAGCTCGGTCAGGAAGACCGAAGCCTTTTCCCGGAAGCGATGCTGGACAGGGGCCACGAGGCGGCGCATCTCCCCAGCTTAGCGGGCGGGGCGGGCCCCTCCGCTCAGTGGATGCCTCCCTCGAGGCCGCGGTCCGCCAGGGCGAAATCCACCAGCTGGTGCAGCCGCTCCGCCAGCAGGCGAAGGTCGGTGCTCTCCAGCAGGAACTGCTTCTCCACGGGCTCGAAGTCCAGGGCCAGCCCCAGCGTGAAGAGCTGGGCCCCGAGCCCGAGCGGGAGCTCCAGGAGCTCCTTCACCTGATCGCGGATGCCCTGGCGTTCCGCCAGCCGATCGAGGGAGGTCATCAAACGGATCCGAAGGTCCTGGGGCAGGGGGGTGTCCTGGAAGGGAAGGGCTTCGGTGCGGGCCTGGCGGAAGGGCTTCCCCGGCACCTCCTCCTTCAGGCGATGGGCGCCCATCCCTTCCACCAGCAGGTTCCACCTCCCCTCCGGGAGGGGGTCGGCCCGGACGATGCGGGCCAGGCAGCCCACCTCGAACACCGCTGGATGGTCCGCGGGGTCGGTGGTGACGGGCCCCTGGGCCAGGACGAGGAGGAAATGCTGATGGGTCACCAGCACTTCCGCGACCATCTGCCGGTACCGCGGCTCGAAGATGTGCAGCGGCAGGTAGGTGTGCGGAAGGAGCGACACCTGGGGCAACGGGAAGACGGGGAGGACGGATGGTAGCATTTGGCCCTGAAGCCATCCCATCGGAGCGCCGCCCGTGTCCCATGAAAACCTGGATCCGACGACCGTGCGCGAGGCCGGCAGCGACCTCCTCGGAGCCACGGGGCGGGCCCTGCAGGCCCTCCAGGCCGGGTGGGACGAGCCCCTCGTGGTCGACTGGTGCCGGCACATCCTGGCCCTGAAGGGACGCGTGGTGCTGACCGGCATGGGCAAGTCCGGCCTCATCGCCCAGAAGATCGCCGCCACCCTCGCCAGCACCGGATGCCCGGCTTTCTTCATGCACCCCGCCGAGGCGCTGCACGGGGACCTGGGGATGGCCACCGCCGAGGACTCCGTGGTGGCCCTGAGCAACAGTGGCGAGAGCGAGGAGATCGTGCGGCTGCTGCCCAGCCTCCTCCGCATGGGGATGCCCCTCGCGGCCCTCACGAGCCGACGGGACAGCAGCTTGGGCAAGGCCGCCCGGTGGTGCTTCACCTACGACCTCCCCGAAGGCGAGGGCTGCCCCCTGGATCTGGCCCCCATGGCCAGCACCACCCTCCAGTTGGTGTGGGGGGACCTCCTGGCGGCCTCCCTGATGAAGGCCCGGGGGTTCACCCGCGAAGGCTTCGCGCTCAATCACCCCGCTGGAAGTCTTGGGGCCAAACTCATGAAGGTCGAAGACCTGATGCACCGGGAGTGGCCCCAGGTCCCAGAGGATGCCGCGCTGGTGGACGTCCTGCAGGCCATGACCCTCGGGCGCCTGGGCATGTGCACCGTGAGGGGGCCTCAAGGTCAGCTGGCCGGGGTCATCACGGACGGGGATGTCCGGCGGGGCCTGGCGCGTTCCCAGGCGGACCAGCGCAATCCCCTCCAGATGACCGCCTCGGACCTCTGCACACGCCAGGCCTCCACCGTCACACCGAGGGAGCTGGCTCTGGAGGCCGCCAACCGGATGGAGTCCCGAAAGATCACCTTCCTGGTCGTGATGGAGGGGGGAGCTCCCGTGGGAGTCCTGCACATCCACGACCTCCTTGGGGCCAAGGTGCTCTGAACCAGGATTCATTAAAGGTTACATAATATACCTTATCGAAAGTTAAAATGACCCTCACCCCCCGCCTCTTCACCCGGTACCTGCTGACCCGCTGGAGCCTCCCCCTCCTGGGGGCGCTCTTGTTCTACGGCTGCCTCCTCGTGGCCCAGGAGATGGTGGGCATCAGCCGGGAGATCTTCCAGCAAGGGGCCCCGCTGCGCTGGCTGCTCCCACTCCTGGCCGCGACCCTCCCGGAGATCCTGGGCATGGTGCTGCCCATGGCGGCCGTCCTGGGAGGCCTCCTGGGCACCCAGAACCTCATGGAAGGCTCGGAGCTCGTGGCGGCCCAGGGGCTCGGGGTCACCCGGTTCGGGTGGCTGAGGCCCTACGCCCTCCTGGCGGGGCTCATCCTGGTGCTGGCCACCCTCAACGCCCACTGGGGCGTGCCCGCGTCCAGCCGGCTCCAGATTCACCTCCGGGAACGCATGATCCAGGAGGCCAAGGCCCGGTTCCTCAAGCCCGGAGGGGCCCCCTGGTACCCGGCCCCCAGTCCCCAGACGGCCCTCTGGGCCGACCCTGCGGGCCAGCTGCACGTGATGGAGGCCACCCCAGGCGGCATCAAACACGTCGTTTCAAAATTCTTCTCTTACTCACTGCAAAACAACGAAGATAACTCGTGGGATCTCCGGATCTCCATGAAGGAGCTGGGGGGGGTGGTGTACCAGCCCTCCAATGGGTCGGTGCTGCACCTCGCCCAGAACGAGCAGACGCTGGCCTACCACATCCCGGCGCCCACGCGGATCCTCAAGGTCACGCACTTCCGGCATACCCCCACGGTGGACCTCTGGCGGATCGGCACGCGGGAGGCCCTGGTGGAGCTCTTCCGCCGCTTCACCCTGCCCCTGGCCTCGGCGGCCCTCCTCCTGGTGGGCATCGCCCTCTCCTTCGGCCACCCCCGGTTTCACAAGGGGGGTGCGGTGGTCCGGAGCCTGGGGGTGATCATCCTCTACTACCTCATCCTCAAGACCCTTGAGAATCAATTTCTGGCGGGCAAACTTCGATCCCCTGCCGTGCTGGTCTATCTCCCCCTGGCCTTCCTCGCCTGGGGCTGGTGGCTGCTCCGCCGGAGGCTCCGTCCCCACCATTCCAACCGCTGGGCCTCCCGAGGGCAGCGCTGGTTCGGACCTCTTCTGGCCCGCGTCATGCCCCTGAAGGACCAGGTGGGGACGGGTCTCACCCACCTGGAAGACCGCATCCATGGCAAGGGTGTGGAACGCGGGGTCCTGGATCGCTGGAGCGCCTCGGCCTGGCTGCGCCAGTGGGCCGGGGCCCTGGGCAGCCTGCTCGTCCTCAACCTGCTCATCGAGTACGCGAACCTCGCCGGGGATCTCGCCGAGCACCATGTGGGATTCGGCGTCTTCCTCGCCTATTGGCTCTGGAACCTGCCCACCCTGCTCCCGGTGCTCGCCCCCATCGCCTTCCTCCTGGGGTGGGTGATGACGCTCTCGGAGTCGGCCACCAGCCAGGAGTGGACGGCGCTGCGCGCGGGAGGGGTCAGCCTGGTGCAGCTCATCTGGAGCAGCCGCTGGGCCTGGGGCCTGGTCTTGGCGGGGTCCATCGTCCTGAATGTCGGAGTGAGCCCCGTCGCCACGCGACGCTCCCGGGAGCTCTATGAGCGGATCCTCGACCGGGCTCCCAGCAGCTCCCGCATCAAGCCCTGGCTGTACCTGGGCTCCACGGGGGTGGTCTGGAGGCTGGAAGGTTCGGAGCGCTGGGGCTTCCCCTTGAAGCCGGCGGGCGAAGCCCCCGTGCTGCTCCGCTGGGGGCTCGGCCGGAGCCACAGCGAGGCGCTGGCCTGGGGGGGCGGGCGGCTCGTGCAGGGTCCTCCGGCCGAGAAGCTCTTCCCGGCCCTGAGCCTCCGCAGTGTCGCCTCGCCGGAGGAAGCACCCACCCTGGAGCTGGCCCAGTGGCAGACCTGGGCGCCGGCCCCGGAGCAGGCCTACCTGCTCTGGGACCGCCTCCTGGGATGGATCGCAGGCCCCTGCCTCGTGCTGGCCAGCCTCGCCTTCGCCTTCCCGGGCCCCCGTCAGGGCCGTGGTCAGGCCCTGGGCTTCGCGCTGGTGGTGGGCCTTCTGTACCTGGGACTCCAGGCCCTCTTCGGGGGGGCCGCGAAGGCCGGTGAGATCCCCGCGGCCTGGGGCGTGCTGGCGCCCTGCCTTCTGCTCCTGAGCGCCTGGCTGGTGAGGATGCGCCACCTCCGGACCTGAGCTTCGGCGGCCCCGGAGGTAGACTGGAAGGTCATGGCCGCCGTCATCTCCACCTACCACCTCCCCCGTCGCCTGAGCCAAGGGGCCTTCCTGCTCCTCTGCATCCTGACGCCCTGGACGGGCGCCCTGCGGCTGGACATCCAGGACCAGACGGTCACCTACTTCGGGACGGCCTACCCGCTCCAGTGGCCCCATGCCCTCGGGCTGATCGTTCCCTTCGTGATTTTCGTCTGGGGCATCGCGGGCCTGACCTACTTCAAGGGCCGGGTGTTCTGCGGCTGGGCCTGCCCCTACAGCACCTGCCTGGAGCTCTTCGAGGGCCTGCGCACGGCCCTGGGGCGTGGCACCCACCGGAAGGTGGCCGCCTGGATGCGCCGCTCCCTCCGGAACCGGGTGCTCCTGCGTCTGGCCGCGGTGCTGACCCTCGTGGGGGTCCCCGTGATCCTGGCCCTCAGCATGGCGGCCTACCTCTGGAGCCCCGCCAAGCTGCTCGCTGTGCTCGCCATGCCCCCGGGCGCCGGGGGGACCGTCCAGACCGCCCTGTGGGTCTGGCTCGGCCTGAACTGGGTGGTGGCCCTGCTGGCCGGGTTCTTCGTCCGGTTCCACGTCTGCCGTTTCGTCTGCATCTATGGCATGGGCCAGGCCATGGTGGCCTCCACGGCCGATGCCCGGACGATCCTGCGCCCGCGCTTCCAGCCCCGGGATCTCGAGGCTTGTGGAGGGTGCCAGGCCTGCCTGAAGGCCTGCTTCGTGGACCTGGACCCGCGGGCCAAGCACCTCCAGCTGGGCTTCGGGAGCGGCTGCTTCAACTGCGGGGAGTGCATCGATGTCTGCAGCACCGTCCAGGGCCACCGGCAGCAGGATCCCCTCCTGACCTTCACCTCGGATGGGAAGCGATGAGCGACCTCCTCGCGCGGGCCCTCGGCCCCCTCGCGGAACACCCGACCCTGCGCAAGGGCGACCGGGTGCTGGCCGCCATGAGTGGAGGCGTGGATTCCTCCGTGATGGCCGCTCTGCTGCATCGGGCGGGCTACGAGGTGATCGGCATCTCCATGCAGCTCTTCGACAAGACGGGACTCGGTCCCGGGGCGGAGGGCCGCTGCTGCACGCTGGACGACTTCCAGGATGCACGCCGCGTCGCCTTCGAGCAGGGGTTCCCCCACTACGTCCTGGATTTCGAGGCGCGGTTCAAGGCCTTCGTCATCGAGGGCTTCATCGAGGGCTACGAGCGGGGCGAGACGCCCAGCCCCTGCATCCGCTGCAATCAGCACCTGAAGTTCGATGCCCTGATGACGCGGGCCGACGCTCTCGGCGCCGCCTTCGTGGCCACCGGCCACTACGCCCGGATCACCGGAGGTCCTGGGGGGTGGCAGCTCCGGAAGGCCCAGGACCAGGCGAAGGATCAGAGCTACTACCTCTTCCACCACACCCAGGCCACCCTTCCCCGGACCCTCTTCCCCCTGGCCCACCTCACCAAGCCACAGGTGCGTGAGGTGGGGAGGGAGCTGGGACTCCACCTCACCGAGAAGGCCGAGAGCCAGGAGATCTGCTTCGTGGGCGACCAGCGGTATGACGCCTTCCTCGAGGCCCAGGGCCGGGCTCCGGCCTCGGGCCCCGGACGGCTCCGCTTCCTGGATGGACGCGACGCCGGGCAGCACGAAGGGTACTGGCGCTTCACGGTGGGGCAGCGGAAGGGCCTCGGAATCGCCCACGCCGAGCCGCTCTATGTGGTCCGGGTCGAGCCCGCCACCAACACCGTGTGGGTCGGCACGGAGCGGGACCTCTGGGCGGACCGGCTCCAGGTTCGTGAGCCCTCCTGGGTCGCGGAGACGCCCCGACATCCCCTGCCCTGTTCCGCGCGCATCCGGAGCCGGGGTGTGGATGCGGAGGCCCTCGTCATCCCGCTCGGGGACGGCACCGTCCAGGTGAGCTTCGCCGAGCCTCAGCGGGCCCCAGCTCCGGGCCAGGCCGTGGTGTTCTACCAGGGGGATGAGGTGCTCGGAGGCGGGTGGATCGCGGCCTCGAACCTCTGACCGCGTGGGATCCCCTGGGGATCGCACGCGGTGCTGGGAGTGGAGGTGCCGGTAGGAGTCGAACCCACAACATCAGATCTGCGGTCTGAGACCTTCCACTTGGCTACGGCACCGGGGGATGGATCCCAGATTAGAGAAAATAGATTCCGTGGTCAAGTTCTGGATTCGCTGTTCTGACGCGGATCGACTTGGATTTTTCATTCACATCATTCAAATCAAAAGGCTCCATGGAAAAGCCCCCTTT
>CAZVKM010000178.1:1052-7827 GCA_964627685.1 uncultured Solibacteraceae bacterium | reverse complement strand
GGCCCAGCTTGCCGTCGATGAAGCAGATGGAGGTGGTGCCCGCGACGATGTCCTCGAGCCCTTCCTTGAACACCAGCTTGTCGGCCATATCATCCTCGCTTGCGAAGGCATCCAAAACGCAACCAGCTTATCCTTGAGGCGGGCCGACCCGGAGACCGGATTTCCCGTCCCACCTCTGACCTTCGACCGCCCCTGGGGGAACCATGAACTTCGTCCAATTGGCCGCCTGGGTGCAGACCGCGCCGACCGACCTCCGGAGCCGGCCCGACTGGGGCTTCGTGGCGGTGGTGATCGGGTTGGTCTTCGCGGCCATCCAGGCCCACCGGTTCTGGCGGCAGACCATCCGTCTGGAGGACCAGCTGGTGGCCATGAAGAAGGACCAGGCCTTCACCTACGAGCAGTATCGCGACGCATTCAAGGCCCTCCGCGGACCCGCGGCCCTGGTGGAGCGGGGAACCAGCCTGGTCACCCAGGCCACGCCGGGGTGGGTGGCGGAGGGAATGCCCGCCATCGGGTCCCGCCTGGCCCAGGGGGATGAAGGCCTGAGGGAAGCCTGGTCGGCCCTCCCCGCGCCGGCGGCGGATGGCACCGTGAGCACGCCCGTGCAGGTGGTCCTGGGGGGGCGCTCCCTGGAAGTGGTCCCCCTGGCGGGCGCGAGCCTGGGACTGCTCCTGGTGCAGCCCCGGTGAAGGCCCTGATCCTGGGGCTCGCGGGAGCCCTGGCCCTGGGGGCCCAGGAGACGCCCCGACCCGATCGGGTGGCCTGGATCGCGATCCTCCCGGAGCCCCTGCCGGAGGGCCGGACGACCCTGGCCCTGGAAGCCACGAGCCCGTTCCTGCGCCTGGATCGCCGGACCACCGCCGATGGGCGGACCCAGGCGGCCCTGGATGGGGAGGAGTGGCAGCTCACGGGGGACTTGGCCCACCCGATCCTCGGGGGGGTGGCGAACCTGCGCCTCCGGGTGGTCCACCGGAGCGGGGGCTTCGCCGATCAGGCCTTCAGCTCCTGGCACGCCCTCCTGGGCACGCCCACCGGGGGGCGGGAGGCGGTGCCCAACGGGATCCTGGACTACCGCCTCGTGCGGGACGGCCAGGTGGTGGCGAGCCTCCAGCACCCGCGGACCCAGGTGATGGATGCGGACCTGGCCTGGGTGCGCACCCTGGGGGATGGCACCCGGGGCGGGCGGTGGGGGGCCTCGGTGCAGCTCCCCATCGGCCGGGCGGATGATTTCAGCGGAAGTGGCGGCGTCGATGTCACCGTGGGCGCGGCCGGCTGGCGGCCGCTGGGACCCTTCCGGGGTCACCTGCAGGCCGAGCACCTCTGGGTGGGCCTGCCGGAGCACTCCCCCTGGCGCCTCGTCATGGGGCGCCGCAGCCTCTCGCGGGCCTGGGCGGGAATCGCCTGGGAGGGCCGGGAGGCGGGGTTCTGGCGGGGGCTCGGCCTTGACGTGAGCCTGGCCTGGATGGAGAGCCCCTATCGCACGGGCCTGCCGCGCCTCGACCGGAGCGTGCTCCAGCAGCACTGGACCTTCTCGCACCGGGCGCTGCCCCGGTGGCGCTTCGGGTTCAGCGAGGAGGCCGGCAGCTACGTGGCCCCCGACCTCACGGCCTTCCTCTCCTACCGCTTCGGCGAATGATCGTCGGCGCGCCCCGCCGGGCCCGTTAGACTGGAGCTTTCGGGGCCGGGCGGCCCCGATCCGTGGTCATCGGGAGTGCCCCATGCAGGACAACCAGTACCGTGCGGTCCGTGTCGAGAAGCTCGAGAAGCTGAAGGCCCTGGGGGTGGACCCCTATCCGGCCAAAGCCCGGGCCACCGACCGCATCGAGGCCCTGGTGGCGACCCATGCCGGGGCGACGGGCGAGGCGCTGGAGGCTTCTCCCGTCTCCGCCGCCACGATGGGGCGCGTGACCGCCTACCGCGACAGCGGGAAGACCTGCTTCCTGAACCTCTCCGAGAACGGCGCCAAGCTCCAGGTGTACCTGCGCAAGGACGCCCTCTCCGAGCAGGACTGGGAGGTGGTGCGCCTGCTGGACCTTGGGGACTTCATCGCCGTGAGTGGCACCATGATGCGCACCCGCACCGGCGAGCTCACCCTCAAGGCCGAGGGCGTGCAGTTCCTCACCAAGGCCCTGCTGCCGCTGCCCGAGAAGTGGCACGGCCTGCAGGACAAGGAGCAGCGCTACCGCCAGCGGTACCTGGACCTCATCTCCAATCCCGACGTGCTCACCACCATGCGCCAGCGCAGCCAGATGCTCTCCGCGGTGCGCCGCTTCATGGAGGGCCGGGGCTTCCTGGAGGTGGAGACGCCCATGATGCAGCCCATCCCGGGCGGCGCCACGGCGCGGCCCTTCGTGACCCACCACAACGCCCTGGACATGCCCCTGTACCTCCGCATCGCGCCGGAGCTGTACCTCAAGCGCCTCATCGTGGGCGGTTTCGAGAAGGTCTTCGAGATCAACCGCAACTTCCGCAACGAGGGGCTCAGCGTCCGCCACAACCCCGAGTTCACCATGATGGAGAGCTATGCGGCGGGCGAGGATCTCCGGGACGTCATGGCCATGGTGGAGGACCTCTTCCATGGGGTGGCCACGGAGGTCTTCGGGGCCGAGGCGCTGCCCTGGGGCGTGGATGAGGCCGGGGAGCCGAAGCTCATCAGCTATGCCAAGCCCTTCCGCCGCATGACCATGCGCGATGCCATCGCCGAGTACGGGCAGATCGACCGGGCCCGCCTGGAGGATCCCGCCGAGATCCGCAAGATCGCCCAGGGCGCCCACCTGGAGGATGCCACCCGCAAGAGCCCCGGCGCCCTCATCGGGGAGCTCTTCGAGCACTTCGCCGAGAAGCAGCTCTGGCACCCCACCTTCATCACCGAGCATCCGGTCGAGCTGAGCCCCCTCACCAAGAGCCTCCCGGACGTCCCCGGGTACGTGGACCGCTTCGAGCTCTTCGTGGGCGGCATGGAGCTGGCCAACGCCTACTCGGAGCTCAACGACCCCGAGGTCCAGCTGGCGCGGTTCCTGGATCAGGCCAAGGAGCGGGAGGGCGGCAACGACGAGGCCATGCACCTGGACCAGGACTTCATCACGGCCCTGGAGCACGGCTTCCCCCCCAGCGGCGGCCTGGGCGTGGGCATGGACCGCATGGCCATGCTCATGACCAACAGCGCCAGCATCCGCGACGTGATCCTCTTCCCCCTCATGCGACCCGTGAAGGTCCAGGCCGAAGGGGAGCCTGCGGAAGGCTGACTTTCAGGCCCCAGGCGGGTCCTCCCACCCCTGGTCCGGGTGGGGGCCCCTCGGAGACGCTACAGCCCCTTCTTGTCCCACTCCCGGTCGAGCCAGCTCTGAAGGGCCTGCTGGGTGATGGGCTCCACGTTCAGGAACTGGATGCCCATGCCCACCTGCTCCATGCGCTCGATGCCGGCGGTCCCCCCCAGGGTGTAGGCCACGAGTCCCTGGAGAAGCCCCTTGGGGAGCTCCGGGTGGAGCAGCTGCAGGTCGGACACGGGCACCCCCCGGTCGAAGCGGCGGGCCTCCCGGAAGGGCACGAGCGTGAAGCATCCTCCGTAGCTCAGGTTGAGGATGGGGGCCTCCAGGGTCTGCCCCTGGGCGGTGAAGCGGATGGAGAAACCGGGGCCCAGGGCCAGTCGCCGGGTGTCCTTCCGCTGTTCGGTGCTCATGGGGGCTCCAATTTCCATTGGGGATTGGTTGGGAACAGGATAGACTGATTGTCCGCTTTTGGCGGTCTAACCCAAGGGGGGACAGGGGCCCTGGAACCAGGACGCCCTGACGGCGACACCCGCCGTCTAACCCGGGAGGGGAACGCGGATGATCCGCTGACCGTCTCAGAATCCCTGGAGTTCCCATGGAAATCCTCCTCATCGAGAACGTCAACAAGCTCGGCAACCGCGGCGACGTGGTGAACGTCAAGGACGGCTACGCCCGCAATTTCCTCCTCCCCCGCAAGCTGGCCCTCCCCGTGACCGCGGGCAACAAGCGCCAGATCGAGCTGGAGAAGGAGCGCGCCCAGAAGCTCCGCGCCAAGGAGCTGGCCGAGGCCAATGAGCTCAAGGCCAAGCTGGAAGGCCTCAAGCTCGAGATCGGCAAGAAGGCCGGCGAGAGCGGCACCCTCTTCGGTTCCGTCACCAACGGCGACGTGGCCGAGCTGCTCAAGGCCAAGGGCTTCACCCTGGATCGCCACAGCATCAGCCTGCCCCACGTCAAGGAAGCCGGCAGCTACACCGTCGAGGTCCGCGTCTACGCGGGCGTGCTCGCCAAGGTGGCCCTGGACGTCCAGGCCGTCGCCGAGTGATTTCCTCCCGGATCCGCGGGTGCCGCGGATCCGGGGTCTTTCCATGGGGGGGCGCCGGCCTTCGGCTGGGCCCTCCATCCCAGGAGCATTCCATGTCCAAGACCGCTTCCAAGCCTGAGACCCTCTCCATCGCGGAGCTGGCGGCCAGCCTCGCCGAGGGCCAGGACCTCTCCAAGGCCCGGGCCAAGGCCATCATCGACACCCTGCGCGACCAGGTCGTCGAGACCCTCCTGACCGGCAACCGCGTGAGCCTCTTCGGCCTGGGCACCTTCGAAGTGCGCCCCACCAAGGCCAAGATGGGCCGCAACCCCAAGACCGGCGAGAAGATCGAGATCCCTGCCGGCCGCAAGGTCGTCTTCAAGGTCGCCAAGGGCCTCAAGGACCAGATGTAAGGCTGAAAAGCCCCAAGGGAAAGCCGCCCATCCGGGCGGCTTTTTCGTGCCCAGGGCCTCACCATCCGACCGCAGCGGAGGGTAGGGAGGATAGGACCGCAGCGAAGGGTAGGGAGGATAGGACCGCATCGGCGGAGCCGATGGCGGCCCCGAAGGGGCGAGCGGCCGAAGGCCCGAGTCAGGGACCAGATGTAAGGCTGAAAAGCCCCAAGGGAAAGCCGCCCATCCGGGCGGCCTTTTCGTGGGGGGCCTCAGGATGTGGGGGACCCGGATCCGGGGCTTTTGCGCTTCGTCAAAGCCTTCCGGGGCAGGATGGGGGGGTCGCCTCCCTTCCCCAGCGGGCGGCTGAAGGCCGCAGGCTGAGGGCTTACACTGATTCCTTCACCGGAGCCCCCCATGTCCCTTGGCATCTCGAAGGTCCCCACCCCCGTCAACGAGCCCGTGAAGGGCTACTTGCCGGGCAGCCCGGAGCGGGCCTCCCTCAAGGCCAAGCTCAAGGAGATGGCCGGCCAGCAGCTCGACATGCCCATGATCATCAACGGGCACGAGGTGCACACGGGCAAGCTGGGCAAGGCCGTCATGCCCCACGACCACCAGCACGTGCTCGGCCAGTTCCACATGGGCGGGGACGCCGAGGTGAAGCAGGCCATCCACGGCGCCATGCACGCCCACAAGGAGTGGGCGAACCTGCCCTGGGAGGCCCGGGCCTCCGTGTTCCTCAAGGCCGCCGACCTGCTGCAGGGCCCCTGGCGCGACACCTTGAACGCCGCCACCATGCTCGGCCAGTCCAAGACCTGCCACCAGGCCGAGATCGACAGCGCCTGCGAGCTGGTGGACTTCTTCCGCTTCAACGTCGCCTACTACGAGCAGCTCATGCGTGAGCAGCCGAACTCCGCGCCGGGCATGTGGAACCGCCTGGAGCACCGGCCCCTGGAGGGCTTCGTCTTCGCGGTGACCCCCTTCAACTTCACGTCCATCGCCGGCAACCTGCCCACGGCCCCCGCCCTCTGCGGCAACACGGTGATCTGGAAGCCGGCCTCGTCCTCCGTCTACTCCGCCTACTGGCTCATGAAGCTGTTCCAGGCCGCGGGCCTGCCCGACGGCGTGATCAACCTGGTGGTGGGCAGCGGCAGCGCCATCGGCAACCCCGTGCTGGCCGACAGCCACCTGGCGGGCATCCACTTCACCGGTTCCACGGGCGTCTTCAACGACATGTGGAAGACCATCGGCGCCAACATGTCGCACTACCGGGGCTACCCCCGCATCGTGGGCGAGACCGGCGGCAAGGACTTCATCTTCGCCCACCCCAGCGCCGACCCCACGGCCCTCGTCACCGCCATCGTACGCGGCGCCTACGAGTACCAGGGCCAGAAGTGCTCCGCCGCCAGCCGCGCCTACATCCCCAGCAACATCTGGCCCAAGATCAAGGACGAGCTCATCGCCCAGATCGATGCCATCAAGATGGGCGATGTCTGCGACTTCTCCAACTTCATGGGCGCCGTGATCGACGCCGGCTCCTTCAAGACCCAGAAGGCCGCCATCGACGCCGCCAAGGCCAGCTCCGACGCCAAGATCCTCGCGGGCGGCACCTACGACGACAGCAAGGGCTACTTCGTGCGGCCCACGCTGATCGAGGCCCTGAACCCCAAGTACCAGACCATGTGCGAGGAGCTCTTCGGCCCCGTGCTCACCGTGCACGTCTACGACGAGCACCACTGGAAGGACATGCTGAGCACCCTGGATCACACGAGCCCCTACGCCCTCACCGGCGCCGTGTTCGCCCAGGACCGCTACGCCATCCAGTACATGCTCGAGGCCCTGCGCTACAGCGCCGGAAACTTCTACATCAACGACAAGCCCACCGGGGCCGTGGTGGGCCAGCAGCCCTTCGGCGGCGCCCGGGCCAGCGGCACCAATGACAAGGCCGGCTCCATCCTCAACCTCCTCCGCTGGATCAGCCCCCGCACCATCAAGGAGACCTTCGTGCCCCCCACGGACTACCGCTACGGGTTCATGCAGGGGGAGTAGGCTTCGATTCGGCGGTGTGAAAAGCACACCACGAAGACGCGAAG
>CAZVKM010000178.1:0-1042 GCA_964627685.1 uncultured Solibacteraceae bacterium | reverse complement strand
CCCCCTTCGTGGCCTTTGCGGTCTTCGTGGTGAGCATTTAGGATCGAATGGTCTTATCCTTCGTTTGCGATACTGGGAGCTTCCCACCCGAGGCCCCCATGAGCTCTTCCAATCAGACGCCGCTCTTCCCCCTGCGGAAGGGCGTCCACACGCGGCAGGCGCACGTGGACCTGCCCGAGGGCACCTTCGAGGATGAGCATGGCCGGCAAGGCTTCTTCGGCCGGGTGAGCCACCTCTACCACGCGAACCCCCCGACGAACTGGACGCGCATCGAAGGCCCCTGCATCCCCCACAGCTACGACCTGAACCAGCTCTTCCCGGGCTTGGCGGCCGCGGCGGATCCGAAGGTGAAGGCGGCGCTGGACGCCTCCATGTTCGGCTCCCGGGAGTCCGCCTTCGCCCCCGTGTGCTTCCTGCACAACGACGACGTGGCCCTGCACTACGTGGCGCCGCAGGCCATGGACTTCTTCTACCGCAACGGCGATGGCGACGACGTCTACTACATCCACTTCGGCGGCGGCCGGCTGGAGACGGACTTCGGCGTGCTGGACTACCGGGAGGGCGACTACCTGGTGATCCCCCGGGGCACCACCTACCGCTTCCTGCCGGGGGCGGGGGAGCAGCGCTACCTGCTCATCGAGAGCTTCAGCGAGGTGACCATCCCCGATCGCAACCAGCTGGGACCCAACGCCATCTTCGATCCCGCCATGATCGACACGCCGGAGCCCGTGCCCTACGAGCGGGGCGAGGGCCGCGAGTGGGCCGTGCACATCAAGCGCGAGAACCAGATCACGAAGGTCTACTACCCCTTCAACCCGCTGGACGTGGTGGGCTGGAAGGGCGACCTCACCGTGTGGCGCATCAACATCATGGACATCCGCCCCGTGATGAGCCATCGGTACCACGTGCCGCCCAGCGCCCACAGCACCTTCCTGGCGCGGAACTTCGTGATCTGCTCCTTCGTGCCCCGGCCCTTCGAGGAGGAGGAGGGCGCCATGCGCGTGCCCTTCTACCACCGCAACATCGACTACGACGAGGTGCT
>CAZVKM010000177.1:0-7856 GCA_964627685.1 uncultured Solibacteraceae bacterium | reverse complement strand
GCTTCCAGCTCCGTCTCGCAGACGATCAGCTCCACGTCCCAGATGCGGGCCACCAGGCGGCGGGTCTTGGCATCCTGGTGCTTGTTCTGGAAGTAGCTCTTCACCCGGTTGCGCAGCACCTTGGCCTTGCCCACGTAGAGCAGGTTCTCCTCCTGATCCCGGTAGAGGTACACCCCGGGCCGGGTGGGGAGGTCCTGGAGCTTGCGGGCCAGGGCGGGGGAGCGGTCGAGGTTGGAGCGGGTGGACATGCCTGGATTTGGGGAGCCGCGGTGGTGGCCGATGGGAGGGGGAGGAAAGGATGGAGCGGTCGTGGCCCAGTACCAGGCATTGTCCGATGAAACCCAGGTTCTGGGCGCGAGCCTCGCCGGATGCCTCCAGGGGCTGATCACGGCGGGGTTCTCCATGGATGCCACCGGGGACTTGCTGCGCCGGGCGGGCCTCGGGGCCATCGATCCGGAGGGGTGGTACCCCCAGCAGCCCTACCTGGACCTGCTGAAGGAGGTGGAGCGGACCCATGGCGAGGAGGCCCTCCGCCGCATGGCGGCCCAGGTGCCGGACACCAGCCGCTTCCCACCGGGCATCCGGTCCCTGGAGGAGGCCCTCCAGGGCCTCGACATCGCCTATCAGCTGAACCACCGCGGTGGGCCCATCGGGCACTACGGCTGCATGCCGCTGGGGCCCCACGACCTGGCCCTGGAATGCGAAAACCCCTATGGATGCGCCTTCGACCTGGGGATCCTGGATGCGCTCATCGCGGCCTTCAAGCCGCGGGGTGCGCGGGTGACCCTGGTGCATCAGCCGGGCTCGGGCTGCCGCCGCATGGGGGATGAGGCCTGCCTCTACCGGATCACCTGGTGAGGCGGCCCGACCGGCGCCAGATGAGCCCATCCAGGAGGTAGTGGACGGCCTGGGGGAGTGCGAGCAGGGGCACGAGGAGCATCTGGGCCCGGGGGGAGAGGATCCAGCCGTCTCCGAACAGGGCCGGGTGGTCGTGCCAGATGCCCAGGTCCCAGGCCCACTCCTCCAGGAAGGCTACTCCGAGGAGGAGGACGAGGAACCATCCGAGTCCCGCCCGGAGGAGGGTCCCGGCGGCCCCCCCGGGGGGCGCCTTCCGGGTACGCTCCCACACGAGCACCACGTAGGGGATCCCGTGGGGCAGGACGTTCAGGGCGGTGAAGGCCCAGTCGCTGTGGAACACCACGATGGCCAGGAACCAGCCCGCGGCGGTCGTGGCCACCACCAGCAGCTTCCCGGCCGCGAAGCGCCGTTCGCGCCACCCCAGCCACCCCTGCCGGAGCAGGTAGGCCACGAGCAGGCCGCCGTAGAGGGGCAGGAGGAGGTCGGGCAGCCAGGGGGGCAGCCCCGGGGCGAAGTCCCCCGCCATGAACCAGGCGAAGGGGCGCGGCAGGTGGGCGTGCCACCAGAGGAGGGGCCAGAGGGTGGACACGTAGATCACCGCCCGGTCGAGCCGCCGATCGAAATCCCCGAGGGTGGGATCCTCCCGCTGGTAGAGGGCCACCCAGCCCACCTGCTGGCGGATGAAGTGGAACACCGCGAGGTAGGCCAGGGTGCGCCAGAAGGGGAGGGCCCCGTAGGCGTGGAGCCCCACGCCGAGGCCGTAGGCGAGGCAGGGGACCAGGAGGAAGGCCCCCAGGTTCGCCCTCAGGGCCGCGGGGTCCAGGTAGGTCCGGAGCCAGGTGGCGTGGACGTGCATCACATCCACCCCCACCACGAGCACCAGCCACAGGCCCAGGGGCAGGGGGTCCTGGAGGCGCCCCAGGGCGGCCCCGAGCCCCACGAAGGCCAGGGCGAGGAGGAAGCTCCCGCCGAAGGCCAGGAGGTCCAGGCGGCGGGAGAACAGCCAGGGCTGCGGAGGCATGCCCCAGGATGGAACAAAGCCCGCCGGCCCGCATCCCTCCCCTGTCGGCCTCTGCCGTCCAGGAGATCCCATGAAGAAGCTCATCGCCCTCACCGCCCTCCTCGCCCTGGGGGGCCTCGCCACCTCCGCGGCCTTTGATGGGGCCGCCAAGGAAGGCAAGGCCAAGGCCGAGTGCAAGGACAAGGCCTGCTGCAAGGAAGGCTGCAAGGACAAGAAGGCGGACGCCAAGTCCGAGAAGAAGGGCTGACCCATGACCACGGGCGGGACCCTCGCGCTGATGCCGCCAGGGCCCGCCCGGGCTATGGTGTTTGAGGAACCTCGGAGGCCCATGGCCCTCACGCACGAAGCCCTGGTGGAAGGGCACCTGGATGCCATCCATGGCTACGCCCTGTCCTGGACCCGCCAGCGGGACGTGGCCGAGGACGCCGTGCAGCGGACCTTCCTGAAGGCCTTCGAGCGCCTGCACCAGCTCCGGGACCCGGGGGCCGTCCGGGGTTGGCTGCTGGCCATCCTCCGGAATGAGATCTCCGCCGAGTTCCGGTCCCGGTCCCGCATCGTCGCCCTCGAAGGGGGGGAGTGGGATGAGCTGCCCGGCGAGGCCGAGGAGGAGTCGGACCTGGATCCGGCCCTCCTGGACGGCCTGCCCCGCGCCCTGGATCAGCTTGCGGACAACGCGCGCGAGATCCTGCTCCTGCGGTTCCAGCAGGAGCTCAGCTACGACGAGATCATGCAGGTGCTCGGCCTCCCCCTGGGGACCGTGCAGAGTCGCCTGCACCGGGCCAAGCTGGCCCTGAAGACCCTGCTGGAACCCCAGCTGAAGGGAGGTGTGGCATGACGCCCGCACCCCGCAAGCTCGATGAAGCCCTGGGCGAGGCCCTCCGTGCCGGGAAGGCCCCCGAGGCCCTGCGGCAGAGCCTCCTGGCGGAGGCCCGACGGCGTGATGCCGGCCGGGCGCGTGCCCCTCGGGCCTGGCTGGCCGCTGCCGCGCTGGTGCTCACGCTGGGGGGCGGCTATGGTCTGGTGCGTGCCCTGCGGCCCACCCCCCTCCCCATGGCCTCGGAGGGGCTGCCCGAGCTCCTGGATGCCACCACCCGCAACTACCTCACCGTGAAGGGCCTGGACTTCCGGGGGCCCGACTGCACCGACAAGGCCTGCGGCCTCTGGGCCCTGCGCCGCGTCGGCTTCACCGCCCCGGTGCCCGCCGCCCTGGCGAAGACCCCTCTGGCCGGGGGCCGCAGCTGCGCCGTGGAGGGACGGCCCGTGGCCCACTACACCTTCCGCGACGGTCGCGCCCTGTATGTCTTCCAGGCGCCCTTCCCGGGCTGCAGTGGGGACCCCACGGCGCCTCGGGCCGTCGAAGGGCAGCTCCTGGCCCGGGCCTGGAATGAGCAGGGCCGGGGCTACGTGCTGCTGGAGCCCCACCTCTAGCTCCCGGGGTGGTGGCGGTGCCGGGAGGCCGCGTATCCTGGGTCCCCATGATCCTGCCGCCGCCCCCCCAGGGACCTCCCGCACTCCAGCGGGCGGAGGTCCAGGAGGTGAGTTCCTGGTGGCGCCAGGTCGGGGCCCCGCCGCTCACGCGGTTCGCCCAGGTGACCTACGAGCGGTATGGGGTCGCCTATGTGGAGGTCACCTACTTCGCCGACCGGGCGGGGCTGCGGGCCCACGTGGGCCGGGAGGCCGGGGGCGACCGCGCCCTCGAGGCCCTCATCCAGGGGCAGGTCGCCTCGGCCACCCGGGTGCGGTACCTCATGGGCGTGAGCGCGGAGAAGCTGCGGGCCTTCCGGGTCTCGAACCTGCAACGGTACTGGCCGAAGGGGACCTTCGACCCGGAGGCGACGGAGGCGCAGGCCTTCCTCTCGCAGGCCGGATGCGCCGTGGATCCTGATGACCGCATGGAGTACCTGTTCCGCCCCGAGGGGACGCTTCACCTGCAGGTCCGCAGGTCGCGCCCACGGCGCTACACGGCCCCGGCCCTGGTGAAGGCGGTGCGCGCCTTCGAGCTCACGGACCAGGTGGGGAACGCATCCGCCCAGGAGGCCCTGCGCGGAGGGCTGGCCAAGCTGCTCAGGGAACCCGCTTCCGGGGGCCCTGCGGAGGGTGCAGGGCCGCGGAGGACTCCCGGGCGGCCCTGAGCCCATGGTCGAAGGCCTCCTCGAAGAGCGCGAGGCCCGAGAGGTCGGTGTGGGCGAAGTGGACGCCTCTGAACGGGCGCCGGGCCTCCTCCAGGGCGGGGCTCCAGCAGAATCCCGGGGTGGGGCGGACCATGGCGTGGCCCCAGCGCACCACCTCCGTCCGGGCCACGAGGCTCCGCAGCTCCGGGTGGGCCCGCTCGATGTCGGCCAGGGCCATCTCGGCGCAGGCCTCCGCATCCAGGGAAAGCAGCTGGGCGCGGGCCACCTTGTCCTCACCGGTGAAGGGGTGGTACCAGGTCCACACCGTGGGCCCCTGGTCGAGGCCCCGCTGGTGGGTGGCGACCACGTAGCCGAGGGAGGGCGAGTCCCGCAGCACGTTGTCCCAGGCCAATGGGAAGCCGTGCTCCGCGGGGCGGGCCCGGAGGGTGAGGTTCACCACCAGCCAGGGGCTCCGGGTGAAGGCCGCGAGGGCTCCGCCGCGCGCTTCCCGCAGACCCTGCACCAGGGCCCCCGCCACGTGCATGGGGGTCGCCATGATCACCCGGCGGGCCCGGAACCCCCACATCCGGCCGGTGGCGACCTCGAGGGCCCTCACCTCGATTCCGTTCGAAGTGGGGCGGACCGAGGCGGCGGCGAGGCCGGTCCGGAGCCGGGCCCCCACGACCCCGGCCAAGTGGTGGATGAGGAAGCCGTTCCCCTCGGGCCAGGCCAGGAGCGGTCGGCTGCGGTCCTTCGGGCCCTGCTGGCGGGCGGCGAAGTAGAAGAGCCCGGCCCAGGCGGAGGTGTCCTCCAGGCGCAGCCCGTAGTCATCGCGGCACCCGTAGTCGAGCATCCAGCGGAGGCGCGGGCTGGTGAGCCCGAGGCCCTCGCACCAGGTGGCGAAGGAGAGGGCATCGAGGGCCCGCACCTCCTCGGCATCGCTGCCGCGGCTCCGGGGGAGGGCGAAGGCCGGTCGGCCCAGGGTGTCCCGCCAGGCGGCCCAGCGGTCCACCTCGGCCTGGAAGGCGCGGAGCTGGCGTTCATCCTCCGGGGTGGCTCCGGCGTGGAAGTAGAGCCCCTCCCACCACTGTCCTCCGGCGAAGAGGCGCTCCTCCGGCTCCCGGATGAGCATGTGCTCGGCATAGCGGGGCTCGCCATCGGGACGGGTGCCCTCGATGGCCCCGGTCTCCGCCAGCAGGGCCACCAGGGGCGCGTGTTCCCGGGGCGGGGCCGGCAGGTAGTGGGCCCCCATGGGAAAGGCGCTCACGCCGTTCCGCCCGCTGCGGGCCGTGCCCCCCGCCTCCGGTTCCAGCTCCAGCACCTGGAAGTCGTGGAACCCGTCGCGCTCCAGGGCCCAGGCGGCCGACAGGCCCGAGACGCCCCCGCCCACGATGAGTACCGGGACCTCCTCCCAGGCCTCCGGTTCGGGGAAGGGGCCCTGGCGCAGGCGGTGGCCCGTGGCGACATCCGGACCGAGGAACTGGGCCGGAAGGGGCTGGGGCCTGCGGCGGCAGGCCAGGGCGAGCCCGCCCGCGGCGGCGAGGAAGGTGCGTCGCCTCACCTCAGCTCCACCGCTTCCACTCCCGGGTGTAGGCCTGCACGAGCACCTGGTTGTCCAGGCGGTTCACCTCCGTGGGCACGCGGGCCATGTCCGCGGGGAAGGCGAACATCGCGGCCATGGCCTCGTCGGTGAGATGGCGGAGACCTGGGAGGGTGTGTTGGGGCAGGGCGAGCTCGGCGGGGCTGGCCAGCATGAACCCCCACACGCCGAAGGAAGGGACGGAGAGGTGGTAGGGGCGGACCTGGAAGCCACTGGCCTCCATCGTCGTGGCCACGCACCAGAAGCTCTGGCGGGCCATCAGGGGGCTGGTGCTCTGCACCGACACCACCCCGTCGGGCCTGAGGCGGCTCCGGAGCAGCCGGTAGAAGCGCGAAGTGTAGAGCTTCCCCAGGGCGTAGGAGTTCGGATCGGGGAAATCCACGAAGGCCAGGTCGAAGGGGGAGGCGGCCTGCTCGGAGAGCCAGACGAAGGCATCGGCATTCACCACCTGCACCCGTGGATCCTCCAGGGCATGCCCGTTGAGCTCGCTCACCAGCGGATGCCGACGGGCCATCTCGGTCATGGCCGGATCCAGGTCCACCAGGACCACCTCCTTCACCCCGGGGTGCCGCAGGATCTCCCGCACCGCCAGGCCGTCGCCCCCACCACAGACGAGGATCCGCGAGGCGCCGGGGCGCACCGCGAAGGCGGGATGCACCAGCGCCTCGTGGTACCGGTACTCGTCCGCGCTGCTGAACTGCAGGTTCCCGTTGAGGAAGAGCTGGAAGCTGCCCCGCCCCCGCGTGAGGACGATGCGCTGGTAGGGGCTCTCCTTGGCGTAGACGATCTCGTCGGCGAAGACCTCCTCCTCCACGGCCAGGGTGAAGCGCTTGGCTTCCGCCACCCCGAAGAGGAGGAGCAGGCAGACGAGGACGCCCTTCAGCCTCAGCCAGAAGGTCTCGCCCAGGTGGTGCCGCAGGAGCCAGGTCCCCCAGAGGCCCACCACCCCGTTCAGCAGGCCGAAGAGCAGGCTGGTGCGGACCAGGCCCAGCTTGGGCATGAGGAGGAGGGGGAAGAGCAGGCTCGCGAACAGGGCCCCGAGGTAGTCCAGGGTGAGGACATGCGCCACGAGGTCCTTGAAGCGCACCTGGTCCTTCAGGATCCGCATCAGGATGGGGATCTCCAGGCCCACCAGGGTGCCGATGAGGGCCACCTCCCCGTAGAGCAGGGGTCGGAACGTGTGGGTCCGGGCGAAGGCGAGGAAGAGCACCGGGGCGGAGGTGCCGCCGATGAGCGCCACGGCGAACTCGATCTCCACGAAGCGCCGCGCGAGGTTCCGGTGCAGGTACTTGCTGAGCCAGCTGCCCAGCCCCATGGCGGAGAGGTAGACCCCGATCACGGTGCTGAACTGGAGCACGCTGTCGCCGAGGAGGTAGCTGCTGAGGGTTCCGGCCACCAGCTCGTAGATCAGGCCGCAGGCGGCGATGAGGAGCACGCTCAGGAAGAGCGGGGCGGCGTTCAGGCTCGTGGCGATGGCTTCGGGATGGGCGGGGGCCCCGCCCCGGGACTCACCCATGGATGGCCGCGGCGAGGATGATCGCGATGCTGAGGAACACCGACCCGATGAGGATCGCGAGGCTGATGTTCTGGTCCTCCTCGACCTCCTTGCGGATGGAGAAGGGGGTGAGCTTCACGATGAGCACCCACATGAGGGCGAAGAGGGCGATGCCCAGCCCCGCGAACACCACCGCCGTCTTCACATGTCCGATCAGGTCGTAGCCGTTCATCACTTGCCTCCTCGGAAGCCGTTGTTGTGAAGGAAGGTGCGCCAGGCACCCGGGGTCTGCCGCACGTTGGGAGGGAGCACCATCCGCCGTCGATCCCCGAAGAATTCGCGGCCGAGGAAGGCGTTGGCTCCGGCCAGGCCGAAGCCACCGAGCAGGAGGAGGGCGTAGAGGGCGCGCATCAGTCCTCCGAATCCGATGAATCCGAGTCCCCGCTGGAGGAGGTCCCGTACATGCTCTCCTGCCAGCGCCGGCCCTCGAAGGCCATCACGCGGAAGAGCAGGAGCAGGGGGCCCAGCACGATGGCCAGGAAGGCGAGGCCCAGGTAGGGCCAGTGCATGACGCCGCTGCGGAGGGTCATCTCCACGGCTCGCACGGGGGGGCGGGCCCCATCCCACTGGGGCGCGAGCCTGAGCATGTAGCGACCGGCGGGCACGGCGCTGAGGTACACCGTCTCCTTGCGGCTGCCCTCGCTCCAGGACTCCCCGTCGTCCCCCCCGTGGTACCAGCTGGAGGCCACCTCGAAGGCCTCCACCTCGCCG
>CAZVKM010000176.1:0-7916 GCA_964627685.1 uncultured Solibacteraceae bacterium | reverse complement strand
CAGGAACCCCCATGTCCGCCTCTGCGTGAGGCTCATGGTGATGCTCGGGCTGCGGAGGCCCTGGGCATCGTGGGCCTGACCCCTCACTCCATGCGCCGGAGCTTCGCCTCGATCCACCACCGGGCCGGCACGGGGATCCGAGTGATCCAGGAAATGCTGCGCCATGCGGACGTTGCGACAACCCAAATCTACATTTCGACCGGGGAGACGGAGGAACATGAAGCGCAGGCCGAGGTCTGGGGTAGTAGAGCGGTAGTACGGAGGCCCTTTCGGATCCGCAAACGCAAGCCTGTAGCCGACTCGCAAGGGTAGGGGCCGTCCCTCCTAAGGACGGGGTCATGCGTTCGAATCGCATCGGGGCCACCACTTGCCGACCCCGGGAAGGCGACCCGGATGCGGAGGTTCCCCCGCTTGTTCCCTCGATCACCGGGGGTGTGACCGGTGACGTATTTGCCCTGTGTCACACGAAGTTCGGAGGCCCTTGTCCCTATAATTCAGGACATGCGACGCCTCCTACCCGTCCTCGTGCTGCTCCTGGGATGCTCAAAGTCTTCGGACGTGAGCGTCTACAAGATTCCGAAGGAGGCGCCGAAGTCGGCCTCCCAGGGGGTCCCCCCCAACCACCCCGGCATGGGCGGTGGCATGAAGGCCAGCGGCTCCGAGGCCCCCGCCTCCACCGGCCTGGACTGGAACGATCCCACCGGGTGGAAGCGTGAGCCCGGGGAAGGCTTCCGGGTGGCCACCTACCACCTCCCCGGGGAGGCCGAGTGCTCGGTGATCTCCCTCTCGGGACCTGCGGGCGGGGACCTCGCCAATGTCAACCGGTGGCGGGGCCAGATGGGCCTCACCGACGTCACCTCCCTCACGGGGCTGGCGGTGAGCCAGAAGACCCCCCTGGGCACCGCCACGGTGGTCACCTTCGATGGGGCTGGCGCCCAGGCGGGACGCCGGATGGTCGGGGCCATCGTGATGGCGGACGACGTGAGCTGGTTCTTCAAACTGACGGGCCCCAAGGGTGCCGTGGACCAGGCCAAGCCGGGCCTGCTCAAGCTGCTGGGGAGCCTGCGTCATGCCTAACCCGATCGTGAAGAAGCTCGCCTCCCTCAAGATCACCATCGTGCTCCTGGCCCTGCTCATGGGGCTGGTGATCGCCTGCACCCTGGCCCAGGTGAACCTCGGCATCTACGAGGCCGTGCAGGTCTACATGCGCGGCTGGGTCGTGATGTGGGGCCCCAGGGAGGCCTCCTGGCGCATTCCGGTCTTCCCGGGCGGCGCCTTGGTGGGTTCGCTCCTGATGATCAACCTCACCGCGGCGATGTTCGACCGCCTCCAGTGGTCCTGGAAGAAGGCCGGGCTCTGGCTCTCCCACATCGGCCTGATCCTCCTCTTCGCGGGTGAGTTCATCGCCGGCGGGTTCCAGGTGGAGACCATGATGCCGGTCGAGGTGGGGCAGACCATGAACTACGCGGAGGACACCCGCCACACGGAGCTGGTCTTCGTGAAGGAGGGGGCCACGGAGGATGAGGTCCGCGCCCTCGCCCCCAAGGCGCTCTCCAGGGGGGGCACCGTCTCCGATCCGGCCCTCCCGGCCACCGTGCGGGTCGTCCAGTACATGAAGAACGCCAACGTCCAGAACGCGCCCTTCCTCGCCGCCCAGAGCCCCGCGACCACCGGGGCGGGCCGCCAGGTCATCGCCCAGGCCGCCGAGCCCGCCCCCTCCGAGGAGCAGAACGTCACCTCCGCCTATGTGGAACTGCTCAAGGACGGGAAGTCCCTCGGTGTGTGGCTCTTCTCGAGCGCCCTCCAGCCGCAGCCCGTCGCCATCGGCGGGGAGACCTACATGGTGGGGATGCGCCTCCGCCGCAACTACATGCCCTTCTCCCTGACGCTGAAGGAATTCCACCACGACAAGTACCCGGGCACGGACATCCCGAAGAACTTCTCCAGCCTCGTGCGCCTGCGGGACCGCGAGACCCAGGAGGACCGGGACGTCCTCATCTACATGAACCACCCCCTGCGCTACCGGGGCCGCACCTTCTTCCAGGCCTCCTTCGGCAAGGGTGACCAGCTCTCCGTGTTCCAGGTGGTGGAGAACCCGGGCTGGCGCCTCCCCTATGTCTCCTGCCTCATCGTGGCCATCGGTCTGGCTTGGCACTTCATCGCCCGCATGATTCCCACCCGGAGGTCCGCATGAAGCGCACCTGGCTGTTCGCGGCCTTCGCCGCCCTCCTCGCCGTCCTTCCCCTCCAGGCCCAGTCCCGCCCGGATGCCACCACCCTGGGCGCGTTGCCCGTCCTCCACAACGGCCGCGTGAAGCCCCTCGACACCGTGGGCCGCAGCACGCTCCTCATGCTGCGGGGGAAGCAGTCCGTCTACACCGAGGGCAAGACCATCAACTCCAGCGAGTGGATCCTGGACATGATGTTCAACCCCGAGGTGGCCGACGGCTACCCGGTGTTCATGATCAACGATGCGGACGTGCTGGCCATGCTCGGCAAGCGCCCCGATGAGCAGCGCTTCTTCTCCTTCAAGGAGCTGGGGCCGAAGCTCCAGGAGATCGAGCAGCAGGAGGAGAAGGCCGGGAAGCTGGATCCCTCGCAGCGGGACCGCTTCCAGCGGGCGGTCTTCACCCTCGGCAACAACATCCACGTCTACCAGCGCCTCAAGAACACCGCCCAGGTGGAGGACACCCGGGACTTCGGCATGGAGCTCTCCGCCTTCGGGCAGGCCCTGGCCGCCGCCTCGACGGAGTTCCAGAAGAAGCAGGCGGGCCAGCCCTTCGACCAGGGGGCCCTGGACCGCCTCCAGCCCTTCGGGCAGCGCTACGCCTTCCTGGCGCAGACCGCCCCCTTTGCCCTGCTCGCCCCGCCGAAGGGGGGCGATGACCACGGGTGGACCACCATGGGCCAGGGCCTCCTGGATGCGCCCCGCACGGGTCAGCCCCATCCCGCCATCGCCCTCTACGCCCAGGTCTCCTCCGCCTGGAAGCGCGGCGACAAGGCCGCCTTCGACAGCGCCGTGGTGGGCCTCCGCGGGGTGCTCGAGGACCGCATCCCCGACCAGTTCGCCAAGACGCGCCTGGAGCGCCTCTTCAACGCCCTCCAGCCGTTCTACGTGTCCATCCTCCTCTACCTCGCCGCCTTCCTGATGTACTGCGTGGCCATGCTGGCGTGGGAGAAGCCCCTCCACAAATACGCCTGGTGGGTGATGCTGGCCTCCCTGGCCCTGCACACCTTCGGCCTGGTGACCCGGATGTACCTCGAGGGTCGCCCCCCCGTCACCAACCTCTACTCCTCCGCCGTATTCATCGGCTGGTTCGCGGTGGTGCTGGCGGTCCCCTTCGAGCGCTACAGCAAGAAGGGCTTCTCCGCCCTGGGTGGGTGCGTGCTCGGGGCCGCGACCCTGGTCATCGCCCAGAGCCTGGCGGAACAGCAGGGCGACACCATGCAGATGATGGTGGCCGTGCTGGACAGCAACTTCTGGCTGGCCACCCACGTCACCACCATCACCATCGGCTACAGCGCCACCTTCCTGGCGGGCCTGCTGGCCATCCTCTGGATCGTGCGCAGCCTGTTCTCCCGCAGCTTCACCAAGGAGGACTCGCAGGTGCTGGCGAAGAGCGCCTACGGCGTGATCTGCTTCGCGCTCTTCTTTAGCTTCGTGGGCACCGTGCTGGGCGGCATCTGGGCCGACCAGAGCTGGGGCCGCTTCTGGGGCTGGGATCCCAAGGAGAATGGCGCCCTGCTCATCGTGCTCTGGAACGCCCTCATCCTCCACGCCCGCTGGGCGGGGTATGTGCGGGAGCGGGGCCTGATGGTGATGGCCATCTTCGGGAACATCATCACGAGCCTGTCCTGGTTCGGCGTGAACATGCTGGGCATCGGCCTGCATTCCTACGGCTTCACTGACAAGACCTTCACCGCCCTGGTGGCCTTCATCTCCACCCAGGTGATCTGCATGCTGGCCGGCACCTTCGTGGCCCCCAACCTCTGGACCGGGGGAGCGGCGAAGGAAGCGAAGGAGTGAGACACTCGGGGGGCGATGAACGCCCCCCGTTGCTTCGATGCCCATGGCCACCTCCAGGACCCCCGCGTGGGCCCGGAGGTGGCCTCGTTGATGGACCGGGCCCGAGCGGCCGGGGTGTCCCACGTGGTCTGCTGCGGCACGGCTCCGGGGGACTGGGAGGCCGTGCTCGGGTTGGCCGATCGGTACCCTGAGCTCATCCCCATGGTGGGCCTGCACCCCTGGCGGGTCGCGGGGGCGCCGCGGGACTGGGCCGAGGGGCTGACGCAGGCGCTCTCCCGGCCCTCCGTGGGGCTCGGCGAGTGCGGCCTGGACTTCGGGCTGGAGGGGGATCGGGGTGCCCAGGAGGCGGCGCTCCGGGTCCAGCTCCGCCTCGCCCGGCGCCTGGACCGCCCCGTGGCCCTCCACTGCGTGAAGGCCCAGGGCCGGATGCTGGAGATCCTCGGGGAGGAGGGTTTGCCGCCCGCCGGCGGGCTCATCCACGCCTATTCGGGCAGCGCGGAGATGGCGGTCCGTTTCCAGGACCTGGGGCTCCACCTCTCCTTCGCCGGGTCCATCTCGCGCCCCGGGAACCGCAAGGCCGCGGCCGTGGTGGCCGCCGTGCATCCCGACCGGCTCCTGGTGGAGTCCGACACGCCGGACCAGGGCCCCGAAGGCCGACCCTCGGAACCGGCCCAGGTGGCCCAGACCCTTCAGACCCTGGCCCGATTCCGGGGAGAATCGGTGGAGGCGGTGGCGGCCCTCACCCGGGCCAACGGGCTCCGCCTCTTCGGAAGGGATTCGGCATGAGGTGGTATTCGCGCACGGAGCTGCTGCTGGGGGAGGCCTCCCTGGACCGCCTGCGGGGCGCGAAGGTGGCGGTTTTCGGCCTCGGGGGTGTGGGTGGCTTCGCGGTGGAGGCCCTCGCCCGGGCGGGCGTCGGAACCCTCCGTCTCGTGGACCACGACGTGGTGAGCGGGTCGAACATGAACCGCCAGATCTTCGCCCTGCGGAGCACCCTCGGGATGGCCAAGGTGGACGTGGCCCGGGCGCGGGTCCTGGACATCAACCCCGACTGCCAGGTGGACGCCCGGCGCACCTTCATCAATACCGAGTCCCTGCCGGACCTGCTCGAGGGGGGCTTCGACGTGGTGGTGGATGCCATCGACTCCGTGAGCTGCAAGGTGGCCCTGCTCCACGCCGCGAACGAGCGGGGGATCTTCACGGTCTCGAGCATGGGGGCCGGGGGGCGGCTGGATGCTTCCAATGCCCACGTGGCGGACCTGAGCCGCACCCGCATGTGCCCCCTGGCCGCCATCATCCGGAAGAAGCTGCGCAAGCTGGGGCTCCACAAGGGCATCCGCTGCGTGTATTCGCTGGAACCCGCCGACAACAAGCGGGAGCCCAACCCCCTGGACCACGTGCCCCACGTGGGACCCGGGCGTGAGCGGCGACCCCTGGGCACCATCTCCTACATGCCGGCGCTGTTCGGGCTGAGGGTGGCCGAGGAGGTCCTGAAGGCGCTGCTCAGGGAACGCTGAGCCCCCCGGGAGATCTCCAGTTCCGGCTACCCTTGGAGATCCCCCCGGAGGATCCATGACCCTTCTCCCGCGCCTTGGGCTGCGGATGGCCCTGTCGACGCTCTGCCTGTGGGCCCCGTCCACCTTCGTCCAGGCTCAATCCGTGGCGGACTATGACGCCCCCTCCGTGGTGGCGGGGGCCATGAAGGTCGACGGGAGATCCTTCGCCTCGGGCCGGATGAAGCTCCTGGTCAAGGCGGGGCAGGCCTGGGAAGTGCAGGCGGGCGGGAAGCCCACGGGGCTCTACTTCGAGGGGGAAGCGACGCTGGCGTACACCGCCCAGGAGCCCACCGAGATCCCCGCGGTGAAGACCAACCTCAAGCGGATGGGGCTTCCGAAGGTGGTCGGGGATGGACGGCAGCACTACCTCAACCTTCCCGTGGCCAAGGGCCTGCTCTGGCTCCCGGGTGCCTCCCTCCCGGACTGGGGTCCACGGGTGGGCACCGACCTGCCCAAGAGCTTCCCCGGGCACCGGGAGCGGTTCTCGCGCGTCCAGGGCCTGGAACTGGCCCACCTCTTCGCCCTCAAGGGCCTGAACGCCTCCAAGGGGGCCGTGGTCGCCTTCGAGTGGATGGGCAGCGAAGGGCCCTTCACCTATCTCCAGGATGGTCTCGTGGCTTCCGTGGAGAGCCTCCATGCGTTCAAGTCCGGGCTGGAGCCCGAGAAGGAGGCCATGCATCCCGCCCTGATCTCCGAGCAGCCCATGGGGTGGAACCTCAAGCGGCCGCTCTCCGCGCCCGTGATGCTGACCAAGCTGGGGCTCGAGGTGGACGAGGTTGAGGAAGGCTACGCCAAGGTGACCGCTGAGGAGACGCTGGTCCCCCTGGAGGCCGGGATGAGGGCCTTCCAGCTGGATCTCTACAATGTGCGGTGGGGCAATGCGGGCAACGGGAGCGACAAGGCCTTCCCCTACACCCTCAAGCGCGTGAGGGATGAGCAGGGGCATGAGCTGGCCTTCCATCACCGCCGGGGGAAGGTGCTGGTGATCCTGCCCCAGGCCATGGTGATGAACCAGCCGCAGCGGATCCGCTTCGAGATGGAAGGCCCCATCCTCTTCGCCCCCCAGAACGATCAGTACTGGTACCTCGGCGTGGAACCCTGGTTTCCGCAGCCCGCCCTGAGCGGCCTCTATTTCCAGCTGGAGGCCACGCTGCGCGGCCGACCGGGGTACGTGCCCATCGCCAGCGGCACCACGGTGGAGCGGAAGGAGGTCGGGGGCCGGGTGGAGCTGAAGGTGAGCCTTCAACAGCCCATCAGCTTCTTCTACTGTGCCGCCGGCAAGTTCAAGCTCACGGACGTCAAGCGGGGCGAGCAGCTGGTCCGGGTGGCGACCTACACCGGTGAGAGCATCAAGCCGGAGGGCTATGCCCAGCTGGCCTTCGCGGTGATGGACCACTACCGGCCCTACCTCGGGCCCTTCCCCTTCCCCGAGTTCAACATCATGGTCGTCAATGGCCAGATGGGCTGGAGCCATGGGCAGGCCCCCGCGGGCTTCATGCTGCTGACCCTGGGCGCCTTCAAGGATCCTGACCGCATCCAGCTGGCCTCCATCTCCCGGGGGATCAACGGCCTTGCCGCACACGAGATCGCCCACCAGTACTGGGGGAACGTCGTGAAATGGCCGAGTCCCGAAGAGACCTGGCTCAGCGAGGGCTTCGCCGAGTACGTGTCGGGCCTCTACCTGCGGGCCGCGAAGGGCGAATCGGAGTTCCGGGGGATGGTCCGGGACTGGGAGGTCCGCGCCCGGGAGTCCGGTGGGGAGGCGCCGGTCGCCCACGCGGATCGGCTGCTGCTGCCCGGCAACTACGACGGCTTCATGGCCCGCACGAACCTGCTCTACGCCAAGGCGCCCTACCTGCTGAGCGCCCTCCACAAGAAGGTGGGGGACACCACCTTCCTCACCTTCCTGAAGTCCTACCAGGCCAACTTCCGCTGGAAGTTTGGAACGACGGAGCACGTGTCCGGGCTCCTGGGATTCCTCTCGAAGCAGGACCTGACGGCCGACTTCGATCGCTGGTACTGGGGCACCGACATGCCCTGAGCCGGGCGCTCAGGGGGCCACGAGCCCGTCCATCCGCACCACCTCGAAGTCGCTGCCCTTCACGGCGCCAAGCTCCTCCAGGAGCTTGGCGTTGTTCCATCGGGGATCCGGGGCCCCGGTGATGTACCAATCGCTGCCATTGTCGGCCACCATCATCCCGAAGGTCTTGAGCGCCTGGAGGAGGGCCTTCGACTCCGCGGTGTAGGTGCCGGGGATGGTGAAGGAGGCCTTGAGCCGGACCCGCATCCCCATGGGGGGGCGGTTCACGTCGGTGCTGCTGGAGGCCCAGTGGG
>CAZVKM010000175.1:0-7945 GCA_964627685.1 uncultured Solibacteraceae bacterium | reverse complement strand
GCGGCCACGGACCAGCCCTTCGTGGACATCCTCGTGCAGGACGTGACCAACAGCTGGGAGACGGTCTACTACAAGCACTTCTACGCCAACGACCCCTCCTATCCGGGCTGGATCGCCGGCAACGGGAGCGGGGCCACCCAGTGGTTCGGGATCAACTGGCAGAAGGTGGGCCTCTCCAACCTCGCCGCGCGGGCCGGCCACACCCTCCGCATCACGGTGATGGCGGGCGACTGCAACCAGGGCGGGCATGGCGGCTACGCCTACCTCGACGGCGTGAACTGCAACTGAGATCGGAGCGATCATGCGACTGCTGCTGCTGACGTCCTTCCTGGCCACCGGGACCCTCCTGCCGGCCCAGCACCGGAGCTTCTCCTGGGGCCGGGGCGAGCTGGGGGTGGCCCGGCAGGACAACTCGGATTGCGTGGAGAACGCCCGCGCCTTCGGACTGGGCGGGGGGCACTGGTACACCTCCGCCTGGGGGTCCGAGGTGAACTGGGTGCACGCGGGCCTCGAGGCCAAGAGCGGGCTCTGGAAGGCCTCCGAGGACCACCTCGATGCCTCCCTGCTCTTCCGCCCCTTCCGGGATACCGGAATCTGGATCCCCTTCCTCCGGGCGGGATTCGGGGCCTCCGCCCTGCAGGCCCCCCTGTCGCTGACGCAGGCCCGCAGCACCCGTCTCAACTTCCAGGTGGGCCTCGGCACCCAGGTGCTCTGGGGCGCGCAGGGGCTGGGCACCGCCGAGCTCCGGAGCGTCACGGTGGAGAGCCGCCTGCGCCGCCAGGAGCTGCAGGTGATGGTCGGGGCGGGCTGGCGCTTCGGGTCCGGGGCTCCGAGGCCCCTCCCAGCGCCGATCCCCCTGGCCCCGGAGGTGAAGGCGCCGGCACCCCCTGTGCCGCCTCCGCCTGCTCCGCCCGTGCCTCCCACACCGCCCCCCCCGCCTGAGCCGCCTCCGGCACCGGCCCCCGAGCCCGCACCGGCTCCGGCGCCCGCGCCTCCACCCCCGCCGCCCCCGGCCAAGATCGTGCTCGGCGAGGCCGTGCTCCACTTCCCCAACAATGGCGATGCACTCGGCGCGGAGGCCACCCAGGCCATCCAGGCCGTGGCCGCGCAGCTGAAGGCCTACCCCGGGGACTACACGCTGGTGGTGAGCGGTCACACCTCGAGCCTGGGGCCCAAGGCCCACAACAAGGCCCTCTCGCTGCGCCGGGCCGAGGCGGTGGCGAGGATCCTGGTGGAGGCGGGGATCCCCGCGACCCGCGTGCAGGCCGTGGGCGTGGGCCCGGACCAGCCGGTGGCGGAGAACCAGACCCGGGAAGGCCAGAGCCGCAACCGCCGGGTGGAGATCGATGTGAAGACCACCGCACCGGTGGAGAAGTCCCGCACCGAGACGGGAACGGTGGACACCTCGGCCGCCAAGCCCCCGAGGCCCGCCCCGAAGAAGCCCAAGGGGCCTTGAGACCCCGACGCCTGGAGGGCCCCCACCGGGGGCCCTCCTCCGTTCCGGTAGATTGGAGCCATGCCCATCGCGATCCTCGGTCCCACGGCTTCCGGCAAGAGCGCCGTGGGGGTGGCGGTGGCGCGGGCCCTTGGCGGCACGGTGGTGAACGGGGATCCCTTCCAGGCCCTGCAGGGGCTGGCCATCGGCACCGGGCAGCCCACGGAGGCGGAGCGTGGGGGCGTCCCCCACGTGGGCTATGGCGCCCTTCCGCTGACCTCCCGTCCCAACCCCGCCGCTTTCGGTCGCCAGGTGCGGGCCTGGCTCGCGGAGGCGCGGGAGCCGGTGCTGGTGACCGGCTCGGGGCTCTACCTACGAGGCATCTGGGAGCAGCTCTCGGAGCTGCCCGAGGTGGACGGGGCCCTCGTGGATCGGGTGAGGCGCTGGGCGGCGGTGCTCGGGGTGCCCGCGTTGCATCGCTTCCTGCGGGCGGTGGACCCGGAGCGGGGCGCCCAGCTCCACCCCAACGACGGGGCGCGGGTGCTGCGGGCCCTGGCCCTGCACCTCGCCACCGGTGAACGGCCCTCCCGTCTCCTGGAGGGGGTCCCCACGGAGATCCCCGAGGGGTGGAAGGTGCTCCTGGTGCAGCCCTCCCGGGAGCAGCAGCGCCTGCGCATCGCCCGGCGGGTGAGGGCGCAGGTGGCCGCGGGCTGGCCCGCGGAGGTGGCCGCCCGCGTGGCGGAGGGCCATGGGGCCGACCTGGAGGCCCTGCGGCCGCTCGGGTACCGGGAGTGGATGGCGGGCGGCGACGCCGGGGCCGTGGAGGCGGCCATCGTCCGGGCCACCCAGGGCTATGCCAAGCGCCAGGGCACTTACTTCCGCAACCAGTGGCCAGGCCTGCCGATCTGGGATCCCGATGGGGAGCCCCTCGACAGCGCCCTTTCACGCCTGGGGCTCCAGCCATGAGCCCGGTCCAGGCCTTCGGGGGGCCCACTTCCCTCTGGCTCCTGCAGGAGGCCGACTGGGCCTGGATCGGCCTCCGGAGCGGCGATGGCTTCCACCGCCTCCACCGGGAGACGCTCAAGGCGCTGGATGCCCTGTGCATCGACCTGCGGTGGCGCGGGGTCCGGCGCCTGGCGCTCTCGGGCGCCGCCTGGATGGAAGGGGAGGGGCGCCACTTCTGCGCCGGGGCCGACCTCCACGAGGTGGGGGGGCTCGATGCGGTGCAGGCCGAGGCTTTCGCCCGCCTCGGGCAGCAGGTCATGCGCCAGCTGCTCTGGCCCGGGTGGCGGACCCTGACCCTCGGCAGCGGGGTGGCCATGGGGGGAGGCTGCGACCTGCTGCTCCACGGGCAGGCCCGCTGGGCCGTGGAAGGGCTGCGCCTGGCGCACCCCGCCGCGCGCCACGGCATCCTCACCGGCTTCGGGGGCACGGTGCGGCTGGTGACGCTGATGGGCCCCGGGACCGCGGACCGGCTCTTCGCCCAGCTGGAGCACTGGGATGCGGCTCAGGCCCTGGAGGCGGGTGCCGTGCAGCGGGTGCTGGCCCCAGGTGCGGCGGGGGCCGCGGTCCGGGCGTGGCTCAGCGGAGGCCCTGGAGCCCCTTCGGCGCCAGGGTGAGGACCACCGCGATCCAGCCCACGTAGCTCAGGCAGCAGAGCGCCACGGGGGTGAGGGCCGCACAGACCCCCCGCCAGGGCTCGGTGCGGTGGAGCCGGGCCTGGGCCAGGCCCCCCACCACCGGCACCGCCAGGAAGACCACGTAGTTCACGAGGGGGATCATGCTGCCCAGGGTGAAGAAGGCCAGGGTGTAGCCCGTAAGCCGGATCGTGTGTTCCAGACCCGCCCCCTGCCGCAACCCGCCCCACATCCAGAGGCAGGCGTGGTTCAGGAGTCCCCAGATCAGCATCTGGACGAAGGAGAGCAGGGGCATCACCACGAGGAGCGCCAGCGCCACCAGGGGGAAGATCCAGGCCGGCAGGTCCTTGGGGCCCTCCTTGAACAGGATCCCGAAGAAGGCGCCCATGGCCCCGAAGATCAGGACCATCAGGAGGAGGATGGGCGCCGAGAGGGCCAGGACGAAGGTCCAGGGCCGGAGCAGGCCCGAGCCCGCCTGGACCCGGTCCCCCAGGGAGGCGGGGCTGGAGAAGGCCAAGGTGAACATGGCCCCCAACCGGGCCCAGAAGGCCGGATGGCGGATCTCGTCCTCCCAGGGGAGGGCCTCCAGGGCCTCCTCGTGGGCGTGGGGAGGGAGCACCTCCGCCTCGGGGGGGCGGTAGGGATCGAAGGGCGGTTCCTGGGCTTCCATCCCGCATCGTACCAAGGCCCGTATACTTGGGGTTTCCGTGACCCGCCCTTGAGCCCAGACGCCACCTCCTTCGGTTCCTACCGCCTCCTTCAGCCCCTGGGCGAAGGGGCCATGGGAACGGTCTGGCGGGCCCTGGACCTGCGGCTGGAACGGCACATCGCCCTGAAGATCCTCAAGGACGTGGATGAACACCGGCGGCGGGCCCTCCTCACGGAGGCCAAGCTGGCCTGCCAGCTCAACCACCCGAACATCGCCCACATCTACGAGGCCGGCGAGGTGGAGGACGTCCCCTTCATCGCCATGGAGCTGGTGGAGGGCGAGGGGCTCCGGCAACTGGTGGGGCGGCCCATGCCCCTCACCCGCCTGATCTCGGTGGCCCGCCAGGCGGCCTCGGCGCTGGCCCACGCGCACCAGAAGGGCATCGTGCACCGGGACATCAAGCCCGAGAACCTCGTGCTCACCGAGGATGGCACCCTCAAGATCCTGGACTTCGGCATCGCCCGCCGGGAGGCGGAGCAGCAGGCGGCCAGCGCCACCAGCCATCACATGACCCTCATCGAGCGCACGGCCCCGGGCTACAGCCAGGGCACGCCCGCCTACATGAGCCCGGAGCAGGCCAATGGACTGCCCCTCACCGGGGCTTCGGATCAGTTCTCCCTCGGCGTGGTGCTCTTCGAGCTGGCCTCGGGGATCCGCCCCTTCCAGCGGGAGACGCTGGTGGAGACGCTCTTCGCCGTGGTGAAGGACGACCCGCCCTCCCTCTGGAACCTGCGCCCGGACCTCCCGCAGGGCGTGTCCAGGGCCATCCACAAGATGCTGGCGAAGAAGGCGGAGGACCGCTTCCTCACCATGCAGCTCGCGGTCACGGCCCTGGAGGACGAGACGCCCACCCAGGCTGCTCCCCATGTGGGCAGCCTGCCGGAGCGACGGGGACCGCGCATCCTGGTCGTCGGCGGCGTGGCCTTGGCGCTGGTCGCCCTGGGGGCCGGAGGCGCCTGGCTGCTCAAGGAGCGCGGTTCCTCCGGCCTCGCGGAGGCCCGGGCCGCGGCGGGCGTCGACGTGCGCAAGGGGCGCCGTGTGGTGGCGATCCTGCCGCTGGAGTCCCTCCGCCCGGATCCGGACCACGCCTGGATGGGCAACAGCTTCGCCGACGCCATGGCCATGGGCCTGGTCCAGCGGGAGGACCTGGTGGTGCTGGACCGCCTCAAGGTGGTGGAGGTCATGCAGCGCCTGGGCGAGAAGCCGGGGGAGGCGCCGCGCGCGGTGAGCGAGCTGGGGCGCGCCCTCAATGCGGAGCTCATGGTGCTGGGCAGCTACCAGGTGACGGGGGACCATGCCCGCCTCACGGTGCGGGTCATCGATGCGGCCCTTGGCACCACGCGGAAGCAGTTCCAGGTGGACCGGCCCCTCGCCGACCTCCTGAAGCTGGAGGATGAGCTGCAGGCCCGCCTGGCGAAGGAGCTGGGGGTCGCCGAGGGCGGCGGGGCCATCCACCAGGCGAAGGACCCCCGCACCCGGGAGCTCCTCGCCCGGGCGGAGACCATCCTCACCGAGGGCAACCAGGACAGCCTCCAGGTGGCGCGCAACTTCTTCAAGTCCGCCCTGGACCTCGAGCCGGACTACGCCCCGGCCCAGGCGGGCATGGCCTGGGTGCTGGCGGAGACCGGGTCCATGCTGGCCCTCAACCAGGCCCGGTTCCAGGACGCCCAGAACGTGCTGGCCGATGCGAAGGCCCACGCCGAGAAGGCCATCGCCCTGGATCCTTCCGTGAGCCGTGGCTACCGGGCCCTGGCCGCCATCCGCGTGCGCCAGGGGGACCTCGACGGTGCCGCCCGGGCCGCCCTGCAGGCCTCCCACCTTGATCCCGGGGACTACCGCGCCTACGACATGCTGGCGGATGTCTTCGCCTCCCTGGAGGGGGAGGAGAACCATGCCGCGGCCCGCCGCTACTTCGAGAAGAGCCTAAGCCTCTATCCCCAGAGCTGGAACGCCTACCACCGGCTGGGCGTGCTCCTCCAGAACACGGGCCAGTGCGAGGAGGCGGTCACCTACTCGGAGAAGGCCATCCAGCTGAGGCCCACGGCGGAGTTCGCCTACATCACCGAGGTGGACAGCCTCTTCTGGCTAGGCCGCACCACGGAGGCCGAAGCCGTCATCAAGCGGGGCCTCTCCCAGAGCCCCAGCTCCTCGATCCTGCGTGGCCTCGATGCCTATGCCGCGGCGGAGCGCAAGGATCCCAAGGCCGTGGAGGCCATCGTCCGCGAGCTGCGGGCCACCTGGCCCGAGACCAGCGCCACGGCGATCTTCCTCGGCGGCCTCGGCGCCTATGCCCAGCGCGACCTCCCCGCGCTGCAGGCCCGCTGGATGCCCTATCTGGAGCGCCTCCGGGGTGAAGATCCCACCCGAAAGGGCTACAGCGAGAAGCGGGCCACCTCGGTGAACCTGTATTTCATGGGACGGACCCTGGCCCTCTGCGGCGACCGGACCTCCGGGGAAGCCTTCCTGGAACTTGCCGATCGCTACCACGCAGGCAAGCGGATGGTGTCCCGGAAGGATCCCGCCTTCCGCTGATCAGCCCCGCGAGAGCATGAGGATGCTCCGCTGCACGGCCTCCATGAGCGCTTCCCGGGTGCCGAGGGCCACGGGATCCAGGGGGGCGCCGACCTTCAGGTGGTAGTGGCCGGGACGGATGCGGAGCCCCCCGGGCGGCAGCACCTGATAGGCGCCCCGGAGCCCCATGGGCACCACCGGGACGCCCGCCTCCAGCGCCAGGTTGAAGGAGCCCTTCTTGAGGGGCAGCAGCTCACCGGTGCGGGTGCGGGTGCCCTCGGGGAACACCACCACGCTCTTGCCGGCACGGATCTCGCGGGCCGCCTGCTCCAGGCTCCGGAAGGCCTTCTCACGGTCCCCCCGGTCGATGAAGATCACCCCGGCGCACATGGCGGCCCAGCCCACCAGCGGGATGAGCTTCACCTCCTTCTTCGCGATGAAGACCGGATGGGACGGCACCACGCCCACGAGGAAGGGGGGATCCAGCTGGCTCTCGTGGTTGCACATGAAGATGGCGGGCTGCTCGCCGGAACGGACCGCCTCCGGCAGCTCCTCCCAGCCCTCGATGGTGTAGCGGATGCCGCAGACGGCGAACACCGAGCGGTAGAACATCGGGGCCAGGGTGAAGAAGGCCCGGCGGGGGCCCAGGAAGGGCGCGGCCACCAGGATGCTGAGGACGGTGACGCTCACCATGAGGGCCGCCCACAGCAGGGTGAAGGCCCCGAACACCGGATTGTTACGCCAACGGCTCAACGCGGACTCCTTGACCTCTCCAACCTACCAGGGCCCCCGGGATCGGGCTCAGGGCACCGGGTCCTCGCCCCCGTGGGTGAAGGGGGAGCAGCGCAGCAGCCGCCAAGTGGTGAGCAGGCCGCCCCTCAGGGTGCCGAATTTCCGAACGCACCCCAGGCCGTAGTGGCTGCAGGTGGGGTGGAACTTGCACTGGGTGGGCAGGTTCTTGGAGAGGACCATCTGATACGTCCGGATGGCGCCCCGGGCCACCCAGGCCGTGGGCTGGAGGTAAACGGGAAGGAGGGCTTCGAGGCCGAGCAGGAGGGCGAGGGTCCAGAGGGGGTGGACCGCCACCCAGATGACCACCTGGGCCATCCGTTTCACGCCCCGGCCTTCGACAGCTCTTCCTTGTAGGCCCGGGCCTCATCCAGGAAGGCGGGGACGAGGTCCTCCTCCTTCACCTTCCGAACGAGCACGCCGCGGCGGTAGATGAGGCCTTCACCGGCGCCGCCGGCCACGCCCAGATCCGCGTCCATGGCCTCGCCGGGGCCGTTCACCACGCAGCCCATGACCGCGTAGGTGATGCCCTCGTGGCCGATCTCCCGCAGGCCCGCCTCGATCTCGTTGGCCACCCGGTTGAGGTCGATCTGCACCCGGCCGCAGCTGGGGCAGCTCACCATGCGGAAGCCGCCCTCGCGCAGGCCCAGGGCCCGGAGCATCTCGTGGCCCACCTTGCACTCCTCGGTGCCCTCGCCGGTGAGGGACACCCGGATGGTGTCGCCGATTCCCTCGGCCATGAGGATGCCCAGGCCCAACGAGCTGCGGATGGTGCCGCCGAAGGGGGTGCCCGCCTCGGTGACGCCCAGGTGGAAGGGGTAGTCCACCTGCTTGGCGAGCAGGCGGTAGGCCTGCACGGTGCGG
>CAZVKM010000174.1:0-8054 GCA_964627685.1 uncultured Solibacteraceae bacterium | reverse complement strand
CTTGAAGGCCTTGGTGGCCTTGAGGCCCTCGGCGGTGAGGGGCACCTTCACCACCACGTTCCTGTGGATCTTGGCGAGCTTGCGGCCCTCCTCGATCATCCCGGGGGCGTCCAGCGCGATGACCTCGGCGCTGATGGGGCCGTCCACGATGGCGCAGATCTCCTCGATGATGGCCTCGAAGGGCTTGCCGCTCTCCTTGGCGATCAGGCGCGGGTTGGTGGTCACCCCGTCCAGGATGCCCAGCTCATTGATGCGCTTGATCTCGTCGATGTTGGCGGTGTCGATGAAAAATTTCATGGGGGCTCCCTCGCATTCCGGCCCTTCCATTCTCCCAGGGAGGGCGGGAAGCTGAAAGCAGGAGTTCCGCCATGGCCGATTCCCGCGACATCCAGGTCCTCGACAAGGGCTTCGTCAAGCTCATCGACCACTTGGGCTCGGACCTCTCGGTGGTGAATGCCGCCCGGGTGTCCTTCGGTAAGCGGAAGGACACCTTCGAGGAAGGCGACGAGAAGCTCATCAAGTACCTGGCGAAGCACGAGCACACCTCCCCCTTCCGCCACACGGCCATGACCCTGCACGTGAAGGCCCCCATCTTCGTGTTCCGGCAGTGGATGAAGCACCGCATCGGGTCCGAGTTCAACGAGATCTCCGGGAGGTACGTGGAGTTCCCCGAGGATGAGTTCTACGTGCCGGAGGTCTTCCGCCAGCAGGCGAAGGTGAACAAGCAGGGCAGCGAAGGCGCCATCGCGGATCAGGCCGGTGCGCGGCAGGCCTACCTGGACAGCTGCCGGGCCAGCGTGGCCCAGTACAAGGCCCTCCTGGCGCTGGGCGTCTGCCGGGAGCAGGCCCGCTGCGTGCTGCCCCTCGGCCTCTACTCCGAGGTCTACTGGACCGTGAGCCTGCAGGCGGCCGCGCACTTCATCCGCCTCCGGGCCGACGGCCACGCGCAGTGGGAGATCCAGCAGTACGCCCACGCGGTGCGGGAGATCGTGGCGGAGGTGTACCCCGTGAGCCTGCGGGCCCTGGTGGAGTCGGAAGTCGGCTGAGGCCCCGCCCATGACCACCCCGCCCCTGAACCCGGCCCTCTTCAGCCTCGACCCGGACCACCTCTGGCTCATGCACTGCTCGGAGGGCCCCATGCCCCGCCCGGCCATGGGGGCGGTGCGGAGCTTCCTGTACAAGGAGCTCATGCCCTGGGACCTCAAGTGGCAGGAGGACTTCCTGGGCCTTCCCGCGCAGACGCGGGCCGAGGCGGCCCGGCTCCTGGGCGTCCCCCCGGAGGACCTGACCCTCACCGCCACCACCAGTTCCGGGCTCCAGGCCGTGGCCTTCGGCTTCCCCTTCAAGGGCGGGGATGAGGTGCTGGTCCCCCTGGGCGAGTTCCCCTCCAATGCCTGGCCCTGGCTGGCGCTCCGGGACCGGGGCGTCTCCTTCCGGGAAGTGCCCCTCTGGGAGGGCCACCGGGGGGGCGCCTTGGCCTTGGACAGCGCGCCGCCCCAGGGCGAGCTCGAGGCGGAGGACCGGATCCTCCGCGCCATCTCGGGGCGCACCCGCCTGGTCTCCGTCTCCTGGGTGCGCTTCCAGGACGGCCTGCGCCTCAACCTGACCCGCCTGGCGGAAGGCTGCCGGTCCAAGGGCGTGCCCCTGGTCGTGGATGGCATCCAGGGCTGCGGGACCCATGCGGTGGATCTCACGGGCGTCTCCGCCTTCGCCACCGGGGGCCACAAGGGGCTCCTGAGTCCCCAGGGCCTGGGCTTCCTCTGGACCGATCCGACCTTCCGCGCCCGCCTGCTCCCAGCGGGAACCTGGCTCTCGGTGGACCAGGGCACGGACTTCAGCCGGCCCAGCACCGACTTCGACCGGGCCTTCCTGGAGGACGGGCGTCGGCTCGAGCCCGGCAGCCCGCCCCTGCTCATGGCCGCGGCCCTCCAGGCCTCCCTGAAGGAGCTCAACGGAGCGGGCGTCGCCAAGATCCAGGCCCACGTGGAAGCCCTGCAGCGGGGCCTCCTGCGGCGGCTGGCGGAGGGTCCCTGGGCCGGCGAGGCCGCCCGGCTCTCGGCCCTGCTGGAGGCGGACCACCTCGGTCCCATCCTGGCCTTCCATCACGGAGGCCGCGACCTCCAGGCCCTCCTCCAGCGGGGCCTGCGGCAGGGGCTCTACACCTCCGTCCGGGAGGGCTACCTCCGTGTGGCCTTCCACGGCTGGCACCGGGAGGAGGACCTGGACCGCATCGCCGATTGGATGGCGACCGCCTAGCGGAACAGCCAGCTCACTTTCACCTGAACCACATCGTCACTGGGGAGGTGGCGCAGCACGGTGAGGTCCCTACGGGGGCTGATGCCGGCGCGATCGTCCGCCAGCTGATCCGTCACGACGCCATGGGTGTAGACCAGGAAGGCGGTGGAGCCCGGGCGGTACTCCCAGCGACCGATGAGGTTCACGTTCCAGGTGCGCAGGGAGAAGGCGGTGGTGGGGGCTGGGGTGCCGACGGGGAGGCCGGGGGCCAAGGTGCGGTCGTCCACATAGGACTGCAGGTCCCGGAAGGCCCAGTTGGCCGCCAGCCACTGGCTGAACACCTGGAGGCTGAGGGTGGGGGTGAAGGCGTAGCCCACGCGCAGGGTCTGGTTGAAGGCGCCTAGGCGGCGGTGGCCCACCACCGGGGTGCCGGCGGATTGCCCAGGTAGCGGCCCGGCCGCGGTGCCGAAGGTGCCGAGCCAGCGGAGCTCGCCCTCGTCCCGCGTGAGGTCCGTCTGGAGCTGGAGGTCCAGCTGGGGGGTGAGCTTGATCTGCTGATAGATGGAGGTGTCGGTGCTGGGCCCTCCGGAGAACCAGGTCCGGGCCACGCCGATGCGGAGGTACCAGGGCTTGTTGCCCGCCGTGTCGAAGCCGAAGTTGGCGTAGGGCCGGCGCTCCCGGCGGAGGTACTTCTTCTCGGGATCGAAGAAGGTGCGGAGCTCCCGATCATCCTCCGCGGGCAGGGCCAGCCCGCCCCCGCCCCAGACCGACCAATAATTGCTGAAATCGGTCCGCGCCTGAGTGTTGAATTCGGCGCTGGTGAGGTGGCCCGCCTGGTCCTTGTCCACGGAACCGTAGAGGTTCACGTTCCAGTTGCGGGTGGGGCCCACCACCCCATCCCACCGCTTCTGCGCGAAGAACTCGCCATGGCGGTTGTCGGGGGTGAGGAGGAAGCCGAGGTCGTTGGGGTTGAAGCGGCGCCCCGCATTGATGAGCCGGGTGTCCAGGGTCCAGCCGCCGGCCCAGGTGTGCACGTTCCGGATGCGTCCATACCAGCCGCCGACCTGGGCCTCCGCGGGGCCGGCCTGGCTGTGCTCCAGCGCGAACTCCACGAGGTTGGCGCGATCCTTGGACTTCACGGCCCCATCCACGGCGGCCACCACCGCCTCGCGGCCGGTGGGGCTGGCCTGGCGCGCGTGCGAGAGGAAGCCCCCCAGGAAGGTGCCGGCGCCATCCAGCATCTGCTGCACCCGCATCACGCCGAAGCTGGTGTACGGGGTGAGCTCGCGACGCACCACCTCGCCGGAGGAGAGCCGCACCTTGGCCTCGGCCTGCTCCACGCCCGCGGCGAGGAGACCCACGTTGAGGCCGCGGTCGTACTTGGCGGTGTACTTGGCGGCCGCGGCGATCTCCGGGGCCAGGGGGCGGTCCACGAGGGTCTCGGTGGGCGCGAGGTCCGGGGCCGGCGCCGCGGCGCCGATGCGCCGGCTGTAGAAGAGCTGGGGCCCGATGGTCTGGAAGATCTCCGCACCCTCCAGGAAGAAGGGCCGCTTCTCCGGGAAGAAGGTCTCCTGGGCGCTGAGGTTGAGCACGGCCTGGTCCACTTCCACCTGCCCGAAATCCGGGCGCAGGGTGAGGTCCATCTGGGAGCGCGTGGTGAGGGCCAGGTGGGCGTCCAGCCCCGCGCGGGCCTCCCAGCGCCGGTCATCGAAGGGCTCCGCCGTCTCGAACTTCCGCTTGGCGCTGACGTAGGGCAGCCATTCACGGCGGGGGGCGGGGGCCAGGTCCTGGAGTCCCTGCAGGTCGGGGAAGGCGCCGAGGAAGCTGGTCTCGCTGCGGGGCGGGATCAGGAGGAAGGCCTGCTCCCGGAGCCGGCCCTGGCTGCTCCGCTGGAGGTTGATGCCCCAGGTCTGGGGACCGCCCCCCTTCCGGATCCGGAGCAGGGACAGGGGGATCTTCATCTCCGCATGCCACCCCGTGTCATCGAGGCTGACGGCGCTCTCCCACACGCCATCCCAGCTGGTGTCGACCTGCACGCCATAGCCGCTGGTGCTGTCATTGGTGCAGGTCCCATCCCGCTGGACGCCGCCGGCGTTCACCATGAAGACCATGGCGTTGCGGCGGTCGTGGAGGGTGTCCAGGTAGATGGCCAGCCAGTCGCTGTTGCTGTCCTGGTCCCGCCGGTGCACGCGCCGCACGACGCCCGCGGCCCCCTCGGGCACCCGGAGGTGGGCGCCCACGTAGAGGTAGGCCTCGTCGTAGAGGATCCGCACCTCCGTCTCCAGCTTGGAGGGCTCGCCGTAGGCCGGCCACAGCTGCGAGAACCCGGTGAGGGGCACGGCGGAGGCCCAGGCGGGGTCGCCCAGCCGGCCATCGAGCTTCACGGGGCCCTGCACGCGCACGGCCCTGGGCCCCGGCGCCTGGGCGGCGAGGAGCATGGGAGGGACCAGGAGGGGGAGGAGGGGGCGCACTTGGTAGACCCTATCGGACCTCCGGCCCCCGGAGTGAGTCCGGTGGCCCCTGGGACCTCGCGGACCGGCCCAGTCCGGAGGTCAGCGGAGGAGGTAGCTGAACTTCATCTGCACCACCTCGTCGCCGGGCAGGGCGCGGAGGGCCATCAGGTCCCGGCTGGGGCTGAGGCTGGCCCGGGCGTTGATGAGGGCGTCCGTGGCCACGCCACGGCTGTAGACGATGAAGAGGGCGGATCCCGGTTTCACCTCCCACCGGGTGATCACGTTGAGGTTCCAGCTCCGGGCGCTGAAGGCCGCCTCCGGGTGGTCGCGCGGCACGAGGAGGCCCTCCTGCCAGGCCTGGATGTCCCGGAAGTTCCAGTTGGCGGCCAGCCACTGGGATTGGACCTGGAGGCTGAGGTCGGGCCGGGGACTGAAGGCCACCTGCAGGGTCTGATTGAAGCTGCTCAGCCGGCGCAGGCCCACCAGGGGCGCCTCCTCCGTGGCGAGGTAGCGGAGCTCCCCCTCCTGCTGGCTCAGGGAGGTCCCGAAGGCGATCTCGAGGTCCTCGGCGGGGCGAACCGTCTGGCTGAGGCTCAGGCCCGTGCTCGGTCCGCCGGGGTGCCAGGCGCCGTTCCAGGAGGCCCGGAGGGTCCAGGCCCGGTTCCCCGGGGTGTCGAAGCCCAGCCAGGCGCTGGGAACCGTGCCCCGCTCCAGGTACTTCTTCCGGGGGTCGTGGAAGGTGCGGAGCTCCTGATCGTCCTCGGCGGGCAGGGCGACGGAGGCGCCCCCCCACAGGCCGTAGAAGGTGGTGAGGTTCCCGCCGAAGTCGGCGGAGATCCAGCGGCTGTGGACGTGACCCGCCTGATCCCGGCCCCACCCGGCCTGGGCCCCGGCGGTGGCCTCCTGGAAGGGTCCCAGGGGCTCCAGGCGCCGCTGGAGGCGGCCGGAGAGCCGCTGCTCGTCGGCCCGGGCCAGGTATCCCAGGTCGTTCGGATCGAAGTCATGGCCGGCGTCCACCGCCGTGAGATCGGCGGCCCACCCGCCGGCCCAGCGGCGCTGGGCGCGGGCCCGGGCGTACCAGCCCTCCGTGGCGGTGGCGGTGCGGACCAGGGCGCCCTCCACGTCCAGCTCGGGGTCCCGATGGGTGCCATCCAGGCCCACCACGGCCGCGGCGGGCCCGGAGCCCTTGCGGGTCCAGGTGGCGAGTCCGCCCAGGGTGTTCCGACCCGCCAGGGGAAGGGTGCCCCGGGCCACCAGGAAGGCCTGGGCGGGCTCCAGGGGGCGGGTCTCCCGGATCCCGTCGGTCCGCAGCACCTGGGCGGTCGTGGTGCGGGCCGTGGCCCCCAGCAGGGCGACCTGGGCCCCGCCGAGGTCCCGGTCGCTGACCTTGGCGGCGGCGAGCAGGGCCTGGGTTCGATCCGTGGCCACCAGCCGCTCCCCCTCGCCGAGGGAAGGGGTGCCGAGGCCGTGGCCGATGCGGCGGCTGTAGAAGAGCTGGGGGCCCTGGAAGGCGAAGAGGTCCGCCCCCTCCACGAAGAAGGGGCGCTTCTCGGGCAGCCAGGTCTCGGTGGTGCCGAGGTTTAGGACGGCCTGATCCACCTCCACCTGGCCGAAGTCCGGCTTCAGGGCCAGGTCCAGCTGGGAGGCGCCGCCCAGGGCCAGGTGCCCATCCAGGCCCCCGCGCAGCTCCGTGCCGCGGTCATCCCAGGACTGGGCCGTGGCGAACTTGTTCCGCCAGGTGAGGTAGGGGATCCACTCGCGGCGGGGGGTGGGGGCCACCGAGGCGAGTCCGGTGAGGGCGGGGAAGCGGCTCACGAAGGCGTTCTCGTCCCGGGGAGCGAGGCTCCACCAGGAGGTGGCGCGCAAGGGGCCCTGGTCGGAGCGGCTGAAGTTGATCCCCCACTCCGCGGCCCCGGGCTGGAGGCGGAGGAGGCTCAGGGGGATGCGAAGCTCGACGCTCCAGCCATCGGCATCCTGGGCCACGGCGCTGTCCCAGACCCCGTCCCAGGAGGGGTCGTAGGCGGTGTCGGCGTACCAGGCGCCGTCCCGCTGGACCCCCGCGGCGTTGACGTGGAAGGCCAGGGCGCTCCGGCGGTCGTGGAGGCTGTCGATGTGCACGCCGAACCAGTCGCTGCTGCTGTCCTGATCCCTCCGGTGCAGCCGTCGCACCACCCGCGAGAGGCCACGGAGGTGCCAGAGGCGGGCGCCGATGTAGAGGTAGCGGTCGTCGAAGAGGACCTTCACCTCGGTGCGTTGGGGGGCTGGGCGGCCGTAGCGGGGCCAGGACTGGTGGAAGCCGTCCGCGGCGGGAGCCTCCCGCCAAGCGGCTTCGTCGAGCCGGCCATCCAGCTGGATGGGCCCGGAGATGCGCTGGGCCTCCATGTGGAGCCCCCCCTCCGCCCGGAGGGTCAGGCCCGTCACCAGGGCCCCCAGGAGCCCGGCCTTGGAGGATCGCCAACGCATCTTCCCAGGATGCCTGGAACGATCGCGGGGATGCCGGCATAAACTCGGAGCATGCGCCTCCTCCTGCCCCTCCTCATGGCCCTCCCGCCCCTCGTCGCCGGGGGAGGCGGCACGCTGAGCCTGAAGGGTCAGAGCTTCCTCGCGGAGGTGGCGGCCACGGATGCCGAGAAGGCCAAGGGGCTGATGTACCGGAACCACCTCCCGGCGGATCGCTGCATGGTCTTCCTCTACGCGGACGACGGGTACCACGCCATCTGGATGAAGAACTGCCTCATCGCCCTGGATGTGATCTGGGTGGATGCCTCCGGGCGGATCGTGGAGATCGTCGAGAAGGCCCCGCCCTGCAGCCCCATGCTGGGCAATGGCTGTCCCACCTATGGCGGCACCACCCCCGCCCGATACTTCGTGGAGTTCGCGGTGGGGACGGTGAAGCGGCTGGGCCTGAAGAAGGGCGATCCCGTCGCGTGGGACCTCAAGCTGGACGATGGCAGCCTCGTGCGCCTCGGCACCATGCCCCAGGCCAAGGGGAAGCGGAAGTAGCCGCTACCGGACCCGGGCCCGGTTCCGCACCGACATGACGAGACCCAGGGCCAGCATGAAGCTCAGGGTGCTGCTGCGGCCGTAGCTGAAGAAGGGGAGGGCCATGCCCTTGTTGGGCAGGGCTCCGGCCACCATGCCCACGTTCACGAGGATGTGCAGGCCGAAGATGGCGGCGGCCCCGGCGCAGAAATAGAGTTCCTCGGCGCTCCGGGCCACCCGGGCCGTGTCCAGAAGGCGCAGGAGCAACGCACCGAAGAGGGTCAGGGCCAGGGCCACCCCCACGAAGCCGCGCTCTTCGGCCCACACCGCGAACACGAAGTCCGTGGTCTTCACGGGGAGGAAGTTGAGCTGGGTCTGGCTGCC
>CAZVKM010000173.1:0-8085 GCA_964627685.1 uncultured Solibacteraceae bacterium | reverse complement strand
AGAGGTGGATCTTGGCGCGCTCCAGGGGGAGGATGAGGAAGCGCCGGGTGTCCGTCCCCGGCTCCGTGAGGGAGAGGCTCAGGGTGGCCTCCACCTCGATGAGCTGGCTGCTCCGCAGGTTCACCAACCGGAGCATGAAGGCCTGCAGCCCCTGGTAGGGCGCCACCACGGCGAGGCGGCTGAAGCGCAGGCAGGCCTGGGGGCGGGAGAAGCGCCCGTACAGGAGGCCCGTGGCCAGGGCGAAACTGAGCAGACCCAGCAGGGACTCGAAGGCCGAGGCGGCGCTGGCCAGGAAGCCCGTGGGGCTGATGTGCCCATAGCCGACCGTGGTGAGGGTCTGGGCACTGAAGAAGAAGGCGTCCATCACGCGGTCCCCGGCGGCGGGCCCGCCGGGCCGGACGAAGTGGTCCATGCCGATGGTGAGGTAGAGGGCCGCGAAGAGGGCGTTGGCCGCCAGGAACCCGAGGAAGAGGAGCCCCAGGAACCGCGGCCAGCTCATGGTGATGAGGAAGTGGTAGAGCTCGTAGAAGCGGTTGGAGGGCAGCCCCACCCGGCGGACGTTGAAGGTCCCGTCCTTGTTCACGGCGCGGCCCAGGCCCGCCTTGAGGCCGAGCCCCAGGTCCTCCTGGGCGCGGGAGCGGCGGAGGCGGAGGACCATCAGCGGGCGTTCGCGGCGATGAAGGCCGCCAGGTCCTGCTTGAAGGCCCCCATGGAGGGCGGGTGGATGTACATCATGTGCCCCGCCTCATAGAACTTCAGGGTGACGTTCGCCCGCAGCTCCGGCGCGACCTCCAGGTGATCCAGGAAGTACTCGGTGGCCGGATAGGGCGTGGCCAGGTCGAACCAGCCCTGCTGAACGAGGACCTTCATCCGGGGGTTCTGGGTGAGGGTGAAGGCGAGATCCACGGCGGTGTTGGCCGGCGCCTTCGTGCCCGGCTCCTGGTCCGGCAGCCCGTGGCGGTAGTCCCAGGTCTTGTAGAGGGGGGCCGAGATGGCATAGGGGCGATCGGTCTCCACCTTGAGCGCCTCCCGCAGGTGGTCCTGGAAGGTGGCCACCACGGCGGGCCCGATGGCCGTGGTCATGGGGTCGAAGTCCATCTTCTCCCCGAGGGCGTTGAGCATCCCCAGCTTGAAGCGCCCGTCGATGCGGCCGGCGATCTGGCGCCGGTTGCGCAGCAGCTCCTGCGCGAAGCGCTCCTCACCGACCCGGAGGTTCGCCTTGTCCCAGTAGTCGGCGCTGAGGCCCGTGAATCGCACCAGCCCCTCCAGCACCCGCTTCCGCTCCTCCGCCGTGGCCCGATGCCCCTTGTGGAGCACGGGGGCGTAGACGTCCCGGGCGAAGGCCTCCGCCGCCCGCAGGAAGGGCTGGAGCTCCGCCGGCCGGTCCGGCAGGGCCTGGTGGTACCAGGCCACCGCGGCGAAGGCGGGCAGGAAGGTGATGTAGGGCAGGTCGTAGTGCTGGCCCGCCTCCCCGGCGATGCTGTCCATGAAGGGCGAGACGAGGATCACCCCGTTGAGCGTCACCTGGTGCCGGGAGAGCAGGGCCAGGGCCACGCCGCCCGTGCGCATGCCCCCGTAGCTCTCCCCGAGGACGAACTTCGGGGAGGTCCAGCGCCCGTACTTGCCCAGGTAGAGGGCGATGAAGTCGGAGACGGACTGGATGTCGCCGTCCACGCTCCAGAAGTCCTTCCCCTCCCCCTTGCCCACGGGGCGGGAGAGGCCCGTGCCCACGGGATCCAGCATCACCAGGTCCGCCTGGTCCAGGATGGAGAACTCGTTGTCCACGAGCTTGAAGGGGCCCCGGGTGTTGGGCTCCACGTCCACGAGGGCCGTGCGCCGGGGGCCGAGGATGCCCATGTGGAGCCAGATGGAGGAGGAACCCGGGCCCCCGTTGTAAGCGAAGAGGAGGGGCCGGGTCCGGGGATCCGCACCCTCCTTCACGTAGGCCGTGAACCCGAAGAGGGCGATGGGCTCGTCCTTCTCGTTCTTCATGAGCAGGGTGCCGGCGGTGGCCGTGTAGGGGATCACCGTGGCCCCCATCCGCAGCTGGTGCCGGGTCACGAAGACCTTCCCCTCCGGCTTCTCCCCGGGGATGGGCCCCGGGACGGCGGCCGGGACCGCGGGGGGCGTCTGGGCCAGGGCGCCGGACAGGAAGAGGAGGCCGAGCAGGCCGGATCGGAGGCGGGCAGACATGGGGACCTCGGGGGGTGGAAGGAGTATAGCCCTCGCCGAGGGGGCCAGCCGGGGCCCCCCTGGGGCGGACGGAGGGCCCGACGGGGCCAGCCTCCGAGAAACTACTAAACGCTTAGGAGTTTCTCCCCGTAGGGCTCCCATCGACTTCGAGGAGGCCCATGCGCGCCCTGCTCCTGGCACCCATCTGCCTGACCCTGGCGGCGGACTCCACCGCCCCCAATCCCCCCCGTCTGGCCATCCCCAGGATGGTCACGGCGCCCTCCATGGCCGCGGACACGGACCTCAGCACCTGGCAGGGCGCCCTGATCCTCCGGGATTTCGCCATGATCATGCCCGATGACAAGGGCCAGAACCGGTGGCCCACCACGGCGCATGTGCTCTGGGGCCCCGATGCCCTCTACGTGGCCATCGAGGCCGGGGACCCCGAACCGGAGAAGGTGCGTGGCTTCCGCCACAAGCGTGATGACTTCAGCGGCGACCAGGACTTCGTGGGCATCGACTTGGACCCCACGGGCAAGGGCCAGAGCGCCATCCGTCTCTTCGTCACGCCCCTGGGCGGCCAGTACGACGCCATCGTCACCGACAGCACGGGGGAGGACGACAGCTACGACATGCTCTGGGATTCCGTGGGCGTGAAGACCCCCACGGGGTACTTCGTGAAGCTCCGCATCCCCTACTCCAGCCTCCGCCGGGATCCCGGCGAGTGGGGCTTCCGAATCCTGCGCATCATCCCCCGGGAGCGCCGCTACGGCATCGTGTGGCCCCGCATGAGCCGGGACGTGCAGTGCGACCAGTGCCAGAACGCCAAGATCTCCGGGGCCCCCCAGGACCAGGCGGGGGCCCCCTTCCTCCTCATCCCCACCGCCTCGGGGCACCGCTCCCAGGACCTGCGGATCGATCCCGCCGCCCCCACCCGCACGGAGACCCGCCTGGGCCTCGACATGCGCTACGCAGGCACCGCGGTCACCTTCGAAGGCACCTACAAGCCGGACTTCAACGCCGTGGATGCGGATGTGGATCCCCTCCAGGTGAACAGCCGGTTCAAGGTCTACTACCCGGAGAAGCGCCCCTTCTTCCTCGAGGGCATGGAGCTCCTGGGTCTCCAGGGGGCGCAGCGGCAGTTCTTCAGCCGCGCCATCGCCGACCCCCTCTACGGCCTCAAGGCCTCCGGCACCGCCTCCCTGGCGAACTGGACCGTGCTGCACGGGAAGGATGAGGCGGGGGGCCGCATCCTCGAGGGGGTCGGTGCCTCCGGCGTGGCCGACCTGCCCACCCGCGACACCGCCGCGGCCATGCGGTTCCGGCTGGATGACCGGGGCTCCGCCTTCACCGCCCTGGGGACGGACACGCTGCTGCTCGGGGGCCCCGAGCACGGCGGGGGCCAGAGCGGGGGCCTCTACCTCAACAAGGTGCTCGGCACCGAGTGGCGCGTCATCGCCAGCGGTCTCCGGGGCATCGCCCGCCTGCCCCAGTCCGATGGCTCCCTCCTGAGCACCTCCGGATCGGCCACCTCCCTGGAGGTGGACTGGGATTCCCGTCGCTGGAGCGCCTTCGCCGTCTCCCAGGCCACCAGCCCCGGCCTGGTGCTCGCCTCCGGCTTCACGGACCTCCAGGGCTACCGGCAGAACGTGGCGGGCTACGGGTTCCACGACAACTGGAACGAGGGCTTCCTCGCCCGGGCCAACGGGTTCCTGAGGGTGAGGGACCTCACCTGGTGGAACGGGCGCCCCCTGGATCGCGCCCTCACCTTCGAAGGCTATGCCGAGGCCCAGGGCCGCTGGAGCCTCAACGTGGTGGCGGACCTGGCGGGTCGCACCTGGGGCAGCGACGCCCCGGACAGCCCCACCGTGGCCACCCGATCCCTGATGCTGAACCTCGGGTGGCGGCAGCTGAGCTGGGCCCAGCTGGGCGCCACCGTCGGGGGCGGACGCACCCTCGACTACGCCAGCGGCGTGCCCGCCACCTTCCGCACCGAGGCCCTCCGCTGGGGCGGCAGCGCCGCCTCCGTGGCCTTCAACGTCCAGGCCAAGCGCTACGAGCTCAGCCGGGAATCCGACTCGGCCCGCCTCATCCGTGCCCGGCAGCTGGTGGCCACCGCCACCTGGCAGCTGCCCGCCCACGTGTACGTGAAGGTCCAGAGCTTCGTCGTCCGCTACGACGGCCTCGAGGCCGAGGGCGTGGACAAGTACCTCAAGGCCCTCGTGGGGTGGCAGCCCAACGCCTTCACCGGCGCCTACCTGGGGTGGTCCGGCCAGCGGCAGCGGGACCCCCTCGCCCTGGTGGCCACCGAGCGGATGGTGGAGCGTGGGATCTTCGCCAAGGTCGCCTACGCCATCCAGTTCTGAGCATCGGCAGGCTACCCTGGAGCCACCCCTCCGGAGCCCCCATGCCCGTGAAGCGCCCCGCCCCCTTCCAGGCCGAGTGGACCTGCACCGACGAGGCCATGCCCTGCTGGCAGTGGGGGAAGCGGGGCGCGGCCTGGAAGGGGGCCAAGGGCTGGTGGGCCTCCCGCCAGGACCATGAGGGCATCCAGGGCCCCTTCCGCTCCCTGAAGCAGGCCCAGGCCTGGGCCGAGGAGCCCTGGAGGAGCCTCCACGAGGCGAAGGCCACGGTGAGGGCCGAGGCCCTCGCCCTCCGGAACGCCGCGTCCAAGGCCAAGGCCGATGCGACCTGGGGAGGCCTGCCCGAGGCGGAGCGCAAGGTCGCGCCCGGCCAGGTGTGGGCCCTGCGGGATGCCCGCATGGCGGGCTACGAGGTGCTGGTGCTGGAGGTGAAGCGCGCCATCGCCGCCGTGCGGGCCCGCACCTCAGCCACGGAGCCCTGGAAGGAGGCTCCCCGGGAGGTGCGCAGCCTGAGCACCCTGCCCCGCCTCTACCGCCTCGTCGGCACCGCCAAGCTGCCCAAGGAGCGCTGACCATGCGCACGGCCGCCGCCCTCCTCCTCGGGACCCTCACCGCCCTGGGCGCCGCCCCTCCCCCGGACCTGGTGATCACGAATGGCCGGGTGTGGCTGGGCGGCCCCCGCTTCACGGAGGCCATGGCCATCCGCGGGAACCGCATCGTGGCCCTGGGCCGCAGCCGGGCCATCCTGAAGCTGGCGGGGAAGCGCACCGTGCGGATCGACGCCAAGGGGGGCTCCGTGCTGCCGGGCCTGCAGGACGCGCACATCCACCTGCTGAGCGGCGGCACCTCCCTCACCCACGCGGACCTGAGCACCACCACGGAGCTGGGGCCCCTGCTCGCCGGGATCAGGGCCTACGCCGCCGCCCACCCCGACCGGGCCTGGATCCAGGGACGCGGCTGGGTGTACCCCACCTTCCCCGGCGGCCTGCCCACCAAGGCCCAGCTGGACACGGTGGTGCCCGACCGCCCCGCCCACCTGCGCGCCTACGACGGCCACACGGCCTGGGTGAACAGCCGGGCCCTGGCCCTCGCCGGCATCACGGCCAAGACCCCGGACCCCGCGGGCGGCACCATCGTGCGCGACGCCCAGGGCGAGCCCACCGGCGCCTTGAAGGAGGCGGCCCAGTCCCTCCTGGACGCCGTGCTGCCCAAGCCCACCCGGGCCGAGCAGCTGGAGGCCCTGCGCGTCGGGGTGAAGGCCGCCCACGCCGTGGGCCTCACGGGGATCGGGGAGGCGGGGCTCACGCCGGAGGAGTTCAGCCTCTTCCTGGAGCTGCAGCAGAAAGGGGAGCTGCAGCTTCGCACCACCGCCGCCCTGCAGGTGGATCCCGACACCCCGCCGGCGGGGATCGAGGCCCTGCGCGAGATCCGGCGCACCCTGAAGCCCAACCCCTTCCTGCGCACGGGGCCCATCAAGATGTACATCGATGGCGTGGTGGAGTCCCACACGGCCTCGCTCCTCGCCGATTACACGGACGTGCCCCACAAGGGCCAGACCCAGTGGGCCCCGGAACGCTTCCGCCAGCGGGTGCTGGAGCTGGACCGCGACGGCTGGCAGATCTGGGTGCACGCCATCGGCGATGGGGGCGTGCGGCTCGTGCTCGACAGCTACGAGGCCGCCGCGAAGGCGAACGGCCCGCGGGAGCGCCGCCACCGACTGGAGCATGTGGAGACGGTGGACGCCACCGACATCCCCCGCTTCGCCGCCCTGGGGGTGGTGGCTTCCCAGCAGCCCCTCCATGGCTCCCCCGACGGCCTCGCGGCCTGGATCCCGCCCCTGGGCCCCGACCGCGCCGGCCGGGGCTGGGCCTACGGCAGCATCCACGCCGCGGGGGGCCACCTGGCCTTCGGCAGCGACTGGCCCGTGGTGACCCTCGACCCCCGCATCGGCCTGCACCAGGCCCTCACTCGTACCGACCTGAAGGGCCAGCCCGTGGGCGGCTGGCAGCCCCAGCAGAAGCTGCCGCTGGCGGTGGCCCTGGAGGCCTACACCTCCGGCGCCGCCTGGGCGGCCTTCGATGAGGGCCGCGTGGGCACGCTGAAGGTGGGGCGGCTGGCCGACGTGGTGGTGTTCGGGAAGGACCTCTTCACCACGGATCCCCAGGTCCTCCCCCAGGTGCCCGTGGTGGCCACGGTCTTCGACGGCCGGATCGTCTACCGGGGGGCGACCCCGTGAAGGCCGCGGCGCTCCTGCTGGCCCTGCCCCTCGTCGCGCAGGCCCCCACCACACGTCCCCGGGCTCGGGAGCTGGGCCTTCGGATCGGCCGCCTGCAGCCGGGTCCCTTGGATGCGATCACGGATGTGAAGGGCGTGCGGGTGGGCCACACCACCCTGATCCGCGGCACCGACGTGCGCACGGGGGTCACGGCCATCCTCCCCCACGGGGGCGACCTGTGGCACGAGAAGGTGCCCGCGGCGGCCTTCGTGCTCAACGGCAACGGCGAGGTCACGGGGCTGCACTGGGTGGCCGAGCAGGGCGCCCTGGAGGTGCCCCTCCTCCTCACGAGCACCCAGAGCGTGCCGCGGGTCGCCGACGCGGTGCTCACGTGGATGATGAAGCGCCATCCCGCCATCGGGCTCACGGAGGACGTGGTGCTGCCCGTGGTGGGCGAGTGCGATGACTCCGCCCTGAACGACGCCCGGGGCCGCCATGTCACCGAAGCCGATGTGCTCGCCGCGCTCGACGGCGCCTCGGAGGGCCCTGTGGCCGAGGGCGGGGTGGGCGCCGGAACCGGAATGATCGCCTACCAGTTCAAGGGCGGCCTCGGCACCGCCTCCCGGAGGGTGGGTCCCTGGACCGTGGGCGCCCTGGTGAACGCCAACCACAGACGCCGGCCGGAGCTCCGCGTCGCGGGCGTGCCCGTGGGCGAGGCGCTCCCCGAGGACCCGGCCCCTCCCGCCGGCATGCACAGCATCGTGGTGGTGCTCGCCACGGACGCCCCCCTGGACGCCCGGCAGCTGGGCCGCCTGGCCAAGCGGGCCGCCCTGGGCCTGGCCCGCACGGGCAGCAACGCCCACCACAGCTCCGGCGACTTCGTGGTGGCCTTCTCCACGGGCAGCCGCATCCGCCTGGGGGAGCCCACCGTGACCCTCACCCGGCCCTCGGATGAGGCGGCGGACCCCCTCTTCGAGGGCGCGGCCGAGGCCACCGAGGCCGCCGTGATCGCCGCCCTGCTGGCGGGCACCGACATGGTGGGCCGCAGTGGCCACCGCGTGCCGGCCCTGCCCCTGGATCGCCTGCGGGCGGTGATGGCGCAGCATGGGCGTCCCTTGGCGCCGGGCCGGTAGGATCAGCTCGGGCGATCGGGAACACGCTCGCGGAGGGGCTCCGAGGAGACCGAGGCAGGCGGGCACAAGCGTGCACCGCAGGTCATCCACCTACCTCAGCCCCTCCGCGACCCTCCGCAAGCGCTTTCCCTGAAGGACCTCGTCTACGCGTGGGGCCAGAGCCAGCCGAAGGCGCCGCCGGTGACGAAGCCGAAGAGGAGGG
>CAZVKM010000172.1:0-8130 GCA_964627685.1 uncultured Solibacteraceae bacterium | reverse complement strand
ACCCGGACCTGAAGCCCCAGTGCTACGCCCCGGAGCGCATCCAGATCCAGGGCCGGGGGATCGGGGGGATGCGGAGCTGCTAGGCCAGGATGGCCCGCACGGCCTGACCCATGCCGCGGGTCCCCAGGGTTCCTCCGAGGTCCCGGGTGGCGGCCCCTGCTTGGAGGGCGGCCGATACGGCCTCTTCCAGCGCCCGGGCTTCGGATTCCCACCCAAGGTGCCTGAACAGCAGGGCCGCGCTGAGAAAGGCCCCGCAGGGGTTTGCCAGGTCCCGACCCGCCAGGTCCGGGGCGCTGCCATGGACGGGCTCCGCCAGCGCGGTGCACCGATGGGGTCGGTGGGGGGCGTAGCTGAGGCTGGGCGCCATCCCCATGCCCCCCATGAAACCCGCCGTGAGGTCGCTGATGAGGTCCCCGAGGTAGTTGTCCGCCGCCACGACGCCGAAGGGCCGTGGATCCTGGATGAGGGCGCAGAGCAGGGCATCGGCGTGCATGGTCCGGGCGTCCACGCCTGGGTGGGCAGTCGCGAGGTCCTGAAAGATCCGTACCCAAAGGCCATGGCCATGCTTGAGGACGTTGGCCTTGTGGGCGAGCACGAGGGGGCGCCTCCTCGCCTGGGCCCGCTGGAAGGCGGCCTCCAGGAGGCGCCTCACGGCCGGTTCGGTGTGCTCGGCGACATCGATCCCACGGCCCGGCTCGGACCGCCCCTGGAGGCCATAGGGCCCCTCGGTGTTCTCCCGGAAGACTTCCAGATCGATGTCCGCGGCGGTCCGTCCCGCCAAGGGCACATGGCGATCCAGGATGGGGTGGCAAGGGCGCCAGTTCACCGAGAGCTGGAGGCCCTGTCTCAGCTTGAGGAGGATGCCTTCCGCATGCCGGCCATCGGGGATCCGGGGATCGCCCACCGCTCCGAAGAGCACGGCGTCATGGTCGTCCCGGAGATGCTCGAAGACCGGCTCGGAGAGGGTCTCTCCCGTGGCCAGGCAGTGGTCGGCCCCGTGGGGGAAACTGGTCCAGGCCAGGGGCCGACCCCGATCCGCGGCCCATCGGAGCACCGGGAGGAGCTCGGCCACCACCTCGGGGCCCACCCCATCTCCCGGAATCACCGCCAGCTGGATCCTGTCCACGTTCCCATCCCTCGCTCGGAGTCAGACTCTGACATACTCGGCTCCGGTTCGAGGTGCTCGATGCGAAAGGGAGTGGCCGTCATGGGGATCATGAGCTTGCTGGGACTGAACGCCGTGGCCAGCGATCTGGCCGTCGGTTCGAAAGCCCCGGCCTTCGAAGGCCGCGATCAGAAGGGCCAGCTCATCCGTCTCGCGGATTTCGCGGGGAAGCAGGCCGTGGTCCTGTACTTCTATCCGAAGGACGACACCCCGGGGTGCACCAAGGAGGCCTGCAGCTTCCGGGACGGGCATGGGGCCATCCTGGCCGCCGGGGCGGTGGTCATCGGGGTCAGCAGCCAGGATGTGGCCAGCAAGAAGGCCTTCGCCGACCGCTACCACCTCCCCTTCAGCCTCCTGGCGGACCCGGACAAGGTGATCCTGGAGGCCTACGGGGTGAAGATGCCCCTGGTGGGCCTGGCGAAGCGGGTCACCTTCATCATCGACAAGGCCGGTGTCATCCGTCACATCATCGGGGACGTGACCACCTCCGCGGCGGATCGGCAGGTGCTGGAACTGCTTAAGACGCTTTGATTTCTTCCTGCCTCCCCTTCCTTGTGGGGTCTGATCCTGGCTAGACTGGAAGCCCTCCCGAGGTCCAGGAATGGTGTTTTTTAACCACGCAACGCGTCAGATGACGGCCAAGATCGTCTACTACGGCCCGGGTCTGTGTGGGAAGACCACCAACCTCAACACCATCTACGGGAAGACCAGCAAGCAGGCCCGCGGTGAGATGGTGAGCCTCAACACCGAGACGGACCGCACCCTCTTCTTCGACCTGCTGCCCATGGACGTGGGCACCGTCGGAGGCTTCAAGACCAAGCTCCAGCTGTACACGGTGCCTGGGCAGGTGTTCTACAACAGCACCCGCAAGCTCGTGCTCAAGGGCGTGGATGGCATCGTGTTCGTGGTGGACAGCCAGAACGCCATGCTGGACGCCTGCAAGGACAGCTTCCAGAACCTCCAGGAGAACCTGAAGGAGTTGGGACTCGACGTCAAGGACGTCCCCATCGTCTTCCAGTGGAACAAGCGCGACCTGAAGAACCTGGTGACGGTGGAGGAGCTGGAGCGCCACTTCAACACCTGGAACCACCCCAGTTTCCAGGCGGTCGCCGCGGATGGCACCGGGGTGTTCGAGACCCTGCGGGGCATCACCCGGCTCGTGCTCACGCACATCAAGACCCACGTCCTCGGGGAGAGCACCCCGGCGCCCAAGCCCGCAGCCGTGGCCCCCCAGGCGAATGGGTCCTCTGCGGAGGCCCTGAGCCTCTCGGACCTCCCGCCCGTGGCGGACCTGCTGGACCTCAACACGGGTCTGGTGGAAGCCGCGGTGGAGGCCTCCCCCGACGAACTCACGGACACGGGGCTGAACATCGAGGCCCCGGACCTGCCGGAGCCGCCCTCGGCTCCGGAACCCGAGCCTACCCCGGCCCCCCTCCCGGAAGTGGAGGAGCCCGAGGCTCCCCTTCTCGAGACAACCTCGGAGGCGGTGGCCCCCGAGTCCCCGGAGGTCCCGGCGGAGCCCGAGCCGGCGCCCGTCCCCGAGATGCCGACCCTCCCCACGGCGGCCCTTCCGCGGGTGCCGAAGCCCCGGGTGCCGACCATGGACAAGGGCGCCATCGACAGCCTCTTGGGGGAGCTCACCCAGGTGGGACGCCTCGGGGCCCCCTCGGTGATGCGCCTCGACGTGGGGGACCTCGAAGGGGATCTCGAGGTGGTGATCCAGGTGAGGAAGGGCGACCAGGTGGTCGCCGAGCAGCGGCAGACGCGCCCCGCCCCTCGCAAGGGCATCACCAGCAAGCTCAGCGTGGAACTCAAACGCTCCTGATGGGCCTCGGCCGCTTCCTCCTTCCCATCCTGGGCGCGCCGCTGCTGGTGGCGCAGGTGCCCGCGTGGTGGACCAGGCTCCAGGCCCGTCCGAGTCTTGAGGCCGCTTTCATCCAGGAAGGGGAGAGCGCGGTCTTCGGCCGGGTGACACGCCGGGGGCACCTGGTCCTGGCGCCCGGGGGGCGCCTGCGGGTCGCCTACGATCAGGGCATCCTCCTGGTCTCCGATGGCAAGCGCCTGGTCCAATACGACCCGGACACGCGGAGCGCCCAGTGGGTGGATCTGGGCAAGGCCCTCGGGGAGGCGCCCCTCTTGGCCCTGCTGTTGGATCCTTCCAAGACAGGGACCCACTTCACCCTGGAGGGGGCCGGGTCCCGTCTGAAGCTGGTACCCAAGGCCCCGGGGCTGCCCACTTTGGAGGTGGAAGGGCGCGGGGACTGGCCCGAGCGGTTCTCCTGGACCGACGGCACCGGCGCCCGGCAGGTGCTCCAGTTGGAGCGGCCGCGGGCCGCGAGCGCGGGACCGGAGACGTTCCGCTTCATGGCACCGGCGGGCACCCGCTGGGTCAAGCCCTAACCTGGTCGAGGACTACTTTCCGGCGGCGGTCCGGATGAAGGTCACGACATCTTCGGTGCTGGTCCCGGGCTGGAAGATCTCACGGATCCCCGCCGCCTTCAGCGAGGGGATGTCCGCATCGGGGATGATCCCGCCCGCGAAGACGGGCACTTCCTCGGCGCCCTGCTCCTTCATCAGGCGGAGGATCTCTGGGAAGATCTGGTTGTGGGCCCCGCTGAGGATGCTGAGACCGAGGACGTCCGCATCCTCCTGGACCACCGCGGCCACGATCTGGGCGGGCGTCTGCCGGAGGCCCGTGTAGATGACCTCCATGCCCGCATCCCGCAGGGCCCGGGCGATGACCTTCGCGCCCCGGTCATGGCCATCCAGGCCGGGCTTCGCGATGACCACGCGGATGGGGGCGGTCGACATGGGTTCCTCCAACCCCCAGTGTGGCCCGCCTGAATTCGTGGGATCAATGGCCGGATGCAGTGGGAAGGGTCGTCAGAAGGTCAGGGGACGCTTCTCGAAGATCTCAGCGATGCGGGCTCCATCCCACCGGTAGCACAGGTAGCGCACATGGCGGCAGTGGGAGAGGCCCCGCGGGGTGAAGGCGGCCAGGCAGGCGCCTCCGGGAAGGCGGACGCTGTCGTAGGTGATCCCCTGGGCTCCGCACCGCCTCATGTCCGCCGCGAAGGCCTGCGCCACGCTGTAGTCCGTGGGGTGGTAGAGGCCGGGCCAGGGCTGGCCCCGCAGGTCCCGATAGGTCCCCCGCACCCTCAGCGAGAGCACCCGGAGGTCCAGGTCGAGGGGCTCCAGTCCGCCCTGTCGGCAGAAGGCCTCCTGGTGGTGCCGAGTCTCGGCCACCGCCGTCTCCAGCCGCTCCGCGGCGTAGAGGGCCCCGGCCCGGTCATCGGAGAAGCGGCCCGGCCGCGGGTGGACGAAGGGGGCCATGAGGTAGGAGGCCCCCGGGCCGCCCACCCGGTCCCGGAGGGGCACCTTGGTCAGGTCCCCCACGGCTGGGGCCACCCTGGGGTTGGTCAGGGCCTCCAGGGCCGCGAGGGCCTCCCAATCCTCCGGGGGGGCGAGGGACTCGAAGAGGTCCACGGCCGGGAACCGGGTGGAGATGATGCGCCAGGCCTGCCAGGAGAGGTCGACCTCCGGGGGGAAGGTCACCAGACCCCCCGCGCAGCGTCCAGGTGGCGGCGCACGTCTGCGAGATCCATGATCCGGCCCTGGAGCATGTGGGCCAGGGGCGGTCGACCGCCGAAGAGGGGGTGGGCATTGGGCCGATGGACCCAGGCCAGGGCCTGCCGGTCCTCGGGGATGAGGATCCGGAGGGCCTTCCAGATGCCCAGGAGGTAGCTCAGGCGCTCCAGGAGGTCCGGGGCGGGGCCGCGAGGGGGGGAGGTGCGCCATCGGTGCAAGGTGGCCCGGGAGGGGCTGCCCAAGAGGGTCCGCTGGGCTTCACCGGTGAGGTGCCACCCTTCGGCCAGGCGGAAGAAGGCCTGGAGGCCGGCCCTCAGCATCCGATCAGCCTCGGGACCGGGGTTCGCCTCGGGCAGGGTGGGGGGGGCGGCCATGGGATCAGTTTGATCTCAATAGAGACAAAATCAACTCAAATGTCTCAGATGATCACCAGGCTCCATTCTGCCTCAGGGCCTCGTAGAGCCCGATGGCGGCGGCTTGGGCCACGTTCAGGCTCCGGTGGAAGTCCCCGACCATGGGGATGCGGACGCCCTGGCCAGGGTGGGCTTCCAGCAGGTCGTCCGGGAGGCCCCGGGTCTCGCGGCCGAACACCAGCCCATCGCCGTCGGTCCAGTCCACCGCCGTGTGGGCCCGCTGGGCCTTGGTGGTGAAGAACCAGAGGCGGCGGCAGGGCGTCCGGGCGAGGAAGTCCGCCCAGTCCGTGTAGTGGGTGGGGGCCAGGCGCTCCCAGTAGTCGAGCCCGGCCCTCCGGAGGTAGTAGTCGCTCACCTCGAACCCCAGGGGGTGGATGAGGTGCAGCTTCACGTCGTTGCTGACGCAGAGCCGGCCGATGCTGCCGGTGTTCTGTGGGATCTCGGGCTGGTGCAAGATGATGTGGAAGCTCAAGGGGTGTCCATGTCGGAATGCATCTTCTGCAAGGTGGCGCGCAAGGAGGTGCCGGCCTCCCTGGTGTACGAGGATGACCAGCTGGTGGCCTTCAAGGACATCTTCCCCCAGGCCCCGGTCCATCTGCTCCTCATTCCGAAGGCCCATGCCCCGAACCTGGGGGAGATGACCCCTGAGGTGGAGGCGGCCGTTGGACGGATCCCCGCCTTGGCGGCCCGCCTGGCCGCGGACCATGGTCTGGCCCACGGGGGCTGGCGGCTGCTCGCCAACACGGGGGCCCACGGGGGCCAGACCGTCTTCCACGTGCACTTCCACCTGCTGGGGGGGAAGCCCCTGGGGGCCCTGGTCGGCCCTTGATCAGGCCAGGGGCAGCCGCAGGGTGAAGGCCGCCCCCCGCCCGAATTCGCTCTCCACCTGCACGTCCCCTCCCATGAGGCGGGCCAGGTGCTTCACGATGCTCAGCCCCAGTCCGGTGCCCGGGATGGCCCGCATCCGCTCACTGCGCCAGAACCGTTCGAAGATCCGTCCCTGCTCGTTCAAGGGGATCCCAGGGCCCTCATCCACGACCGTCCAGCGCACGTGATCTCCATCGGGAGCCACCTTCAAGGTGACCGTGGCGCCCTCCGGGCTGAACTTGATGGCGTTGGAGAGGAGGTTGTCCAGGAGCTGGTGCAGCCGCAGCGGGTCGGCCTTGCAGCGGAGGCCGGGGGTCCCGGTGGGGAGCACGAGGTCCAGGCGCACCCGCCGGCTCCGGGCCGGCAGGGCGACGTCCTCGAGCAGCTGCCGGGAGAAGGCCAGCGGATCCAGGTCCACGGGCTCCAGATGGAGGGCCCCGGTCTCGATGCGGGAGAGCTCAGCCACATCCTGGAGGAGCAGGCTCATGCGCTCCGACGCCCGGAGGATGGAGCTCAGGCTGCCTTCCCCCTCGGAGGTCACCTGGTGCCCGGCCTGCAGGTTCTCGGCGGCCAGGCGGATGATGGCCACCGGGGTCTTGAGCTCATGGCTCACGTTGGAGATGAACTTCTGGCGGGTGGTCTCCAGGGTCTCCTGGCGGGTGACATCGTCGAGGGTCAGCAGCACGCCCGGGGCCTCTCCGGGCAGGGCGAAGGGGATGCCCCGCACCTGGAGGGTCCGGGGGGGACGCTGGAGCAGCCACTCCGCTTCGCCGCCCTGGTAGACCCGGTCGATGGCCGCAAGGGTCTCCGGCTCCCGGAAGATGAAGAGGAGGGTGCTGGCCTGGGCCAGGCGGCTGCCTGAGCCGAGCAATCGGACCGCGGCCGTGTTGTGGACCCGCACCTCCCGGTTCGCGCCCAGCAGGATGACGCCTTCCGCCAGGCCCTCGAGGATGGCCTCATCCAGGGCCGCCTTCCGCGCCGTGGCTTCCTGGAGCCTCGCCAGATCCCGCTCCGCCTTGGCCAGGCGGTAGCGGAGCTCCTCGTCCTCCCGTCCCAGGAGCCGGGAGAGGAAGGGGGTGCTGAGGCGTTCTTCCATGGGCCCAGCATACGCGGCGTGCGGGCGGGGGCCGGGTGACCGTTTCGTAAATTTCCGCCTCGCCTCGGAAGGTTTCGCTTTTCTTCTGGCTTGTGGCCCTGGGACCCCTTCTTAGACTCGGAAGTGGCCCTCAGTGGAACAAAGTGGATCGGAATGGACCAAAGTGGTTTAGCCCGTCCCCATTCTCCTCTCCTGGGGTCTTTGTTGAAAGGACGGCCCGGTGCTGCGACTTCGCGGCAATTCCCCGGCCACCGTGGACGAGAAAGGCCGCCTCAAGCTGCCCACGTCCTTCAAGGCCGAGCTGGAGACCTTCGCCCTGGGCGAGGGGCAGGGAAGCTCCGTCCACTACCTCACCTCCATGGATGGCATCTCGGCCCGGCTGTACCCCATGCCGGTGTGGGAGGCCATCGAGGCCCGGCTGGCCCAGCTGCCCTCCACCAACCCCGCCAAGCGGAAGTTCCTGGAAGTGACCGCCTACTACGGCAGCACCGTGGAGCCGGACGCCCAGGGGCGCTTCGTCATCCCGCCCATCCTCCGGGAAGCCGCCCAGCTCACGGGCGAGGTGGCTGTGCTCGGCCAGATGGACCACATCGCCCTCTGGAACCGGGCCTCCTTCGAGCGCCGGCTGGCCGCGGATCCCCTCAACCCCGCGGACCTCTCGCAGCTCGCGGACCTGGGGATCTGACCATGGCGATCCTCCACGTCCCCGTCCTCCTCCAGGAAGTGCTCGACACCCTCCGGCCTTCGGGGGACATGCGCCTCCTGGACCTCACCCTCGGCTTGGGCGGGCATGCCGAGGCCCTCCTGGCCCAGTGCGGCCCCGGCGCGCGCTACCTCGGCGTGGACCGGGATCCGGAGGCCCGGGCCCGGGCCGCCGAACGCCTCGGCTCCGATCCCCGGCTCAGCATCGTGGCCTGCGCCCCCGAGGAGGTCTTCGACCACCCCGACTTCCAGGCCTGGAAGGCCACCCCTGCCCCCGGGGGCTTCGACGCCATCCTCGC
>CAZVKM010000171.1:0-8153 GCA_964627685.1 uncultured Solibacteraceae bacterium | reverse complement strand
CCTGCAGCACGGGCCACAAGGAGCCCAGCCACGTGCTCCGGGCCATGGGGGTGGAACCCGCCTACGCCAAGGGCACCCTCCGGGTGAGCCTGGGCCGCACCACCACCGCTTCCGAGGTGCAGGCCCTGGAGGACCTCCTGCCGGGGCTGGTGGCGGAGCTGCGGGGGTCAGGCGCCTTCGGCCGCTGAGCCCGGCCGGTCATGCTGGAGGCCCCTCCCCGGAGCCCCCATGCTGCGCCGCGCCCTCCCCGTCCTCGTCGCCTTCCCCCTCCTGGCCCAGGCGATCCCCGCCGACTTCGACGCCCAGGTGCAGAAGGCCCTGAAGGCCTTCGAGGTGCCCGGCATGGCCGTGGCCGTGGTGAAGGACGGGAAGGTGGTGCTCGCCAAGGGCTACGGCGTGCGCAAGCTGGGCGAGCCCGGCGCCGTGGACGCCCACACCCTCTTCGGCATCGCCTCCAACTCCAAGGCCTTCTGCGCCGCCTCCGTGGCCCTCCTGGTGGACGAGGGCAAGCTGAGCTGGGATGACCCGGTGATCAAGCACCTGCCGGGCTTCAAGGTGGCGGATCCCTACGTCACCCGCGAGCTCACAATCCGCGACCTCCTCTCCCACCGCAGCGGCCTGGGCCTGGGTGCCGGGGACCTCATGTACTGGCCCGACACCACCTTCACCCGGGAGCGGGTGCTGGCCGGCGCGGCGCACCTGAAGCAGGCCTCCAGCCTGCGCAGCCGCTACGCCTACAACAACCTCGGCTTCGTGGTCGTGGGCGAGGTGGTGGCCAAGGTGGCCGGCATGCCCTGGGAGGCCTTCGTGGCCGAGCGCCTCTTCAAGCCCCTGGGCATGGCCGAGAGCCGCATCACGAGCGATGGGATCTCCGACACCGCCAACGTGGCCTTCCCCCACGCCAAGGGCTGGAAGCAGGACCGCCCCCTGGAGCCCGTGGTGCGCACCCGGGACCAGGTGTGGGCGGCTGCGGCCGGGCTCAAGTCCAACGTCACGGACCTGGCCAAGTGGGTCACCTGCCAGCTCGCGCTGGGGCAGCTCCCCGACGGCAAGCAGCTCATCTCCACCAAGGCCATCCACGAGATGTGGAGCCTCCAGATCCCCACCCGCATCGCGGAGAAGCCCACGCCCGGTCTGGAGGAGCTGCGCCCGCAGTTCGCGGGCTACGGACTGGGCTGGAGCCTGCGGGACTACCAGGGCCACAAGGTGGTGAGCCATGTCGGGGCCCTCACGGGCATGCTCTCCACGGTGGTGATGGTGCCGGACCAGAAGCTCGCCCTCATCTTCCTCTCCAACCAGGAGCAGGGCAGCGCCTACACCGCCCTGGTCTACCGCCTCCTGGACCACGCCCTGGGCCGACCCCCCAAGGACTGGGTCACCCTCCTCCAGAAGCGGGATGCGGAGCGCCACGGGGAGGATCTCAAGGCCCTGCTGGAGGCGGAGGTGAAGCGGGACAGGGCCTCGAAGCCGAGCATCCCCCTGGCGCGCTACGCCGGAACTTACCGGGATCCCTGGTACGGGGACGTGGTGATCACCGAAGCGGGGGGGCGGCTTGGGATCCGCCTGGCTCCCACCCCGGTGGCCGTGGGCGAGCTGCAGTCCTGGCAGCAGGACACCTTCCGGGCCGTCTTCCAGGATCCCAACTTCCCGGACGCCTACCTCACCTTCCGCCTCAACGCGGCCGGGGAGATCGAGGCCCTCCGCATGGTGCCCACCAGCGACCTGGCGGACTTCAGCTTCGACTACCAGGATCTGGACCTGAGGCCGGTCCGCTGAGGTCCCGGGCCCTGCTCAGACGAAGAGGGTGACCGACTCCCCCTGGTCATCCACGGGCCACCCGGCCAGGCCCGGGAGGGTGTCCTCGGGCACCTGCCGGAAGGGGCGGGTGCGCCGGGGCTCCGGGGCCATGGGCGCCAGCACGGCGCAGCCCAGGAAGAGCATCCAGGGCAGGGCGCCGAAGGGCTGGGTGTCGTGGGCCGGGAGGGGCACGGGGCAATCCTCTTGATCCACGATTCGGTCGGGGATGGTGCGGGCTTTAGCCCTCGAGCAGTCTGTCCAGGTAGTGGCCGAGGGCGTGGGCGAGCCAGCGGCGGTCCGGCAGGTCCCGGCTGAGGTAGCCCATGTGGCCGCCGGTGCCCTCCAGGTGCAGGTGCACCCCGGGCCCGAGGTCGGCGGAGCGCAGGTCGGCCGCGTCCACGAAGGGGTCGTCCTCCGCATGCAGGATGACCGTGGGCACCGTGATCCGGGAAAGATGGGGCAGGGCGCTGCAGCGCGCATAGTAGTCGTCGCGGTCCCGGAAGCCGCCCGCGGGCGCGGTGTAGGCGGAATCGAAGTCGGCGAGGCTCATGCGGTCGTGCACGAGGTAGCGCCCGGCGGGGATGAGGCCCACGGCCTCCCGCTCCCGAACGCTGCGGACCACCTTCTTCACGAAGTAGCGGTCGTAGGGCCGGTTCGACCACCGCGAGATCAGGGCGGAGCAGCGGGCGAGATTCACGGGCGGGTTCACGGCGAGGGCGGCGTCGGGGAGGGGGTGGGGCCCGTCATGCCCCCCGCCGAGGTTCAGCAGGAGGGCGTTCCCCGAGAGGGAGAACCCGAGGGCGAGCACGCGGCGGAATCCCCGGCTGCGGGCGTGGGCGAACACCGCGCCCAGGTCCCCGGCCACGCCGCTGTGGTAGGTACCCGCGGCCAGGCCCCGGCCCCGCCCGCAGCCCCGGTGGTTCATGGCCCACACCGAGAGCCCACGGTCGAGGCCCAGGCGCACGGCCCGGCGCATGTAGGGCCGCTCGTCGTCGCCTCCGAGGCCATGGAAGGCGCAGAGGAGGTCGGGACCCGGGCCCTGGAACTGACGCCCCACGAGGCGGTCCCCGTCGGACAGCGCCACCTCCACGGGCGTCCAGGGCTCGGTCAGCGGGGCCTCCGGCAGGTAGTTGGCCAGCGCGGTCTGGAGGTGGGCCCCCGCGGCCCACCAGGGGGGGCGGCAGGGGAGGGTGGGGCGGGGGAGTCGCATCCCCCCAGGCTACCGTTCCCTCCAGGCAAAACGGAGGGCCCGACCGGGGTCGGGCCCTGCTTCCCGTCCTTCCCCGCCCTAGTGGCTGGCGAGCTTCTCCAGCTTCTCGGCTTCCGCGAGGTTGGTCATGCCGGTCTCGAACCACTTCTGCTTGCCGTCGAGGATGCCGCGGCTCACCTTCACCTTGAGGTCGTCGTCGTTGGAGGCGAAGCCGGCGAACTTCAGGCGGATGCGGCGCTCGGTGTTGCGGCAGAAGAGGTCGGCCAGCTCCGCGGCCTCGCGGGCGTTGGCGTGGCCGGCCTTCTTCATGGCCTCGGCGTGCAGCACCGCAGCCACCATGGCGAAGAGGTCGGCGCCGATCTCCACGCCGCGGAATACGGTGATCTGCTTCTTCTCGAGCTTGGGTCCGAACTTCACCATCTGGTGGAAGAGGGCGCGGCTCAGCTTGCGCGTGAGGCGCTCGGCGGTGCGGAGGTGCTTGCCGTTGCTGCCGAACTGGCCGTGCTTGAAGGCGGTGAAGAGGCCGTTCCAGCGGGTGGGGTACCACCAGGCGTAGAAGCCGATGACCTTGGGCAGGGCGGCCAAGCGCTGGCCCATGGTGCTCTTGGGGTTCACCAGGTCCCAGGCCTTGCCGAGGTGGAGGTCCAGGGCCTCGCGGGCGATGAAGAGGCGCATGATCTCGGAGGAGCCCTCGAAGATCAGGTTGATGCGGAAGTCGCGCATGATGCGCTCGATGGGGATGCCGATGTCGCCGCGGGCCTTGAGGCTGTCGGCGGTCTCGAAGCCACGGCCGCCGCGGATCTGCAGCGTGTCGTCGATCATGCGCCAGCCTTCCTCGGTGCTCCACATCTTGGCCATGGCGGCTTCGAGGCGGATGTCGCGGTGGCCGTCGTCGGCCATGCGGTCGCAGAGGGTGCTCATGGCCTCGATGGCGAAGCTGGTGGCGGCGATGTCGGCGATCTTGTGGGCCAGGGCCTCGTGCTTGCCCACCACGGCGCCCCACTGGTAGCGCTTGGCGCCCCATGCGCGGACGATCTGGGTGAGGCGGCGGCCGCAGCCGCGCACGCCGGAGGGGATGGAGAGGCGGCCGGTGTTCAGGGTGACCAGCGCCAGCTTCAGGCCCTTGCCCTCGGCCAGGAGCATGTTCTCCTTGGGCACGCGCACGTTGGTGAAGCGGATGATGCCGTTCTCCAGGGCGCGCAGGCCCATGAAGTGGCAGCGGGTGACCACCTCCACGCCGGGGTAGTCCTTCTCCACGATCACGGCGGAGATCTTCTTGGTGTCGTCGTGGCGGGCCATGACCACGAAGAGGTCGGCGATGGTGCCGTTGGTGCACCACAGCTTGTCGCCGTTGAGGATGTAGTCGCCCTCGGGGGTTCGCCTCAGGGTGGTGGCCAGGTTCGCGGGATCGGAGCCCACCTCGTCCTCGGTGAGGGCGAAGGCGGACACGGCGCCCTTGGCGATGCGGGGGAGGTACTTCTCCTTCTGGGCCTTGGTGCCGAAGGTGATGAGCGGATTGGGCACGCCGATGCTCTGGTGGGCGCTGAGCAGGGCCAGCACGTTGGCGTCCTGGGTGCCGATGAGCTCCATGATCTTGCCGTACTCGACCTGGTGGAACCCGAGGCCGCCGTACTCCTTGGGGATCTTCATGCCGAAGGCGCCCATCTCGGCCAGCTCCTTGATGACCTCGGGGGGATACTTCCCGTCGCGATCGATCTTGTCGCTGTCGACCTTCGTCTCCAGGAAGGTCTTCATGCGGTTGTAGAAGGCGGTGAACTCGGCACTCTCGGCGTGGGCCGGGGGCACCGTGGTGAGGACGTTCAGGTCGAAGCTGCCGGCGAAGAGCTCCTTGAGGAAGCTGGGGGCCTCCCACTTGTCCTGGCGCGCATCTTCGGCGACCTGGCGGCTCTCCTCCTCGCTCAGCTTCTTGGGGGCCTGGCCATTGGGCGCGGCGCCGTTGGCGTTCTGCAGCTTCGTCTCTTCCACAGCGGTGCTCATGGTCGTTCTCCGGGGGATGGTCTCCAAGTGTGGGATCGTGAGATTGCTGTGACAACTTGACGTTGGGTCAGAAATCCTGTGATTTCGGCTACTTGGAGTCAGCAGGCGAGGCCCGACCCGGAGTATCCCGAGGTCTCATCCGCACCTGACCTGGAGTCGGGAAGTGGAAGAATCCGGACTGGTTGCCAGGGAGCGGACCACGCGGCCTTGACCGCGCGCGTCACAGGCCGGCCACGGTCCGTGCTTCAGGGCTTCAGGGCTTCAGGGGGTCCCGCAGCGGGGCGCCGGTGGCCAGATCCTCGAGGGCATCCAAGAGCACCTCGGTGCCCCGGACCAGGTCCTCCAGGCTGATCTGCTCGTCCACGTCATGTCCGGGATAGGGCTTGCCCGGGAACCACATGCCGAAGGCAATGGCGTTGGGGATGCGCTTGGCGTAGGTGCCGCCGCCGCTGATGGCGGGGGGCGCCGGCTGACCCGTGGCCCTGGCGTAGCTGGCCAGGAGCCGCTTCACGAGCTTGCCGTTGGGATCGAAGGCCAGGGGAGAGTCGCCGAAGAAGCCGCCGGGCTCAAGCTTCGCGCCGGTGCGGGCGTTGAAGGCCGCCACCACCTGGAAGAGGTGCGCCTTCAGATCCTCCCCGCTCAGGGCGGGGGTGGTGCGGATGTTGATCGTGAGGCGCACCTTTCCGTCGGGCTGCGCCTTGAGGAGGCTCGGCACCACCGTGGGGAAGCCGAAGACCGGGTGCGCCGTGGCGAGACCCAGGCCTGTGCCCTTCAGGTCCTGCCCGGCGAGCTTGGCGAAGGCGAGGAGGTCCCGGGCACCGCCTTGGGGCAGCTCGTCCACGAGGAGGTTCGCCAGGGCGACGAGGGCGTTGCGGCCACCCGCAGCGTTGACGCCCGCATGGGTGGCTTTGCCATGGAGGAGGATTTCGGTTCCGCCCTTGGCAGGGTGCACCTCCAGTTTGAAACCCGAATCCAAGGCCCCTTGAATGGCCTCAATTCGAGCTTGTGCCCGAAGCCAGCCCTCTGGATCCTCCAAGAGGACCGAGGCTTGGTCGGGCACGATGCTGGGAGCAAGCCCCGATTCCAACTTCAATGCCGGGAAGAACCGCAGGTTGCTCCGATCCTTCAGCTCCGTCTCCAAGGTCAGGGCGTTCCAGGCCTTCTCCCCCACCACCACGGGGAACTCGGAGTCCAGCACGAGGCTGAAGTCCGGGGCCTTGTGGTCCTTGAGGTACTCGGCGAAGTCGAGGTTGCTGCTCTCCTCATCGCTGCCCACGAGGAGTCGGATCGTGTAGGTGCGGGGGCGGCCGGAGTCCTTCATGAGCTTCAGGGCCAGGAGGGCCTGCACCATGGGGCCCTTGTCGTCGGCGGCCCCGCGGCCGATCACCATGCCGTTGCGCACCTCCCCGGCGAAGGGGGGCAGGGTCCAGTGGTCGTCCACGGGCTGCACGTCGCCATGCACCACGAGCCCGATCACGGGGGCGCCCGCGGGTCCCGGCAGCTCGACCTCCGTGACCTTCCCGGCCTCCCGCACCACGAGCCCCAGCTCCCGGCCCGTCTTGAGGAGCCAGGCCTGCTGGTCGAGGCGGGCCCGCTCGTTCCCGGCCACGGTGGGGAAGCGCAGCACCTCGGTGAGCAGCCGGGCCAGCTGGGGGGCCTGGGGCCTGTCCGCACCCTCCTGGGGCTGGGAGGCCGTCTGGGCCGTCAGGGCCAGGGAAAGGGACAGCAGGGCCGCTTCGTGAAGGATTCGCACCAAGGCTCCGGGGAATGCTCCACACTAGGGCCACCTTCCCCCGAGTGCCATGCCCCTCGACGAATCGACAAGATCCTGGCCGGAGCTCCCCGATCGCCCCTTCGACGGCGGCTCCGAGCTGGAGGCGGAGGTGGCGATCTTCGGGGGCGGGATCCACGGGTGCGCCTTGGCCCGGGAGCTCTCCCTGAGGGACGTGGACTGCGCCCTCGTGGATGTCGGCACCCTGGGCGGCGGTACGAGCCAGTGGAGCAGCCAGCTCCTCCATGGCGGCATCCGCTACCTCCTCACCGGGGACCTGCGGCAAATGCGGGAGGGGTTGGCCGAGCGGGCCACCTGGGTCCGGATCGCCCCCGAGCGCACCCGCTGGGAGGCTTTCTGGATGCCCCACCGCTGGTGGGAGGCCCTGCCGCATCGGATCGGGATCGGCCTCTACGACCGCTGGGGCGCCGAGCGGCCCGGCTGGCCAGAAGCCCTCGAGCTCGGGGGCGTTCCCCGGGAAGCCTGGGCGGCGGATCCACGCAGCCAGGGAGGCCCCTTCAGCGGGGCGGTGGCCTACGCGGACCTCCTCACCTGGGATCGCCACCTGGTGCGCGATCTGGCGGCCTCGAGCCGCGCCCTGAGGCTGGAGGGGCACGCCGTGGAGGGCTTCGAGCTGAATGGGAACCGCCTCGCCACCGCCCGCCTGCGGGATCGCCTGGACGGGACCCCCAGGCGCCTCCGCTTCAAGCGGGCGGTCTTCGCGCTCGGCCCCTGGCACGACAAGGCCATGGCCTCCTGGTTCGGGGAGACCCACCTGCGCCTGCGGCTCTCCTCGGGCATCCACCTCTGGTTCCCCAGCCAGCCGGGGTGTGAGCGCCCCTGGGCCCTGCGGCGACCCGGCGGCCGCATCCTCTTCGTCATCCCCAGGGATGGCCGGCTGATGGTGGGGACCACCGAGCGGGAGATCCACTCAGGGGAAGGGGGGGTCGTGGGCATCTTCCCCTCGGAGCGGGAGGAGCTGCTGAAGGCCCTGGTGGAGAACCTGCCGGGCGTCCCCTGGCGGTCCCTCCCGATCCTGGCGGAGGAAGTGGGGGTCCGCCCCCTGGTCCGCCCCGCGGCGGACCGCACCAACACCTCCGGGCTGAGCCGGGATGCCACCCTGGCCCCCATGCCCGGGGTCGACAACGCGCACATGGTGCTGGGAGGCAAGCTCACCACCGCCCGGGCCCTCAGGGACCGCCTCGCCACCACCCTCACGGGGCGGGCCTGCCCCGAGAGCCGGACCACGCCCCTCCAGAAATGGGATGGACAATGAGGCCCATCCTGGTAGGATGAACCTTCGCAGTTGGTTCCATAGCTCAGCTGGATAGAGCATCAGACTACGAATCTGAGGGTCGGGCGTTCGAATCGCTCCGG
>CAZVKM010000170.1:0-8300 GCA_964627685.1 uncultured Solibacteraceae bacterium | reverse complement strand
TGAAGCGGCTCATGCTGGAGGGCGTGCTGGGGATCCAGGGCGAGATGAACCCCTCCCTCCTGGAGAGCCAGCTCAACGCCCACCTGGCCCCCCACAAGCAGGTGCGCCTGCACGCCGGCGCGCGGTAACCACCCGTGGCCGCCACCCGCACCACCCGCCTGTTCCAGCGCCGCCGGGAGGACACGGAGGGCCTCTGGCTCATCACCTTCGCGGACCTGATGGTGCAGCTCATGGCCTTCTTCGCCCTGCTCTACAGCTTCGGGGCCCAGGACCAGGCCAAGATGCAGCAGGTGCTCCAGAGCCTCCAGCAGGCCCTGGGCGTGGCGGGCACCCCTCCTGCCAACACGGGGATCCTCCCCGGGAGCAATGGGCTCGACCCCGCCCAGGCCGCGGACCTGGAGAAGCTGCTGGCGGAGTCCATGTCCCAGGAGGGCGCCGACAAGGGCGTGCGGATGAGGATCGTCACCTTCCGGGGGAGCCTCTCCTTCGAGGCGGGCAGTGCGACCCTGGCTCCGGGGAGCGCCTTCCTCCTGGACCGCATCGCCAAGCTCACGGCGGACTACCCGGGCTTCACGCTCATCTGCGAAGGCCATGCGGCCCCAGGCGAGCGGGATCGCCTGAACGGCGGGGACCCCCTGACGCTCAGCAGCGCCCGGGCCCAGGCCACCATGCGGGAGCTCCTGCGGAGGGGGGTGAACGGGAAGGCCCTGGCCCTGGAGGCCCACGGCGACACCAAGGCCGAGGGCGACGCCGCCACCCCCGAGGGGCGGGCCCTGAACCAGCAGGTGAAGTTCCGCTTCCAGCGCGTGGCGGAGCGCTGAGGCCTCAAGACAGGAGATTCACCGTCCTCCGGCCGATGGGAGGGCATGCGCCTCCCCCGCCCGCTGTGTCTGACCCTCGCCGGTGCTCTGCCCGCGCTGGGTCAGGACCTGCCGGACCTGCGGACCCTCCTGCGGACACCCGTGACCGTGGCCTCCAAGACCCCGGAGTCCGTCCTGGTGGCTCCCGGCAGCGCCACGGTGTACCTGGACCGGGATCTGGGGTCCCTGGGCCTCTGGAACCTGGCGGACCTGGCGGACTTCACGGCCGGCTTCTCCAGCTATCCGATCTACGGGGAGCGGGTCTTCGAGACCCGGGGCCAGAAGGCCGGAAGCTTCAACAACAACAAGCACCTGCTCCTGGTAGACGGGATCCCCTTCTCCCACGCCCGGAACGGGAAGGTGCCCACCGAGGGCGAGTTCCCCCTGCTGGGTGCCGAGCGGGTCGAGTTCCTCCGGGGACCCGCCTCCAGCCTCTACGGGACCGGGGCCTTCTTCGGCGTCGTGAAGGTGACCTCCCGGGTGGATGGCGACGGGGACCTGCGCGAGGGCCTGGCCACCTTCGGTGACACCCAGGATTCCCGAAGGCTCATGGCGACCCTCGCCCAGCAGTCCGAGGGCGCCACTTCCCACCTGTCCGTGGGTTACCTGTGTCAGGAGGACTCCCTCCGCCAGGTGGGCCCCCGCCCGGACCCGGCCAACCGGCTCAGGGATCGGCAGGAGAGCCTGTTCCTCCAGGTGGCGCATTCCCTGAAGGAGGGCCCCCTGGCCGGCCTCAGCGCCGGGTTCCTCCTGAGCCGCAAGCAGGGCGGACTGGGGGAGTTCTGGACGGGCACCTACACGCGCCCCGAGAACGACCTCACCTGGAGCACGGCGGTCCCGTACCTCAAGCTCGAGCGGGCCCTGGGCGCCGACGTCGGCTTCGAGGCGAGGACCTACGCGAACACGAGCGTGGAGGAGGGGCGCTACGTGGGGGACCCCCTCACGGGGGCGCCCTCCCACTACCGCAGCCGGGTCCGCAGCCTGGGCGGGGCGCTGGAGGTCCGGTGGGCCCTGGCCCCCCGCCAGGTCCTCATCCTGGGCCTCGAAGGCGAGGGGCGGCGCGAGGCCTACGACGCGCAGGTCCCGGGTCCGGGCGGCACCTACCTGGATGCCGGCGCCCCCGAGACCGGGGCCTTCCGGACCTGGAGCGCCTTCGGACAGTGGCAGGCCCACCTGCCGTGGGAGACGGTCGTCACCTTGGGGCTCCGAGCGGACCGCGGCACGAATCCCCTGCACACCTATGCGCAGACCAGCCCCCGGCTCGCCCTGGTGAAGCACCTCGGCCCCCGCGACAGCCTCAAGCTGCTCATGGGCACGGCCCTCCGCGGACCGGGCCTCAAGGAGGTGAACCTGAACCAGGAGAGCCTCGCCACCCATCCCGGCCTCCAGCTCCCGGGCCTCAAGGCCGAGACCTTCCGGACCACCGAGGTGGCCTGGGTCCACACGGGAAGCCAGGGCATCGTGTCGATGAGCCTCTTCCAGAACGTCACGCGGGATGCCCTGGATGGGACCCAGGTGGGCGGGGTCAACGTGTTCCTCAATGCCCCCGGGGAGACCCGGGCCCGGGGCGGTGAAGTCGAGGCCCGGTTGCTGGGCTGGGACGGGTCCTGGCAGCTCTGGGGTCAGGTAAGTGCCGCGCGGGCGGAAGGCCCGACCGGGACGCCCCTCCTCGATGTGCCCACCTGGAAGGCGAGCGTGGCGATCAGCGCCCCGCTGGGTCCGCTGCAGGGCACCTTCCGGGCCCGGCACGTGGACGGCTGGCGCCGGGGATCCGCGGACCCCCTGCCGGGCCTCACGCTCCTCGACCTCCTCCTGGCCCTGCGCACGGGCCATGGGCGGCCCAGCCTCCAGGTGGAGGTCCGGAACCTGCTGGACCGGGACGTGAGGATCCCCAAGGCCGGCCAGCCCGATGTGCCGCTTCCCCGTCGCGGCGTCTGGCTCAGCCTGGGCTGGCACGGCGGATCCGGATCAGGGACGGTCCCCGCCCAGGAGGCTCACGGGCGGTAGGCACGCCGACGGGCACTGAGGTAGGCTCGGGACCGGCCTCCTTTCCGCAGGCCCCTGGAGGCGCCGTGAAGCACCTGCATGATCCCGAGGTCGTCGAGGCCACGAAGCGTCGCGTCGCCCAGCTTCAGCCGGGAAGCCCCCGGCAGTGGGGCCGGATGGATCCCGCCCAGGCGCTCGCCCACTGCGCCGCGGGACTCGAGACGGCCACCGGGGCCCTGCAGCTTCCCCGCATCTGGTTCGGTCGGCTCATCGGGCCTCTCGCCAAGCGGAAGGCGCTCCGGGATGAGACCCCCTTCCACCGGAACACCCCCACCGCCCGGGCATTCCTCATTTCAGAGGCCCGTGACCTGGATCAGGAGCGGGCCCGGGTGCTGGCCTTGATCGACGCGTTCGCAGCTGCGGGCCCCGACGGTTGCACCCGCCATCCCCATGCCTTCTTCGGGCCATTGACACCGCACGAGTGGGCGATCCTCATGTACAAGCACCTGGACCACCACCTGCGCCAGTTCGGCGTTTGAGGGCCGCCCGAGATGCGTGCCGCCGGGTCACCCCGGCCGCTCAGCTTCCGCCCGGAGGGCGTGGGGCACGGGACTCTATTCTTCGGGGTCGTCGACCTCGGCGTTGGGCCGGGGGACCCGCTCCACGAAGGCGCAGCCTGAGTGGGAGGGCGGTCCGGTGGACCGCCCGATCGCGGGCAGCCCGAGATGCGTGCGGCCGGGTCACCCCGGCCGCTCAGCTTCCGCCCGGAGGGCGTGGGGCACGGGGCCCTACTCCTCGGGGTCGTCGTACTCGGCGTTGTGCCACACGTTCTGGACGTCGTCGTTGTCCTCGACGGTGTCCATGAACTTGAGGAAGGACTTCAGCTTGTCGGGGCCCAGCTCCACCATGGTGCTGGGCGCCATGATGATCTTGGCTTCGATCACCGGCAGGCCCGCGGCGTCCACGGCGGCCTTCACCGCCTCGTAGGATTCCGGGGTGGTCTGGATCACCCAGGCGCCGCCCTCATCCTTCACGTCGTCGGCGCCGGCCTCCAGGGCCACCTCCATGACCTTGTCCTCGGCCACTTCGGCGTCCACCACGATCTGGCCCTGCTTGGTGTAGAGGTAGGTGGCGCTTCCCACGGTGCCCAGCTCACCGCCGAACTTGGTGAAGTAGGAGCGGATCTCGGGGGTGGTGCGGTTCTTGTTGTCCGTCATGGCCTCGATGATGATGGCCACGCCGCCGGGGAAGCGGCCCTCGTAGGTGACCTCTTCATAGGTCACGCCCTCGAGCTCGCCGGTGCCCTTCTTGATGGCGCGCTCCCAGTTGTCCTTGGGCATGTTGGCGCCCTTGGCGGTGTCCACGGCGAGACGGAGGCGGGGGTTGGTGCCGATGTCGCCGCCGCCCAGGCGGGCCGCCACGGTGATCTCCTTCAGGATGCGGGTGAAGAGCTTGCCGCGCTTGGCATCCGCCGCGCCCTTCTTGTGCTTGATGGTGCTCCATTTGTTATGGCCGGACATGGGTGCTCCTTGAATCGTCGATCGTCGGTCGTCGGGTCATTACCCGCGCAGAGCGCGGCGGGAGATGCGGGCGAAGGGGGGCGGTTCCTGCACGAGCTTGGGACGCTCCAGGAGGAACTGGTACCACTGCTCCCCGTAGACCTTCATCTTCATGGCCTTGCCGTTCTGGAGCAGGTTCCGGTTGGTGATGAGGCGCTCGTCGTCCTTGCAGACCTTGAGTCCCCGGTTGAGGGTCTCGATGGCCGCGTCCCGGTCCCCCATCTCCATCAGCAGGTAGGCATAGACCCCGTAGAGGAGGCTCTCCTTCTTGGAGGTCTTCAGGCAGAGCTCGAAGGTCTCCTTGGCCGCCTTCCTCTCCCCCCGTTGGAACTGGAGGATGGCGAGCATGGCCTTGGCGATGGTGTGGTGCATGGAGGCGGATCGGAGCAGAGGCTCCGCTTCCTCCTTCTTCTGGCGCATGTACTGGATGACCCCGATCTGGCCATCGATGCTGCCCTTCACGAGGAACTGGCGGGGGCCCAGCTTGTACCCCTCCTTCATGATCTCGATGGCCGGATCGAACTTCTGCTTCTTCAGCAGCTCCCCGGCCCGGGTGAAGATGGCCTCCAGCTCCGTCTGGACCTTCCGGCCCAGCCAGATGAACAGGGCGACGCCGCCCACGAGCCCCATGGGCACGGTGGCCCAGGGGGAGATCTTCAGGAGCACGCCGAGGATCACCACGGCGATGGCCAATCCCAGGCTGAACAGCAGGTTGATCACGCAGACCCCACACAGGCCCCGGAAGCGGGCCAAAGGGTCATTCTATCTGCCCGGAGGGCCTCCGTCAGCGCCTGGTTGCGCGAGGTGACCGTTGTCCGGGCTCAGGCGATGATGCCCGATCCGGCGGCGGGATTCCGGCGCTTCCGGACCGGCCGCTTCGGTGCGGCGAGGGCGGCATCCTTGCGTGGACGGCCGGGTCCCCGCTTCACGGGATCGGCCAGGGGGACGGCCTTGGCCTTCGGCTTCGGAGCCGCCGTTTTCCGGACCTTGTCCCGCTCTTTCCGGGTCTCCTCCCGGCGCGTCAGGGCCGCGGCCGCGCGGCCGGTGACGACCACCCGGCTCCCGTCCTTCAGCTTCTTCACCTTGCTCCCCGGCTTCCGCCCGCGCTTCAGAGCCATGGGCAGCGGCGCCTCAGCCAGGAAGGCCCGCTCGAGTTCCTCCTGCAGGGCCATCATTTCGCCATTGTCCTTTTCGTGATCATAGCCGCACAGATGGAGGAATCCGTGGATGATCAGGGTCTCCACCTCGCGCCGCCTGCTCACACCGAGCTTCTTCGCCATCTTCTCCGCGACGGGAAGGCTCACCACGATGTCGCCCAGGTGAGGAAACTCACCTTCGCTGGGCTCTGCGGGAAAGCTCAGCACATCCGTGGTCATGTTTTTTCCGCGATGCTCACGATTGAGCTTTCGCATGCCACGATCGTCCACGTAAGTGATGGAGACACCCATGGCATGAGGTGCAAGGCGATCTCGAAGGTTTCGAAGCAGTTCACCCAAGGTTTGTTCACCAGGACCCCGGAGCTTGCTGCGGCTCGACCAATCGACCTGGAAGGGCAGAAGATCCTTGTTCATTGGCGACTCCTTTGAAACCATCTTCGGGAAACTCAATTTTAACCATTTCCGACGTGGGTCAATATCCCAATAAAAATTGATGCCACTTTATGGTCATTGACGACTCTGAACGATCAATCCTGGGGTCGAAGCGCCCCCCGGAAGGATCGCGGCCCTCGGAGAAGGGCCGTTTCCGCGGGGGGCCCCCCGTGGGAGACTGGGGAATGCCCTTGCCCTCTCACCTGAAACCCGCGCTGGGTCAATATTTGGTTCTCCTCGACCGATGGAATCGGACCCATGCCCTGACCTCGCTCCCCCCCGGTGAGCGCCGGGAGGAGCTCCTGGAAGACGCCGCCCCCCTGCTGCCCTTCCTGGACGCCCTCCCTTCGGGAGCCCGGGTGATCGACCTGGGAACCGGCATGGGGTGCCCCGCCGTCGTGCTGGCCCTGGCCCGCCCCGACCTGGAGGTGATCGGCGTGGATGCCGTGTCCAAGAAGATGGCCTTCCTCCGTCAGGTCGCCCTGGAGCTGGGACTTCCCAACCTCAAGGCGGTGCATGGCCGGTTCGAGGCGCTGGCTCCCCTGGCCGGGGACCTGGGCGTGGCCAAGGCCCTCGCCCCCATCGCTCAGCTGCTGGGCTGGTGGTCCAGGCACGGGAAGCCGGGCCGCCCCTTCCTGGCCCTCAAGGGCCCCAGCTGGGACACCGAGCCCAGACCCACCGGATGGACCTGCACCCCCCATCCCTACCGCCTCCCCACCCGGGGGGATCGGGTGGTCCTGGAGCTGCTGCCTCCATGACGAAGGCCCCCGTTCCGGGGGCCTTCGGGTGCTTGGGAACCCCTCAGCGGGTGACCATGTCCCCGACGCGGAGCTCTTCCGTGGTCCGCAGAACCCGGCACGTGGAGGTGTGCTCGCCCAGTCGCACCACGATGACCTGTCCCACATAGTGGGTGGTCCGCTGGGTCTCGGGCTTCTTGGCCGAGCCGCCCACCTGGAAGTCGCGCACCCGGACGGAGAGCAGCACGTCTCCGACCTTCAGGCCCTCCCGCTCGCCCCGATCCACGATGATCAGCTCGCCCGTCCCCACCTGTTCATGGTTGTCCCGGGTGTAGATGACCGTGGCCGAGCCGTTGGGATCCACCTTCACGGGGTCCTGGATGTCGGTGCGGAGGTTCAGGCTCATGCTGGCCGGTTCCTCGAAGCGGGTCAGGCGGTAGCCGACCTCGATGCCGTCCATGGCCCGCTCGATGACGGCCACGCTGCCCTTCTCATGGGTGACGGTGACCCGGGCCACGCCCACCTGCTGGACCACGTCGCCGATGGGCTTCTTGGAGTCCTTCTTCTTGGGATCCGGGAAGGGGTGCTTGAAACCGGCCCGGAGGGTGCGGAGGATCAGGAAGCGATCGCCGACCTTCACCCCCTGATTGGTGCCCCCGTCCATGTAGAGGGGTTCCCCCTCACCGAGGATGTGCCGGTCCTCCCGGCGGTTGTCCACGATCTTGAAGGCCCCGAGCTTCCGGTAGTGGGCCTCGGCCCCCTCGGAGACGAGGTAGGGGAGCTGCACGAAGTCCTGGTAGCTGAAGGCCAGCTCAGGCCGACGCAGGGCGTTGGTGTCCATCCGGGGCCGATCGGGCTGGAGGTTGGCCACTTCGTCGGGGACGCTGGTGGAGGTGGCCACGGCCCGGGCCTGGTCGATGATCAGGGGGTCGCCGGGGTAGATCCAATGGGGATCCTTCACCCACTGGTTCAGCTCCCAGATCTGGGGCCAGGCATAGGGGTTCCCGAGGTACTTGTTGGCGAGGTCCCAGAGGGTGTCGCCCTTCTGCACGGTGTGCACCTTCGAGCCCTCGGGGAGGTTCAGCTCCTTGGGATACTCCCACTTGGACTGGTGGGCTTCCACCTTCACGGGGGTGCCCTGCACCACCGCTTCCTGGGCCGTCAAGGAATTGGCCCCCAGGCAGCCCGCCAGGGCCAGGGCCGGAGTCAGAATCCGGGCACGGAGCCCGTGAAGACGCTGGCGCTTGGGATCGAGCATCGTTACCCCCGTGGGTGAGGTCTGGAAGTTGATGGAATTATAGAGCTTCGACGCGAATCATGTCGGAAAAACTCGTCATTCGCGCGTCCAGCTCTTCCTTCGTCAGGCTTTCCAGGCGCTCAGTGCTGAATCGTTCCACCGTGAAGCTGGCCATGACCGTGCCCGCAAGTGTCGCGTGTTTGAGCGCCGTGGTGTCCATACGCCGAAGCCGTGCCAACTGGCCCAGGAAGCCTCCCGCGAAGGTGTCGCCCGCCCCGGTGGGGTCGAAGACGTCCTCCAGGGGGAAGGCCGGGGCGGCGAAGATGCCCTCG
>CAZVKM010000169.1:0-8318 GCA_964627685.1 uncultured Solibacteraceae bacterium | reverse complement strand
GTGCAGGACGGCGTGGCGCCCACCCGGGACGAGTACCTGGCGGAGTGGGGCGTGGATGCCGCCTATGCCCGACCCGGCGGCCTGCTGGAGAAGCCCGGCGGCCCGCACCCCAGGCGCGAGGTCTACCTCTGCCAGCGCAAGGCCGACCGCATGGGGGCCAGCCTGGGCAAGACCACGGGCTGGATCCACCGGGCCAGCCTCAAGGCCTTCAAGGTGAAGATGCTCAGCGGCGTGACCTACGAGCGCATCGACGACCGGGGCCTCTGGATCCGCGAGTCCGGCGCCGCCGAGGCCCGCTGCCTCGAGGTGGACACGGTGGTGAACTGCTCGGGCCAGGTCTCGAACCTGGCCCTGCAGGCCGCCCTCCAGGCCACGGGCAAGCCCCTGCACCTCATCGGCGGGGCCGCCCTGGCGGGGGAGCTGGACGCCAAGCGCGCCATCCGCGAGGGGGCGGAGCTGGCGGCGCGGATCTGATCAGTCCACCTTCGGGGCCGGCATGCGCCGGCCCCCCTGCTCCAGCACCAGGGCCTTGGCCTTGCCGTCGGCGCCCATCTCAAAGGTCACCACCGCTTCGATGACCTTGGGGAACCAGCGGGTGGCGGACTCCGGATACAGCTCGATGGGCCCCTGGCCGGTGGCCTGGGCCAGGAGCTGGCCGCCCTCCCGCCAGATCCTCAGCTCGAAGGCGGGCGCGAGGCGGTAGGTCCCCGCGAGGGCCTCCATGGCCTCCGCGCTCTGGGGCACGACCTTCCGCTCCGCCTCCACCACGCGCTTGGCCAGGGGCTCCTCGGGCTCCCCCTCGGCCCGGCGGTGGACCCCCACCACGCGGTCCCCCTCCACCACGAAGCGGAGCTGGGTGTCCCCGTCCTTCACCGCGAAGGTGAGAGGGCCCGTGGGGATGAGCTCCGAGGTCCGGCCGCCCACGCGGCTCCACAGGCGGCCCTGGTCGAAGGAGATGGTGCGACGGCGGCCCTCGGACTCGTAGGCCCCCACGAAGCGCTGGAGCTGCTCCGGGCTCATGGGCACGGCCACGGGCTCGGTCACGGGCGCACCCGTGGCCAGACCCACCAGACGCCGCGTGAGGAAGTCGGGGGCCACCCCGGGATCCACGGTGTTGCAGAGCACCACCGCCACCGCCTGGGCCGCGGGGTCCGCCTCCACATGGCAGACGAACCCGTTGATCCCCCCCCCGTGGCCCACGAGCCGGCGCCCCTGGACGGTCCGGAGGGCGAGGCCGAAGCCGTAGGGATGCTCCTTTCCATCCGTGGTGCGGGCGGGGGTGGTCATGAGCTTGAGGGTCTCGGGCTTCACGACCTTCCCCCCATGGAGGGCCAGGGTCCACCGGGCCAGGTCCTCCGCCGAGCTCACGAGGCTCCCCGCGGCGTAGGGCTGGGACATGCTCAGGTAGGGAGCCGGCTTCCCACCGGGAGCGTAGCCCGACACCATGCCGGGGATGAAGTCCGTCTCCGTGCCGTAGCGGGTGCGGGTGAGGCCCAGGGGCCCGAAGAAGCGGGTCTGGAGATAGGTGGCGTAGGGCTGGCCCGAGGCCTTCTCCACGAGGAGGCCCAGCAGGTAGTAGCCGCTGTTGTTGTAGCGCCACTGCGTGCCGGGGGCGAAGTCCATGGGCTTGGACCACACGTGGGCCTTGAGGAGGGCCAGGCCCGGCAGGTCCTCCCGCATGTGGGCCCCGTACTCGGGGGTGTCGGTGTAGCTGGGGATGCCGCTGGTGTGCTGGAGGAGCTGCCGCACGGTCACGGGGCGCCAGGCCTCCGGAAGCTCCGGGAGGTAGGTGCCGATGGGCGCCTCGAGCCCCACCTTCCCCTCCTCCACGAGCGTCATCACCGCCGCGGCCGTGAACTGCTTGGTCACGCTGCCGATTCGGAACACGAACTCAGGCCGGTTGGGCACCTTCAGCTCCCGGTTCGCCAGGCCGTAGCCCTGGGCGAAGAGGACCTTCCCCTCCTTCATGACCAGCACCGAGGCCCCCGCCTGGTCGGCGGCGAAGCGGGACGACAGGAGGCTGTCATAGGGGGTCTGGGCCGAAGCGACCAGGGCGACCAGGGGCAGGGCCCGGAACGGCGTGCGGGACATGGATCCTCCAGGGGGTTCGGGAGGCTACGTCCCCGGGGTCCCAGGGTTGAGCCGGGACTTCAGACCGGCCCCCTGGCGCCGAAGAGGGTCCCGTGGTCCCCATCCCCGACAACTCCCGCCTCCAAGCCGCTCAAAGCCGGGCCCGGAAGGCCTTGTCCCACCTGAAGCTGGCGGTGGAGGGGGAGATGCACTACCAGGTGCTGGTGGAGCACCTCCACGAAGGGGTGCTCTACACCGACCCCGAAGGGAACGCCATCCAGTGCAATCCCGCGGCGGGTAGGCTGCTGGGCCTCAGCCCCGAGGAGATCCTGGGGAAGCGCTCCGTGGACCCCACCTACTTCTTCGCCATGAAGGAGGACGGAACCCCCTTCGCGGAGGAGGAGCACCCCAGCCGTGTGGCCCTCCGCACCGGCCAGCCCTGCCTCGAGGTCATCCAGGGGCTCCCCCGCGGAGGGGGCCGGACCCTCTGGATCAGCGTGAACGCCGTGCCGCTGCATGGTGCGGGAGGGGAAGTGAGCGGCGTGCTCTGCTCCCTGGTCGACATCACCCCCCTGAAGCTCCTCCAAGCCCAGCTCGAGGCGGAGGCGACCCGGGATGCCCTCACGGGGCTCGCCAACCGGCGGGCCTACCTGGAGGCCCTGACGAAGGGATTCCACGGGGCCCGCCGCCATGGTCATCCCCTCGCCGTCGCCTTCTGCGACCTGGACCGGCTGAAGGCCCTCAACGACACCCATGGTCACGGGGCGGGCGACCTGGCCATCCAGGCCTTCGGGAGGCTCCTGGCCGGAGCCCTGCGGCGGGAGGACCTCGCGGCCCGCTTCGGGGGCGACGAGTTCTGCCTGCTCTTCACCCACGTGGGGACCGCAGAGGCCCGGGTGTGCCTGGAGCGCGTGTTGGATCAGGTTCGGGAACTCACCCTCCAGCTCCCCGACGGGACCCGCCTGGGCGGGTTCACCGCCAGCATGGGCCTGGCCAGCCTCGCCCCGGCCCACGCCCATCCCGATGACCTCCTCGAGACCGCGGACCAGGCGCTCTACCGGGCCAAGGAGGCCGGGCGGGACCGGCTCGTCGTGGCCTAGGCCAAGCTCAGCGCCACTTCCCGCAGGAGCGGCTCGGGGCTGGGATTGCGGGCGAGGTTCCGCAGGGCCTCGTGGATGAGGTCCTGGGGGCCCCGCACCTCCAGGGGCTTCACCGCCAGCTTCCGGAGGCGATCCGCCCAGGGGCCCAGCGCCGGTTCCTTGCCGGCCCGCACCCGGGCCAGGTCGGCCACCAGCCGGAGGAGCACCTCCAGGGCCTCCCGCAGCTGCTCGTTCTGGGCCTTCTCCGCGTCCTTCTCCGGCAGAAGCGGCTCCGCCGCCGAGGCGAAGGCGCCGCCCTCCAGGAGCAGCATCCACGCCTCCAGCTGGGCCTGGGCCCGCTGGAAGGCGTCCTCCTCGAGGTAGCGCAGGGTGCCCTCGCTCAGGGCCATCCACCGCTGCTTGGAGCCCTCGTGCCAGCCCTTGGCCGAAGCCACGGCCCAGGCCTCCTTGGGGGCCAGGGGCGCGAAGGCGATGCGCTGGGCGCGGCTGCGGATGGTCTGGAGCACCGCCTCGGGGCGGTGGGTGACGAGCAGGAACCGGGTGCCCGGGGGCGGCTCCTCCAGGGTCTTGAGCAGGATGTTGGCGGAGGCGCCGTTGAGGCGGTGGGCGTCCTCGATGAGGATCCAGCGGTGGCAGCCCGGCGCGGGGCTGAGGCTGGCCCAGCTGATGACGCCGCCCTCCACCAGGTCGTCCTCCCGGATCATGCCCACCTTGATGAGCCCGGCCTTGCCCTCGGGGGCGATGCGCAGGAGGTTGGGCAGCTCCACGGGCAGCGGGTCCGCGGAGAAGAGCGCGCAGCCCTCGCAGGCGCCGCAGGCGGTCTTGCGGAAGCAGAGCTCCCGCTGGGCCAGCTCCAGGGCCACCCGGCGCTTGCCGATGCCCTCGGGCCCCGTGAAGAGCAGGGTGCCCGGCAGCTTGCCCGCCTGGAGGCGGCTCAGGAGCTTCTCGCGGATGGCCGTGTGGCCCTGGAGGCGGGGGTCGAACATGGGAGTCTTCAGTCGTCGGTCTTCAGTCGTCGGTCGTCGGTCGTCGCGGTAGGGCGGGCGGGGTCAGCGGGCCATGGACCTACAGCCTGGCATGGAACGGCCGCGACGACCGAGGACCGAGGACCGACGACGGCTCAGTCCACCCCGAACCCGGCGTTCCGCAGCAGGGGCGCCACCCGGGCCCACAGGGCGGCCTCCACGGCCTCCTCCCCCTCCCGGGCCGGGATCACCGCCACCCGGTTGGGCTCCCGCTCCGCGATGGCCAGGAAGCGGGCGCGGACCCGGCGGTGGAAGTCCACATGGGCGGCGTCGAAGCGGGTCTCGTTGAAGCCCTCCAGCGCCAGGTTGCGGACCTCCACCCGCTGGAGGCTGGTCTCGGGATCCATGTCGAGGAGCAGGGTGAGGTGGGGCTTCAGCCGCTGGAGGACGAGGGTGGAGAGGGCGTCCAGGGCCTCCTCGGGCACGCCGCTGGCCCCCTGGTAGGCCCGGGTGCTGTCCTCGAAGCGGTCCACCAGCACCACCTTCCCCGCCGCCAGGGCGGGGCGCACCACGTCCTTCAGGTGCTGGGCCCGGTCGGCGCAGAAGAGCAGGAGCTCCGCCTCCGGGGCCCAGACCTCACCACCCGGATGGGGCTCCAGGAGGAGGCGCCGGAGCTCCCGCCCCAGGGCGGTACCCCCGGGCTCCTTGCTCACCACGAGGGGCAGGCCGAGCCGACGGAGGCGCTCGGAGAGCCGCAGGAGCTGGGTGCTCTTGCCCGACCCCTCGACCCCCTCCATGGTGATGAACACCCCTGCCACCGGTCCCCCCAATGCCTTCCTCCAAGATGCCATGGGGCGGGCCCGGAAGCCGATCCGGGGCTTTCCGGCCCGGGCTCCGGGCGTGCCCCCCCTCGGTTTCACGGATCCCTTCCTTAGGCTAGACTTCCTTGAAAGTTCCCAAGGAGTCCCTGGTGCTTGAAGCGGTCCAGTGCCCTCAGTGCTCCACCCGCTATGGCCTGCGGAAGGAGCGGGTGAAGCCCATCCACGCCCGGGCCCAGTGCCATGGATGCCGGGGGGTCTTCCCCATCCAAGAGGCCGTGGCCCGGCTCCTGGAGCTGCCCCGGATGGAGCCCGTGGACGATGCCACGGCCACCATGGGCTTCCACGTGGAGGACCTCGAGGCGGTCCATGCGGGGGCCCCCGCCTTCACCCTTCCCGAAGCCGCCCCGGAGCCCGAGTTCCTCGAGCCCCTCGTCGAGGTCCCCAACGCCGAGGTGCTGAGCGCCGACGACCTCCTCGTGAGCGACCAGGACATCCTGGAGAAGACCCTCGTCACCGACCCCGCCCCGCCCGACATCCCCGAGATCCGCACCAGCCCCAACCTCCCCGAGCCGCTGCCCGAGGAGCGCACCGCCTCCGGGCACGAGGAGGCCCCCCTGGCCAACGAGGGCCGGACCACGGGTTCCTACCGCAGCGCCAAGGATGCGATCAGCCAGCTCTTCGGCGAGACGCCCCTGCCCAACGCCCCCCGGCTCCGCAAGGAGCCCACGAACAGCGCCTTCGAAGTGGAGGCCACCCTGGAGGCCCTGGAGCACACCCTGGGTGGCTCCGAGCCCCAGGTCCCCGCCGCGCCCCTCACCCCCGCCGAGCCCGAGTTCACGGCCCCCAGCGGGGCCACCCAGCGCATGAGCCTCGCGGAGATGCAGGCGGCCATCGCCGCGGCCTCGGCCCCGGCCCCCGCCCCGGTCCCCGAGCCGGCCCCCCTCGCCCCCACCCCGGAGGAGCTGGAAGCCGGGGAGGTCACCCAGATGATGGATGCCTCCCGCATGGCCCGCCGGCCCGATGCAGGGGCCACCAACCCCACCCCGTCCCTCACGGCGGAGATCGCCCCCCTCACCGACGACCCCAACCTCCTCCGCCTGAAGATCGGGGAGGAGGTCTACCCCAACCTCAGCCTGGAGCAGCTCTCCCGCTGGGTGGAGGAGGGCCGGGTCATCGAGGGCCACCTGGTGGCCCGCCAGTTCAGCGAGAACTGGATCGAGGCCCACAAGGTGCCGGGCCTGCGGCCCATCTTCGAGCGCCTCAAGCGCCTCCGCGCGGCCGGCCCCGAGGCCGTCGAGGGCACGGCCCCGGTGAAGAAGAGCCTCTTCGGCGGCCTCTTCGGCAAGAAGGAGGGCTGATGTTCCCCATGGTCCTGCCCCTGCTCCTGGCCCTCCAGGAGCCGAGCCCCGCGCCGACGGCCACGCCCGCCGCGAGCCTCTCCTTCGGCAGCATCCGCCAGCCCTTCCTCTGGGACAAGCTCCTGAGCCCCGGGCTGGAGGTGGACGGCCTCAAGGTGAACACCCTCTTCTTCAACCTCCGGGAGCCCAAGACGAAGTTCCTCTCGGGCTCCACCTTCGGCACCCGCGCCCAGGTGGAGGTCACCAACACCGGCAAGGGCACCCGCATCCCCGGCTTCGCCGTGGCCGTGCTGGACGCCGAAGGCCGGCTGCTGGGCGTGGCCTCCGGCGGCTCCAAGGTCACCGGCGTGAAGCCCGGCGAGACGGAGACTTTCGACCTGAACTTCTCCCAGGTGAAGGAGCGCGTGCCCAAGGGGGCGGTGTACCTCCTGACGGTGGAACTTCGCTAATTTAAGCCGCCCACCGGGGGCCACGAAGAGGAGGATGGGTTCCGTTTCGGGCCCGAACCTCTGATTTGGAGGGCCCATGCGGCGCAACCTTCCCGTCACCGGTCGCGAATTCCCCCTCGCGGAGGACGACCTCATCATCTCCCGCACGGATCTCAAGGGCTTCATCACCTGGGCCAACGACGACTTCGTGCGCATCAGCGGCTTCGAGCCCGGGGAGCTGATGGGGCAGCCTCACAACGTCCTGCGCCACCCGGACATGCCCCCGGCCGCCTTCAAGGACCTCTGGGACACCGTGAAGGTCGGCCGCGGGTGGACGGGCATCGTGAAGAACCGCCGCAAGGATGGCGACCACTACTGGGTGCAGGCCGACGTCACCCCCATCCGCGAGCGGGGCCGCATCGTGGGCTACACCTCCCTCCGGGGCAAGCCGACCCCCACCCAGGTCCGCAGCGCCGAGACCCTCTACACGGCCGTGAACGCGGGCACGGCCAAGCTCGCGCCGGGCCGCCGCCTCACGGTGGGCGGCCGCCTCCTCCTCGCGGGCGGCCTCCTCGCCGGCACCGCCTTCGCGGGCGGCCTCCTGCTCGCGAAGACGCTCCCCGTCGCCCTCGCGCTGATGGCCGGCGGCGTGGGCTACGCGGCCTGGTCCCTGCTCCCGATCCGGGAGAACATCCGCGTCATCGCGGCGGGGCTCTCCGCCGCGGACTACCACTCCCACATCGAGGCGAAGGGGAACGACGAGCTGGCCGAGCTGGCCTCCGGCGTGAACATCCTCCACACGCGCTTCCACCGGGTCATGACGGAGCTGAAGCGCATCGGCGGCGCCCTCCGCCTGTCCAGCCAGGAGCTGCACGAGGGCAACCTGGAGCTGAACCGCCGCACGGAGGCCCAGGCCGCGGCCCTGGAGGAGACCGGCAGCGCCCTGCAGCAGATCAGCGAGGCCGTGAACACCACCGCCAGCCAGGCCCAGCGGGCCCGGGAAGAGGCCCTGACGGCCCGCCGCCAGGCGGAGGAGGGACGCCAGACCGTGGCTGACCTCGGCGCCGCCGTCGCCTCCGCCCACGCCCAGAGCGCCCGCATCCTGGAGATCACGGCCCTCGTGGACGAGCTCGCCTTCCAGACCAACCTCCTCGCGCTCAACGCCGCCGTGGAGGCCGCCCGGGCCGGCGAGCACGGCCGCGGCTTCGCCGTGGTGGCCGGGGAGGTCCGGGCCCTGGCCGGCCGCAGCGCCGAGAGCGCCAAGGAGATCCGCTCCCTCCTCAAGGGCGCCGAGGGGCGCACCCGTGAAGCCACCGAGCAGGCCCAGGCCACCGGCGCCCTCATGGAGGCCCTCCAGGCCCGCGTGAGCCGGGCCAGCGGCGCCATGGACGAGATCGCCGCCGCCACCGAGGCCCAGAGCCGCGGCCTCGGCGAGATCCGCAGCGCCATGGCCCAGATGGAGACCCTCACCCACAGCAACGCCGCCCTCGTGGAGGAGGCCGCCGCCCGCGCCGAGGAGCTGGACGTCCGCGCCAAGAACCTCGAAGGGCTCGTGGCCTGCTTCGTGCGCTGAAGG
>CAZVKM010000168.1:0-8369 GCA_964627685.1 uncultured Solibacteraceae bacterium | reverse complement strand
TGCTGGGCTACGAGCGCAGCCTCGTGAGCGAGGTGGCGGGCACCTCCCGGGACGCGGTGGACACGGTATTCACCGCCGAAGGGCAGGTGTGGCGCCTCATCGACACCGCCGGCATCCGGCGCAAGGGCAAGACCACCGAAGGCGCCGAGATCCTCTCCATCCTGAAGGCCAAGCAGGCCATGGCCCGGGCCGACGTGAGCCTCATGCTCCTGGACGCCGTGGAGGGCGTCACCCACCAGGACGCCGTGGTGGCGGGCTACGCCCAGGAAGCCGGCGCCGCCGTGATCCTGGTGGTGAACAAATGGGACCGCATCCCCAAGGACACCTACACGGTGCTGGCCTTCGAGGAGAAGATCCGGCACGACCTGGGCTTCCTGAACCATGCGCCGATGATCTTCGTGAGCGCCCTCACAGGCCAGCGCGTCGCCAAGCTCTTCGGCCTGGTGAAGGAGGTCGCCGAGGCCCACGCCCGGCGCATCCCCACGGGCAAGCTCAACGCCTTCCTGCGGGAGGCGGTGGCGGACATGTCGCCCCACATGCTCGAGGGCAAGCGGCCCAAGCTCTACTTCATGACCCAGGTGGGCACGCGGCCCCCGAGCTTCGTCATCAAGGCCAACACGGATCGCGGACTCCACTTCAGCTACATGCGCTACCTGGAGAACCGCCTGCGGGAGCAGTTCGGGTTCCAGGGCACCCCCATCCGCCTCGCCGTGCAGAAGAAGCAGGCCGGTGATGAGGCCCCCACCGAGGTGGCCCGGGTAAGGCAGGTGCTCGACCCCGGCGTGGGGCTCAAGCCCAGCAAGCGGGTCCAGGTGCAGCGGGCCGAGGAACGGAAGACCGGCGTGCGCCGCAAGCGCAGGGGATGAAGCTTTCCATGCCTCACCAGAAGATGTAATTCCATAAATCATGGGTCTTGGACTCATATGGAAATACTTTCTATGTGAATTCACATCTCTTAACACATCTAAACGCGAGGTCGGCGGATAGTCGGGACAGCTTCCCCTCTTTCCCAGTCCACGGAACGCCCCGGATGGCACGCCCTCCGGGGCTTTCCCTCATCCGGAGTCAGCCACCATGACCCAGCGTCTTCCCTTGACCGCCCTCGCCCTGGCCCTCGCGGCCTCGGCGGCCCTCGCCGCGCCCGGCCGCCTCGCGCCCCAGGCCCTGGCGGTCCTGAAGCACCAGGAACCGGCCCGCGTGCAGGCTTCGGCCATGCACCTCCAGTCCCAGCGCCAGGCGCTCGGGCTGAACGCCCTGCACACCTTCGTGCACGTCGGCAGCGACACCGACGAGCTCGGCATGACCCACAGCCGCTTCCAGCAGACCTTCCAGGGCGTGAAGGTCTTCGGGGGGGAGGTGATCACCCACCAGGCCGTCGATGGCCGTCAGCACCCCATGACGCTGGCCCACCGCACCCTCACCACCCTCAACGTCGAACCCGGGATGAGCGGCACGGAAGCCCTCGGGCTCGCCCACGCGGCCCTGGCCCCCAAGGGGCCCTATGCCCACGCCCCCAAGGTGGAGCTGGTGGTCCTCCCCGAGACCGAGTTCGTCCGGGTCCGCCCGAACCGCCGCGACCTGGAGCAGGTCGTCGAGCGGGAGCAGGTGGTGCGCCACACGCTGGCCTACCACATCCACACCGAGCTGGAGAACGGGGCTGAGGAGACCGCCCACACCGACTTCCTGATCAACGCCCACACCGGCGCGATCATCGAGCGCTGGAGCACCCTCCACACCACCGGCGCCGTCGGCAGCGGGCGCAGCCAGTTCTCGGGCAACGTCAGCCTGCAGGTCAACTCCACGGCCTCCGGGTATGAGATGCGCGACATGACCCGCGGCACCGGGGGCAACATCACCACCAACCTGAACCACGCCACCTCCGGCAACGGCACCATCTACACCGACGCCGACAACACCTGGGGTGACGGCGCCAACTACGTGGAGGGCTCCTCCACCACCGCCGACAACGGCCAGACGGCCGCCGTGGACGCCCACTACGGCCTGGGCGTCACCTGGGACATGTACAAGAACGTCTTCGGCCGCAACGGCATCGACGGCGCCGGCACCGCCACCTACAGCCGGGTGCACTACAGCAACAGCTACGACAACGCCTTCTGGTCCGACAGCTGCTTCTGCATGACCTACGGTGACGGCTCCAGCTTCCTCACCCTCACCGCCCTCGACGTGGCCGGCCACGAGATGACCCACGGCGTGACGAGCCGCACCTCCAACCTCACCTACCGGGGCGAGAGCGGCGGCCTGAACGAATCCATGTCCGACATCTTCGGCACCATGGCCGAGTTCTACCGCGGCAGCACCGGCACCACCATCCCCGCCACCGGCGGCAACTGGACCATCGGCGAGCAGCTGGCGACCCCCAGCTTCAACCGCCCCCTGCGCTACATGTACAAGCCCAGCCTGGATGGCTCCTCCAAGGACGCCTGGAGCAGCACCCTGAAGCGCCTGGACGTGCACTACTCCAGCGGCCCCATGAACCGCTGCTTCTACTTCCTGAGCCAGGGCACCGGCACGGGCGACTACGCCTCCACCTACCTGCCCGGCGGCATGACCGGCATCGGCAATGACAAGGCCGCCAAGATCGTGTTCAAGGCCTTCACGCAGTACATGACCAGCAGCACCAATTACGCGGGTGCCAAGACCGCCTGCCTCAACGCGGCCGTCGCGCTCGGCTACGCCGCCGGCAGCACGGAATACAACGCCGTCGTCAACGCCTTCAAGGCCATCAACGTCAACTAAGCGTCGTCTTTCCAATGGAAGCGCCCGGGAGTCCCCGGGCGCTTCGTCATTCTTAACACCTCTTCACAAACCTTCATGTCCCGGGTCACAGACCTTCCGCCAGGGTGATGGGGCTTTCAGCGCTTTCCCAGTCCGGTCTCGAGGCCCGATGCGAGGGGGTCTCTGGACATGTCCTCCTCCTCGCCGGGAGTCAACATGACTCGAACCTCCTTCTCCCTTCTCACCCTTGCCCTGGCCGCCGCGCCCCTGGCCGCCCAGAGGCCCACCTTCGCCCCTGAGGCCGTGGCCCACCTCCGGAGCCAGGAGGCGGCCCGCGTCCAGTCCGCCGCCGCTCTGCTGCAGGCCCAGCGGCCTGCCCTCGGCCTCGATGCCCAGCACGAGTTCCATGTGCTCCGCGCCGAGACCGACGACCTCGGCCTGACCCACACCCGGTTCCAGCAGCGCTACCAGGGCGTCAAGGTCCTGGGCGGTGAGTTCATCACGCACATGGACGCCACCGGCGCCTTCCAGCCCCACACCCAGGCCCATGTCGCCGGCATCCGGATCAACGTCACTCCGGGCCTCGAAGCCGCGGAGGCCCTGGCTGTCGCCCACCGGGACCTGGCCCCCAAGGGGGACTACACCGTGGCCCCCACCGTAGAGCTGGTAATCCTCCCCGAGCGGGAGCTGGTGCAGGTCCCCAAGGGCCCCCGCCGCCTGGACCAGGAGGTGGAGCCCACCTTCACCGAGCGGACCATCCGCCACACGCTGGCCTACCACGTCCACACCGAGCTGGAGAACGGCGCCGAGGAGACCGCCCACACGGACTACCTCATCAACGCCCACACCGGCGGCATCCTCCGCAAGTGGTCCACCCTCCACACCACCGCCGCCACCGGCACGGGCAAGAGCCAGTACAGCGGCACCGTGAGCCTCTCCACCAACAGCATCACCGGCGGCTACGAGCTGCGCGACAACGTCCGCAGCATGCAGTTCACCACCCGCAACCTGAACCACGCCACCAGCGGCACCGGCACCATCTACACGGATGCAGACAACACCTGGGGTGACAGCGCCAACTACGTGGAGGGTTCCTCCACCACGGCCGCCAACGGCCAGACCGCGGGTGTGGACGCCCACTACGGCTCCATGAAGACCTTCGACATGTACAAGAACGTCTTCGGCCGCAACGGCATCAACGGCGCCGGCAAGGCCACCTACAACCGGGTGCACTACAGCAACAGCTACGACAACGCCTTCTGGTCCGACAGCTGCTTCTGCATGACCTATGGGGATGGCAATGTCTTCAAGACCCTCACGGCCCTCGACGTGGCCGGCCACGAGATGACGCATGGCGTGACCGCCAACAGCGCCGGCCTGACCTACAGCGGGGAGAGCGGCGGCCTCAACGAGTCCATGTCCGACATCTTCGGCACCATGGCCGAGTTCTACGCCAAGGGGGGCGGCACCACCACGATCCCCACCACCGGCGGAAACTGGACCATCGGTGAGCAGCTCCGCACCACGCCCCTGCGCTACATGTACAAGCCCAGCCTGGACGGCGCCTCCAAGGATGCCTGGTCCAGCACCCTCGGCAGCCTGGACGTGCACTACTCCAGCGGCCCCATGAACCGCTGCTTCTACTTCCTGAGCCAGGGCGCCAGCTCCAGCTCCACCAGCAACACCTACAGCCCCTACCTGCCCGGGGGCATGACCGGCATCGGCAACACCGCGGCCGCCAAGATCGTTTACCGCGCCCTCACGGTCTACATGACCAGTTCCACCAACTACGCGGGGGCGAAGACGGCCTGCCAGAAGGCCGCCACGGACCTCTACGGGTCCGCCAGCACCCAGTACGCGGCGGTCACCAACGCCTTCAAGGCCATCAACCGCTGAACCGCCAAGGCTTGTTTCAAGAACTGGGCCCGAGGAATCGGGCCCGGTTTTTGACCATTTTCACTCAATCTGACCAAGGCCCTTTTTCTACCTTACAGCCCGTGACGATTCCGCTACACTCCCCCCATGCGAATCCTGGTGATCGAAGATGAAGCGAAAGCCGCCAAGCAGTTGAAGGCGGGCCTCGAACTGGCGTACTTCCAGGTGGAGCTCGCGGTCGACGGCAACCTCGGGTACCGCCTGGCCAGCTCCGGAAGCTACGACGCCCTCGTGGTGGACATCATGCTGCCCGGGATGTCCGGCCTCGAGCTGGTGGAGAAGCTGCGGGCCGGGGGCGTCGACACCCCGGCGCTCTTCCTCTCGGCCAAGGGCACCTTGGAGGACCGCCTCCGTGGCCTGAAGGCCGGGGGCGACGACTACATCGTGAAGCCCTACGCCTTCCCCGAAGTGCTCGCGCGCCTCCAGGCCATCCTGCGACGGGTGCGTCCCAACGGACAGCCCCCCGCCAAGGTGGAGGTGGCCGACCTCCTCTGGGAACCCGAGAAGCGCCGCATCACCCGGATGGGCAAGCGCGTGGACCTCACGCCCAAGGAATACCTCCTCGCCGCCCTCCTCCTCGAGAACGTCGGGCAGGTGGTGCCCCGGAGCACCGTGGTGGAGACGGTCTGGGGCCTCACCGCCCACGTGGATCCCAACGCCGTCGACGTGCAGGTGCGCCGGCTCCGCGCCAAGCTCGATGACCCCTACGAAAAGAAGCTGATCCACACCCTGCGCGGGGTGGGCATCGTGCTCGAGGACCGTGACTGACACCCCCAGCATCCGCCGGAAGCTCCTGGGCACCCTCCTCGGGGGTGCCCTTGTGCTCTCCGCCGTCGCCTTCCTCGTCCTGGAGATCGGCCTGCGCCACTTCCAGGAGCGCGCCCGGGAGGAGGCCCTCCAATCCGCGGTCCAGGCGGCCTCCCAGCAGGTCCGCACGCTGACCCCCGGCAGCCCGGCCCTGGGAGGCCTGCAGTGGCGCCTCCTGGGACCCTCCGGAGGCGTCGTCGCCTTCAGTTCCGGCTTCCCGGATCTCCCCGCCATGCCCTGGCCCAGCCTGGGTGAAGCCGGCCAGGAGGACCCGGATGGGCACTGGTACCGGGCGCACCGCGCCCTCCTCCCCGAGGACCGGGGCTCCATCCAGCTCGCCCTGGATCTCAGCATCCAGAACCGGATGATGCGCGGAAACACCTACCTGCGGCTGCTCATGGTCCTCTTCACCCTGCTCGCCGCCTACGGGGTGGGGGAGCTTCTGGTGCGGCACGTGGTGCGGCCCCTCGGCTTCCTGGCGGTGCAGGCCGCCCTCATCCGACCGAAGGAGCTGGGCCGGCGCATCCCCCTGGAGAACTTCCCCATGGAGCTCCGGGACCTGGTGGCCTCCATGAACATCGGCATGGAGCGGCTCCAGGACGCCTTCCAGCGCCTCGAGCACTTGGGCACGGACCTCGCTCACGAGCTGCGCAGCCCCATCCAGAACCTTCGCGCGGAGCTCGAGGGCCTCCTCCTCCGGCCCAGCGATGCCCGTGGCCAGCAGGAGACCCTCGGATCCTGCCTCGAGGAGCTGGACCGTCTCAGCCAGATGATCGAGCAGATGCTCTTCCTCGCCCGCTGCGAAGAGCCCAGCAGCGAGCTGAAGCTGGGACCCATCCCCATCCGGGAGCTGCTCGACAGCATGGCCGCCTATTTCGAAGCTTCCGCGGAGGCCCTCGAGGTGCGCCTGGAGGTCTCCTGCGAGGAAGGCCTGGCCATCCTCGCCGATCGCCCCCTCATCCAGCGGGCCCTCGGCAACCTGGTCTCCAATGCGCTGAGACACACCCCGGCCGGAGGCGCGGTGACCCTCGCGGCCCGCTCCGGCCCCAAGTCCGAGGTGCGTGTGGAGGTCCGGGACACCGGGGAAGGCATCCCCGACCACATGCTGGGCGTGCTCGGAACCCGGTTCACCCGGGTGGAGCACAGCCGCAGCCGCAGCCGCGGGGGCACGGGGCTGGGGCTGGCCATCGTGAAGGGCATCATGCACCTCCATGGCGCCACGCTGGAGCTGGAGAGCCAACTGGGAGTCGGCACCATCGCCCGCCTCACCTTCCCTCCCGATCCCACCGGCCGTGCCCGCCGCCGGGAATCCGGTGCCCATCCCACCCGCCCCTGAGGCCGCGGCTTTACAACAATTCACATTACTTAACACCCACGGCGGGAACAGGTGGTGGAACCTCATACCTGCTTCCCGCTCTTTCCATTCCCAGCCCAAGCCCGGATGAACGGCCCAGCGCCGGCTCCATCCGGGCTTGGGCCGTGATCCCACACCCCATTCCCAAAAGGAGTTGCTCATGGCAGCAACCAAGGGCTTCGCCCGCCTTTCCGTCCTGGCCCTCACCCTGGCCGCCTCCCCCCTGGTCGCCCAGAAGGCCGCCTTCGCCCCCGAGGCCCTCCAGGTCCTCCGCTCCCAGGAGGCCCAGCGCGTGGCCGCCGCCGGCGAGCAGCTCCTGGCCGCCCGCCAGGTGCTCGGACTCGATGGCCAGGCCGGCTTCCGCCTCGCCAATAGCCACACCGACGCGTTCGGCATGGCCCACGCCCGCTTCCAGCAGACCCACAACGGCGTGCGCGTGTGGGGTGGCGAGATCATCACCCACCAGAACGCCGAGGGCACCTTCGCCCCCCACACCCTGAATCAGAAGCAGGGCGTCCAGCTCAACACGGTCCCCTCCCTCTCCGAGAGCGAGGCCCTCTCGGTGGCCCACGGTGTGCTCGCCCCCAAGGGTGACTACGCCCACCAGCCCACCGCCGAGCTGGTGGTCTTCCCCGTCTCCGCCACCCGCATCGTCGCCCCCAAGGGTCCCCGCGCCATCGACCACGAAGTGGATGCCTCCATGGTCCGTGAAGAGGTGGTCCGCTACGCGCTGGCCTACCACGTGCACACCCAGCTGGAGAACGGTACCGAGGAGACCAAGCACACCGACTTCATCATCGACGCCCACACCGGCGCCATCCTGAAGACCTGGAGCAGCCTCCGCACCACCGACGCCGTGGGCACCGCCAACACCCAGTTCAGCGGCACCGTGAGCATCCACACCAACCTGAACGGCTCCAGCTATGAGCTGCGCGACCTGTTCCGGGCCATGAACATCAGCACCTACAACCTGAACCACGGCACCAGCGGCACCGGCACCCTCTACACCGACGCCGACAACACCTGGGGCGATGGCACCAACTACACCGGCTCCACCACCTCCACCACCGGCGCCACCGGCCAGACCGCCGCGGTCGATGCCCACTACGGCATCGAAATGACCTACGACTTCTTCAAGAACGTCCTGGGCCGCAACGGCATCGACGGCGCCAACCGCGCCACCTACAGCCGCGTGCACTACAGCACCAGCTACGACAACGCCTTCTGGGACGACACCTGCTTCTGCATGACCTACGGCGACGGCTCCTCCTTCAAGAGCCTCGAGTCCATGGACGTGGCGGGCCACGAGATGAGCCACGGCGTGTGCGCCAACAGCGCCAACCTCACCTACTCCGGTGAGTCCGGCGGCCTGAACGAGTCCAACTCCGACATCTTCGGCAACATGGTGGAGATCTACACCCGCAATGGGTTCGCGATCCCCGCCACCGTGGCCAACACCGATGCCATGTGGACCGTGGGCGAGCAGCTGGCCACCCCCAGCTTCAACAAGCCCCTGCGCTACATGTACAAGCCCAGC
>CAZVKM010000167.1:0-8566 GCA_964627685.1 uncultured Solibacteraceae bacterium | reverse complement strand
TGCGAGGCCATGGTGTCGGCGATCTTCTTGGCCTGGGCCCGGGCATCGGCCGCCGCATTTGCGATCTGGGCGTCGGTGTAGGGCACGCCCACCTGGCGGAGGACCTCCAGCTTGCGCTTGAGGCTCCCGAAGTCGGTGCGGTCGCGGAGCATCCACGGGTAGGCCGGCATGATGGAGTTGGGCGTCATGGCCCGGGGATCATCCATGTGCCGCAGGTGCCACATGTCGGGGTACTTGCCACCGAGGCGGGCGAGGTCCGGGCCGGTGCGCTTGGAGCCCCACTGGAAGGGGTGATCGTAGATGAACTCCACGCCCTGGCTCGGCTTCCCGTAGCGCAGGCTCTCGGAGACCGTGGGTCGGATCATCTGGGAGTGGCAGTTGTAGCAGCCCTCCCGGATGTACAGGTCCCGACCGGCGACCTCCAGGGAGGTGTAGGGATCCGGCTTCCCCTGGAGGCTCACGTACTCATGCATGGTGAGCGAGGGGAGGATCTCGATGATGGAGCCCACGAGGATGCCGAAGAGCGCCAGTACGGTCATGACCACCGGCAGGCCTTCCAGACGACGATGGCGGGCTTCGGGGATGCCGTCGTCGAAGTGGTCCACGTGCTTGATCACGGGACGCTCGTCCTCCTCCTGGGGACCCGCCAGGGCGATGGTCTTCCAGACGTTGACGATCATGAGCACGAAGCTGACGAGGACCAGCGTGCCGCCGATGGCGCGCACCCAGTAGAGGGGCACGATCCGCACCACGGTGGTGACGAAGTCGGGGTACATGAGGCGGCCGGTGGCGTCGATGCCCTGGAGCATCAGGCCCTGGGTGATGCCAGCGACCCACATGGAGATGATGTAGAGCATGATGCCCAGGAAGCCGAGCCAGAACTGGTAGTCGGCGAGCTTCTTGGAATAGAGCTCCGTCTTCCAGAGCTTGGGCACGAGGTAGAAGAGCATGCCGAAGGCGAGGAAGGCGTTCCAGCCCAGGGTGCCGCCATGCACGTGGCCCACGATCCAGTCGGTGTAGTGGCCCAGCATGTTCACGGACTTGATGGAGAGGAGGGGACCCTCGAAAGTGCTCATGCCGTAGAAGGTCACGCCCGCGGCCAGGAACTTCAGCACGGGCTCGGTGCGGACCTTGTCCCAGGACCCGCGGAGGGTCAGGAGGCCGTTCACGGTGCCGCCCCAGCTGGGGGCCCAGAGCATCACGGAGAAGACCATGCCCAGGGTCTGGGCCCAGTCGGGCAGCGAGGTGTAGAGCAGGTGATGGGGGCCCGCCCAGATGTAGATGAAGACCAGGGCCCAGAAGTGGACGATGGAGAGGCGGTAGCTGTAGATGGGGCGCCCGGCCGCCTTGGGCACGAAGTAGTACATGAGGCCCAGGAAGGGGGTGGTCAGGAAGAAGGCCACCGCGTTGTGCCCGTACCACCACTGCACCAGCGCATCCTGCACGCCCGCGTAGGCGGAGTAGCTCTTGAGGAAGCTCACGGGCAGCTCGATGGAGTTGACGATGTGGAGCACGGCCACCGTGATGATAGTGGCGATGTAGAACCACAGGGCCACGTAGAGGTGCTTCTCCCGACGGCGCCAGAGGGTGCCGAAGAAGTTCACCGCGAAGATCACCCACACCACGGCGATGAGGATGTCGATGGGCCACTCCAGCTCGGCGTACTCCTTGCCCGTGCTGATCCCGAAGATCAGGGTCACCGCGGCGAGCACGATGATGATCTGCCAGCCCCAGAAGTGGAGCTTGCTGAGCCCGTCATTGAACATGCGCGTCTTGCACAGGCGCTGGGTCGAGTAGTAGATGGCCGCGAACACCGCGTTCCCCGCGAAGGCGAAGATGGCCGCGTTGGTGTGGAGCGGGCGGAGCCGGCCGAAGGTGATCCACGGGAGGCCGAGGTTCAGCTTCCAGCTCGCGAGCTGGAAGGCCACGATCACCCCGAGCAGGAATCCGACGAAGGCCCACAGCATCGTGGCCAGGACGAATTTCTTGACGATCTTGTCGTCGTAGGGGGGCAAGGCGTTGACGTGGGGGTCCATGAAGGCCTCCTGGAGGGTTTCGGTTCAGTCGGGTTTCTGATCGTCGATGAGCATGCGCACGGCGGGGGTTTCGCCTTCGGAGTACTGGTCGTTCCGGACGGACCACACGTAGCCCACCACGAAGCCGAGGGCCAGCAGGAGGGCCAGGGGAAGCAGGATGAGGACGACGCTCATCGGACCTCCCGGAAGCGGCGCCGGATCTCGGCGGTGGCCAGGGTGCTGGAGAGGAGGACGGTGATGGAGCTCAGGGGCATGATCACCGCCGCGGCCAGGGGGTTGATCCAGCCCAGGATCGAGGCACCCCCACCCACCAGATTGAAGGCGATGGAGAGGGCGAAGTTCCGGATCAGGACCCGGCGGGTCTCCCGTCCCAGGACGACCAGGTCCGCCACGGCCCGCAGGTCCGGCCGCGAGAGGTAGGCGTCGGCCACCTTGAGGCTCAGGTCCATGCCGCCGTGCATGGCGACGCCCACATGGGCCTTCTGGAGGGCCAGGGCGTCGTTGGCGCCGTCGCCCACCATGAGGGCCTTCGGGGTGGCCTCCACCATCGCCAGCTTCGCCTCCGGGGAGAGGGCCGCGCAGGCCGCTTCGGGAGGCAGCCCCAGCACCTCGGCGAGGCGGCTCACCACCGGAGGGGCGTCCCCGGAGAGGATCGCCACGCGCAGCCCCATGGCCCGCAGGGCCTGCACGGTCTCCCGCGCCTCGGGTCGGAGGGCGTCGGCCAGGCGTACCCGGGCCCGCAGCTCCCCACCCACCCGGAGTCCGATGCAGGTGGCGCTCCCCTCGGGATCGGGGACGGCTTCCATGCGGACCGTGAGGCCCCGCCAGTGGCCTTCCACGCCCCGCCCCGGGGTCTCGGTCACGCCCTCCACCGGAAGCCCCGCCGCCGCCTCCAGGTGATGCCGGAGGGCGCGGGCGATGGGGTGGAGCGAGTCGGCTTCGAGCGCCTTCACAAGGGCCCGGTTCTCCTCAGCCTGCCCACTGAGGTCTTCCCACCCGACCACGGAGAGTTCACCGCGGGTGAGCGTCCCGGTCTTGTCGAAGAAGACGGTCTGAACCTGGGCCAGGCGCTCGAGGGCTTCCCCTTGCTTGAGCACATCCCCGCGCCGGTAAGCCCGCGCCAGGGCGTGGCTGAAGGTCAGGGGCGTCGCCAGCGCCAGGGCACAGGGGCAGGTGACGATGAGGAGGCTCAGGGCCCGGTTCAGGCCCTCCGCCGGGTGCGTGTGGACGAAGGCCAGGAAGACCGCGGCGGCCACGGCGAGCACCGTGAAGAGGAACCCGCGGGAGAGGGCGTCGGTCATGCCGATGATGGGTGAACGGGTCTCCTTCTCCAGCTGCAGGAGGATCCGGCCGAGGCGGCTCTCCCCGAGGGGCGCCGTCACTTCCATCACCACCTCACCGCCTTCGTTGACGGACCCGGCGAACACCGCGTCCCCGGGCCGCACCTCCTGGGGCACCGACTCCCCGGTGAGCCAGGCCGCGTTGATCTGCCCGGCCCCTTCCCGGAGGAGGCCATCGGCGGGAAGGCGCTCACCCGTGCGCACCGCCACCCAGTCCCCGAGGGCCAGGTGATCCGGAGGGACATCCATGAGCACACCCTCCACCCTGCGGTGGGCCACGGGCGCGAAGAAGGTCTGGAGCAGCTGGGAGGTCCGCGAGGCCCGGGCCTGCACCTCCCGCAGGTAGTGCCGGCTCGCGAGCAGCAGGAAGACCAGCGCGCCCAGGGAGTCGAAATAGATGTGCACGGAGCCCGTGATCAGGTTGAAGGTGCTCACGAGCGCCCCCAGGATCAGCGCCAGGGCGATGGGCACGTCGATGTTGATGCGGCGGGTGCGCAGGGCGCCGAGGGCCGAGCGGTAGAAGGGCGACGCTGCCCAGAAGGCGATGGGCAGGTAGAGCCCGAGGCTCAGCCACCGGAACAGCTCCGCGAAGGCGCCCGTGGCACCTCCATAGAGGGGCACGGCCATGAGCATGAGGTTCCCGGTGCAGGCGGCGGCGACGCCCATGCGGAGCAGGGCCCGGCGGCGCTCCTTCCGCTGGAGGTCCTCGGCGTCCTGGTCGCTGGGCACGGCATGGGGTCGGTACCCGAGGTCCTGGATGAGCCCCGCCACGGGCGCCAGGGCGGTTCCCGGCTCCAGGGTCAGGGTCAGAAGGGACTGGGAGAGGTCCAGGCGGCAGGCCTTGAGACCGGGCATCATGCGCGGCAGCCGCTCGAGGAGCCAGAGGCAGGCCACGCAGTGGATCCCCTCCACGTAGAACCGCACCTCCCCGGATTCGCTCACGTAGCGGGGCCGCACCTCGGGCCCGTCCAGGTGGTCGAAGCGCTCGTGCTTCCACGTGATCGCCTGGGGCGGCTGGAAGCAGTAGGCCCCCTCCTTGAGGTCGTAGTACTCCCCGAGCCCACGGGTGTTCAGGATCAGGTGGACGTTCTCGCAGCCCCGGCAGCAGAAGGCCCCCGTCCCCTGGATGGGGAGCCCGCAGTGGCGGCAGCCCGCCTCCGTCGCCTCAGGCAACGACGCGGTGGCCACTCGGGCGGGAGGGGTCATGGGGGGGAGGCTCCTGGATGGAGGGGTACGCACCGGGCGAACCCTGTAGAGGATTCTAAGGTCCCAAACTAACGATTCCCGGCGTTGGAATCTGTGTCTGAAGTCAAAAGGCCAGCGAGTCCACTTCTCGGAATGGAGCTTACAAACCCTTGGAATCACAGTGGCTCATGCCCATTTTCCCGTCCCCGCCTCCGGCAAGCCCCTGATCGCTCCGGTCAATTTCAATCCTGGTGAAAAGGTCGAATCCCGGGCCTCCAACCATGAAATCGACTTGATTCTCCGAAACATGAGCTCCCCGAGGGGGATGCCCCCGGAGGCCCATGGACCAGAGGCCGATGCCATCCTGGAGGGCCCACGGAGCCGCCATGCCCCTGCCCCTTCCCCGTTCCCTCGCGCTCGTCCTGTTGGGCGTCGCGGGGGTGGCCGACCCGGGGCATGCGGCCTCGCAGCGCCCCTGGGCCACCTGGGTCCAGGCCTACCTGGCGGACTTCCATGCCCGCCACCCCGGCCAGGCCAGCCTGGATGGGAACCATGCCCAGGACTCCCACCTGGCCCGGTTCAGTCCCCGGGCCCGCCGGGAGGAGGCGGCGGCCCTTCAGCGCTTCGCAGCCTCGTTCCGGCGCCTGGGACCTCCGACCCCGGGCAGCCCTGAAGCCCTTGAGCGCCGCCTGGTCGCGGACTCCCTGGCGGCCCGTGAGGAGGGCCTGACCCAGCTGCGGGAGTGGGCCCGCAACCCCCTCACGTACACCGATGAGCTCACCAATGCGCTCCTGACACCGGCCCTCTACCCCACCGCCCCGCCAGAGGTGCGCCTCCGGGCGGTGGTGGCCCGTGAGGGGGAGCTCCCGCGCCTGCTCGAGGAGGCGCGGACCAACCTGACAGAGGTTCCCGCCCCCTTGGCCCGGGCGGGCCTCGAGGCGGTCCGCGGCCTGGAGGGGTTCGTGGGCCGGGACCTTCCCGAGGCCTTCACCGGGGTGGGCTCCCCAGGCCTCCAGACCCGCTTCCGGGCCCGCACCCGGGAGGCCCAACGCGCCCTCGCCGCCTTCGGGGACTGGCTGGAGCGGACGGTGCTCCCCACCGCACCGGCCTCCTTCGCGCTCGGCCCTGAACGCCTGCGGGCCCTGCTCCGCCATCGGGAGGGGGTCACCACCCCCCTCGCGGAGCTCCTCGCCCGGGGCGAGGCCGAGCTGACCCGGAACGAGGCACGCTTCCAGGCCCTGGCGCAGCGGGTCGCCCCCGGGCGCAGCCCCGAGGAGGCCTGGGCGGAGGTGCGACGGGATGTGCCCCGCCCGGAGGCCCTCCTGGCCGAGGCCCGCACCCAGGTGGAGGCCCTGAAGGCCTTCCTGGCGGAGAAGCAGCTCGTGCCGCTGCCCCCGCATGCTCCCCTGGAGGTGGCGCCCACGCCGCCCTTCATGCCCGGCACCTTCGCGGCGGAGTACAACGTCGGCCCCTTCGAGCCCGTGGAGGCGCCGGCCCGCTACTACCTCACCCTCCCGGCCCCTTCCTGGACGCCCCAGCAGGTGGCCGAGCACCTCTCCGAGTTCAGCCGTCCCGCCCTGTGGATCACCACCGCCCATGAGGGGTACCCGGGGCACTACCTGCAGGGCGTCCACCTCCGGAACCAGCGCAACCCCCTGCGGACCAGCGGCCTTTTCAGCAGCACGGCCTACGTGGAGGGCTGGGCCCACTATGCCGAGCAGCTCGTGGTCGAGGAGGGGTTCCTGGAGTCGGATCCCCGGATCGCCCTGGCCCAGGCCAAGGACGCCCTGCTGCGGACCTGCCGTTACCTCATGGCGCTCCGGATGCACGCCGAGGGCTGGACGGTGGAGGCGGCCACCTCCTTCTTCGTGCAGCACGCCCACATGGCCGAGGGCCCCGCCCGCATGGAGGCGGAGCGGGCCACCTACGATCCGCTCACCCTGGCCTACACCCTCGGGAAGCTCGAGATCCTGCGCCTGCGGGAGGATCTGAGGGCCCGGGAGGGAAGCGCCTTCTCCCTGGCGCGCTTCCATGAGCGCCTGCTGGCCCAGGGCCAGGTCCCCTTCTGGTTCCACCGGGCCGAGCTGCTGGGGGAGCCCCTCCCCTGATCCTTGGGCCTACCGCCAGATCCTGAAGACCGTGGGCTCCCCCTCCGAGCGGGAGAGGCGCACCCGCAGGAAGATGCAGTTGAGGCACTGGCAGGCCCGCCCATTCCCCATCTCGTGGAACTCGAGCAGGGCCCTCATGAGCTTCGGCGAGGTGAGGTTCTTCTCGTCGTGGACGAGGTTCCAATAGAGCGGCATGGTCATGCGCACGTGCACCTCGCCCAGTGCCTCCTGTTTCGGCCCCGGATCCGGAGGTCTTGAACCTGACATCGCCACCCCGCAGTGAACCCTTCCCGGAGTTGGGCCCGCGGGCCCTCTAGAGTGGAATGTGGAGGTCGCCTTGATCCTGCGCCGCTTCACCCGCCTGTTCCTGCCCTGCCTGCTCCTCGCCCTGCCCCTGCGGTCGCAGGCCCCCCAGCCCCCGCCCCTCTCGGTGGCCGTGGTCAACGGCTACCTCCTGCTCCACCTCCCCCAGGAGCAGGTGACCGTGGTCGGGCGGCCGGCGGAAGGGGAGGACACCGGCTGGGCCAGTGGTGCCCAGCGGGCCGAGCTGCTCTGGCGGGGTGAGATGGAGGACAGCCAGGGGCGCCGCTACAACGTGCGCATCCTCCCCGGATTCGTGGCCCCCTGGGCCTTCGCCCGGGAGGGCTGGCGCGAGGCCGGCTCGGATCTGGGGGAATACGCCGAGGGTAGCACCTGGAGCCGGATGGGGCACCACGCGAAGCGGAGCTTCGAGTGGGGCTGGAAGGATTCCTTCTGGACCTTCGGCCTGAAGGGCTCCGGGGAGGCCTGGAGCGGAGGCTTCCGGAAGGCCGGAGAGCGCACCGCGCGACGCACCTTCGGCTGGCCCCTGCCCTACCCCTGGGCCTTCGTCGCCGCCGCCTTCGAATCCGCCCTCCGGCTTCCCCTCGGGCTCGCCGGCGCGGCCCTCGGAACTGCGGGCAGCGTGGTCTCCCCCGTGGCGGAAGCCGCCTGGCCCACCCTCAAGGCCACCTGGCACGCCGGCGTCGAGGGTCTGGTCCTGCCGACGGCGGGCTGGGGCTGGCACCTTGTGGCCTCCCCCTTCGCCGCGGCCCTCGCCTCGGCCCCCTCCCCGACCCGGGCGGATGGCACCTGGATGAAGCTCGTCCAACCGGAGCGCCCCACGGGCCCCGCGCGGGAGGTCTCTGAGCCCATCCTCGCCGACCTCACCACCTACGCCCTGGAGCTCGAGGGCCTGGACACCGCCCAGGAGACCTCGCTCCTCCTCCTGGAGCAGCGCCAGAACGCCGAGCGGGAAGCCCTGCGGGCCCGGCACGCCGCCGAGACCCGAGAGCGTCTCGAAGCCCGCAGCCAGAAGCTCAAGGCCTGGGCCGCGGATCCGGATCATCTCGCGCTCCTGACGCGCCTCTCCCAGGCGGGGGGAGACTCCGCCACGCTCCTGGACGCACGCAGCACCCTAACCCAGCGCCTCATGGCCTCCGGCCTCTCCGAGCCGGAGGCCAAGGCCCTCGTCGGACGCCTCATCGCCCACCCCCTCACCCGAACCTTCCCCACACCCACCCCCCGTTACGACAAGACCGATCCCCTCCGCGGCGCCGCCGACACCGTCAAGCGCCTCTGACCAACTCCAGGAAGGGAACGCCCACTCCTGGAGCCACAACGCAAAAGCTCCCGGGCTGAACCCGGAGCTTGATGAGTGGTGGTTCCAGAGCGGAGGCTCCGGCTCCGCAAACGCAGCGCCGAAGGCGCAAGTGCGCGGGAGGGGCCCTGCAGTGCAGGGCCCCGATAGCTGGAGGGAACGCCCGAGGGCGTTCGAATCGCCCACCGGGGGGCCCCAACGCAAAAGCTCCCGGGCTGAACCCGGGAGCTTGATGAGTGGTGGTTCCAGAGCGGAGGCTCCGGCTCCGCAAACGCAGCG
>CAZVKM010000166.1:6984-8696 GCA_964627685.1 uncultured Solibacteraceae bacterium | reverse complement strand
ACCGCCCCCCTGTTCCGGCGCCTCGGGGCCGAGCTCATCTCCCTTCCGGAGGCGGAGCGCACCCAGGCCCACCACACCGACCGCTTCAGCGACGAGGGGGTGGTGCTCGCCATCCAGCGCAGCCCGGAGTGGCGGATCCGGGTGGAGCGAGCGGACTGGGCGTGGTGGATGGGCACCAAGTCCGGGGAGGTGCTGGTGCGCCGGCCGGAGGGGAAGGGCTCCGTGCAGCTCGCCTCGGACCTCAGCTTCCTGTACAACGACACCTTCCCGGAGCTGGATCACGCCGCCTGGCTGGCCCGCATCCTTCCTCCGGAGTCGGGCCGCCGGGAGGCGGTGATCTGGTCCCGGCCCGCGGATCCCTCCTTCCTGGCGTGGCTGTGGCGCCGGGCCTGGACCTTCCTCCTGGCCTGTGGCGTGCTGCTCACCGCCTGGCTATGGAAGGGGCTCTGGCGCTTCGGCCCCTGGCTGCCCGAAGCCCCCACCTCCCGCCGCTCGCTGCTGGAACATCTGGTGGCCACGGGTCGCTTCCTCTGGCGCCAGGGGGGCGGGCCCGAGGCCCTGGTGGCGGCCTGCCGGGCCGCGGTGCTCCGCCGGGCCACCCGTCTCCATCCCGCCTTCCCCACCCTGGCCGAAGGGGCGCGCTGGGCCTACCTGGCCGCCCGGAGCGGGCTCCCCGAATCGGAGATCGCCGAAGCCCTGGATGAGCGGCCGGGCACCCCGCCCGAGCGCCTGGGCCGCCGCCTCCACCTCCTCCTCCACCTCCGTCACCGCCTGTCCCCCCGCTGAGGTCCCCCATGGACAACCCGACCCCCCTCCCCGAATCCGAAGCCCGGGAAGCCGCCCTCCTCCTCGAGGACCTGCGCCGTGAGATCGGCCGGGCCCTCGTGGGCCAGGAGGCGGTGGTGGACCAGGTGCTCGCCGCCTTCCTCGCCGGAGGCCACGTGCTCCTCGAGGGGGTGCCCGGCCTGGGCAAGACGCTGCTGGTGCGGGCCCTGGCCGGGGCGATCCGTGGCACCTTCAAGCGGATCCAGTTCACGCCCGACCTCATGCCGTCCGACGTCATGGGCCATGCGGTGTGGGACCCCAAGAGCGAGCGTTTCCACCTCCGCAAGGGGCCGGTCTTCACCCACCTCCTGCTGGCCGACGAGGTGAACCGCGCTCCGGCCAAGACCCAGGCGGCGCTCCTGGAGGTGATGCAGGAGCTCCAGGTGAGCCTGGAGGGGCAGAGCCTCCCGGTGGAGGCGCCGTTCATGGTGCTCGCCACGCAGAACCCCGTGGAGCAGGAGGGCACCTACCCCCTCCCCGAGGCGCAGCTCGATCGCTTCCTCCTCAAGGTCCAGATCGGCTACCCCGGGGAGGCGGAGGAGACGCGGCTCGTGCGCCAGGTGACCCAGGGCGCGGTGGGCGACGGCCTCCGGGTCGAGGCGGTGCAGCCGCGGCTGGATCCGGCGGGGGTGCTGGCGCTCCAGACCACCGCCGCCCGGGTGCATGTGGATGAGGCGGTGCTGGGCTACGCGGTCGCGTTGGTCCGGGCCACCCGCGCCTGGCCTGGGATCACCCTGGGGGCGGGCCCCCGTGGGGCCATCGCGCTGGTGCGTGCCGCCCGTGCGAGGGCGCTCATGGAGGGCCGCGGCTTCGCGACACCGGATGATGTGAAGGCCATGGCGCTCCCCGCGCTCCGCCACCGCATCCAGCGCGCTCCGGAGACGGAG
>CAZVKM010000166.1:0-6974 GCA_964627685.1 uncultured Solibacteraceae bacterium | reverse complement strand
CGGTCTACACCACACACCCGCTGCGCGACGAGGTGAACCGCGCTCCGGAGACGGAGATCGAAGGCCTCGCCCACGACGACCTCATCGAGGCCGTGCTCGCCCGGGTCCCGGCCCCCCGCGCATGATCCCGATCCCCACGCGACGCCTGCTCCGCCTGCTCCTGGCCTGGACGATCCTCGGCCTCGCGGCGGCGGCCCTGCCCAGGCTGGTGCCGGCCTGGCGGGGCGTGGGCGTGGCGCTGGGGGTGCTGGGCCTGGGCGATGCGCTCATGGCCCTGATCCCCAAGCCCTTCACGGGGGCGCGGGAGCTGAGCCCGAGCCTGGCCCTGGGGGCCTGGAAGCCCGTGAAGCTGCGCTTCACGAGCCGCTCCCGGTGGGGTTGGTGGGTGGAGGTGATGGACGGCGCACCCGCGGATTTCGAGGTCCGGGGGCAGGGGCCGCGGCACCGCCTTCCCGCGGCGGGGTACCTGGAGCTCACCTACACGGTGCGCCCCACGGCCCGGGGCCGGCGGACCTTCGAGCCCGCCCAGGTGCGCGTGTCGGGCCCCTTGGGGCTCGTGGCCCGGGACCTGTGGCTGGCGGGGGCGGCGGAGGTGAAGGTGTTCCCCGACTTCGCCGCCGTGGCGCGCTACGCCCTGCTGGCCATCGACAACCGCCTCTCGGCCCTCGGGATCCTGCGGCGGCCGCGTCGGGGGGAGGGCATGGACTTCATGCAGCTCCGCGAGTACCGCACCGGCGACAGCCTGCGTCGCATCGACTGGAAGGCCACGGCCCGGAGCCAGAAGCTGATCTCCCGCGAATACCAGGACGAGCGGGATCAGCAGGTGCTCTTCCTCCTGGACTGCGGGCGGCGGATGCGGGCCCTGGATCAGCTGGAGGGCGCCACCCTCGGCCACTTCGATCAGGCGCTCAACGCGCTCTTCCTCCTCAGCTTCGTGGCCCTGAAGCAGGGGGATGCCGTGGGCGTCGCCACCTTCGCGGAGGCCTCGCCCAGGATGCTGGCCCCCCGCAAGGGCCTCGTGGCCCTGGATCATCTGTTCCAGAGCCTCTTCGACCTGGAGCCCTCCCCCCGGGCCAGCGATTACCTGGAGGCGGCCCAGGCGCTACGTCGCCGCCTCCGCAAGCGGAGCCTCGTGGTGCTGCTCACGAACCTCCGTGACGAGGAGGAGGCCACCCTCGCCCCGGCGCTGGAGCTGCTGCGCCACAAGCACCTCGTGCTGGTGGCCAACCTGCGGGAGGTGGCGGTGGACCGTCTCCTGGCCGAGCCTCCCCAGACCTTCCCGGAGGCGCTCACCCAGGCGGCGGCCCTGGGCTGGCAGGCCCGTCGGGAGGCCGCCCTGCGGGCCGTGGGGGCCCGGGGCGTCCAGCTCCTGGACGTGGCCCCGGAGGCCCTCCCCACGGCCCTGGTGAACCGCTACCTGGAGCTGAAGGCCTCAGGGGTCTTCTAGCCCGGGCGCATGATGCCTGTCACCCGAGGGGCATGAAACACTTCCCTGAGCTGGGGGGGCTGCCCCTGCGCCTCCAGCGTCGCCACCACCCGCCCCGTCCGGGGCCTCCTTGAAGGTCTGCCTCGTGAATGCCCTCTCCCGCCCCCTCATCCTCCTCGCCCTGGCCGGCGGCCTGGCCCATCCCCTCACCGCGGGGGACTGGGAGCTGGGGGGCATGTTCACCAGCGCTCGCGAGCTGAAGGCCTCCATCTCGACGAACGGGGATTACCCGGCGGTCCCCTCCGCCATCGTGGAGACGGGGTTCACGGGCGCCTGGCTCCTGGGCCACGTCCACGCGGGCTACCGGGCCTTCCATCGTCAGGCCTGGTCGGTGTGGATCCAGGCCCAGGTGGGGCAGGGCCTCTCCCACCCCGAACTGCACCACAAGGGCCAGGTCTTCACCGCCGGGGGATCCACGGCGGAGACCTTCAACGGGACGGCGACCTACACCACCGCCTTCGCCGGGCTCACGGTCTCGAAGGCCTATGAGATCGGCGAATTCTCCCTGGGGGCGGGCGTCCGGAAGCATGACCTGAGCGTGGAGGGCCGGCGCCAGACGGGCGCGGCCGGCGTGTTCGTCTACGACACCTTCCGCACCTCCCACTCGGATCAGGACCTGTACGTCCACCTCAGCTTCACCGCCCTCCAGGACCAGGGGACCTACCAGTCCTTCCAGCGGATCACCTTCGGCAGCGGCGTGAATTCCAATGGGCCCGCGGTCCATCCCGGACCCACGGACTGGCGCATGAGCGAGGGGTACCTCGCCCGCACGCGGCCGAACAGCGGGGTGAGCCTCACCCTGGGGGTGCGCCTCTAGGCCCGCTCCTCCGGAAGCGGATCGACGGGCGGCTCCGCAGGGCGGGCTGGGTTCGTTCCGCCCGCCCGGGCCCGCCAGGCCGCGGCGGCGGCCGGATCCTTCAGCCCGCCATGGCCCATCTGCAGGAGGTCCGCCAGCCGGAGGGCGGCCTCGGCGTGCCCGCCCTCCGCCGCGACCCGGTACCAGCGGCGGGCCTCCGAGGCCTCCCTCGGCGTGTCCGGGGTGCCCCGGTCGTAGGCCAGGGCCATCTGGAAGGCGGCTTCCGGATCCCCGGCCTCGGCCCGGGCCAGGATCTTCCGCAGCTGACGGGTCCCCGGGCCCGCGCTCCGGACCTGCCGCCCGATCCACACCAGGAGCAGGCCCAGGGGCGTCAGCACCACCAGCAGGAGCCCCGCGAGCTGGCGGGAGGCGGCCCCCATGCCCCCTCCCGACAGCAGCATCATGAGGAGGAAGGTCACCGGGACCAGCAGCAGCGTCCCCCCGGTCACCGCCACGCTGAGGCCCAGCACCCACCGGGCCGCCGCCTGGCGGGCCAGGAGGTCGGAGAGGTGCTCCCCCGCCCGCCCGAGGGCCTCGCACAGGGCGGCCGACGGAGCCTGCGCCTCGCGCCGGGCCTTGAGGAGGGAGGGCGGGGGCGGCGGGATCGGGGCCTCCGGGGCGCCCCCACTGCGGACCCACAGGCGCTCGGCCTCCTTCGGATCCCGCAGGACGCCCACCCCCCACGCCAGGGCGCCGGCGAGGGCCGCCTGGGCCGGGCGGTGGCCCGCGGCGGCGAGGGGGCGGAGGCGGTGCACGCCTGAATCCGCAAGGGTGGACACGCCGGTGGCCAGGGCCTCCAGCGCCAGCTCGTAGGTGGCCTCGCGGTCGCCCCAGGCCTCGGCGCGATGCAGGGCGCCGAGCACCAGCGGGGGGAGGTCGCTGCGCCGGGCCAGGGCCGTCCACCACGGGCCCGGCGAGGCCGCCCACCAGGCCCGGGGGGCGTGGCACGCGAAGGTGAGGGACCAGGCCAGTTCCTCCCCCAGGCCCAACCAGAGCATGGCCGTGAGGACGAACCCCAGGAGGAAGAGGAGCCCGATGAACCAGAGGCCGAGGGGGCTGAGGAGGAGTGCCAGAGGCAGGGCCCAGGCCAGCAGCGCCAGTCCCCTCCGCGCCGGGAGCGGGAGGTCCCTCATGGGGCCAGGGCCGCGCGGAGTTCCGCCTCCGCCCGCCCCGGTGCGAAGCCGCTCCAGCGGGACCGGACCCGCCCCTCGCGATCGATCACGAAGGTGGTGGGGATGCCCCGGATCTCCCCGAAGGGCGCGAGCCCCCCGCGACCCGCCGGCACCACCGCCGCGAGCCCCAGCTCGGGATGGGCCACAAGGAAGGGGCGGATGGCGTCGAAGCCCTCCCGGTCCACGCTGAGGGCCACCACGGAATAGCGGCCCCGGGCCTCCCGCTGGAGGCGGGCGATCTCCGGCAGGGAGGCGCGGCAGGGGGGGCACCAGGTGGCCCACACATCCACCAGCACCACCTGGCCCCGGAGGGCCCCCAGGGTGGAGACACGGCCCTGGTCATCGGCGTAGCTCACGGCGGCGACGGAGGCCCCGGGGCCCACGGGGCCCGGGCCCCCACGCCCGAGGATGCGCCAGCCCACCCAGGCCAGCCCGGCCAGGCACCCGGCCACGAGGGCCAGGGACAGGCGGGCCCGCCATGGCCCCGGCAGCTCCCAGGAATCCGATCCGTCCATGGGTCAGAATGGTGGCATGAGTTCCCCCCTCGTCTCCCCTGAAGATCTGCTCCCCGTCCTGGGGGAGGCCATCCTCCTGGATTGCCGTCCCCGGGCCGCCTACGAGGCGGGCCATCTCCCGGGCGCCCTCCACGTGGACACGGACCGCCACCTGAGCCGCGCTTCCGAGGAGGGCTTCGACCCCGCGCAGGGCGGACGCCACCCGTTGCCCGACCTCAAGGCCTTCTGCGCCCAGGTGGGGCGCTGGGGCATTCAGCCCGACAGCTGGGTGGTGGTCTACGACGGGCAGGGGGGGGCCAATGCGGCCGCGCGCTGCTGGTGGATGCTCCGCAGCCTGGGCCACGAGAAGCTGCAGGTGCTCGATGGCGGGCTGCCGGCCCTGCAGGAGCTGGGCGCTACGCTCACCACGGAGGGGCCCGTGCCGCCCCAGGGCGTGGCCGCCTATCCGGCCCCCTACTGGCGCCTGACCACGGTGGACATGGACGTGGTGGCCCAGCTGGCGCACCACCCCCAGTGGAAGGTGGTGGATGTGCGGTCCGGGGTGCGCTACCGGGGCGAGCAGGAGACGCTGGATCCCGTGGCGGGCCACATCCCCGGGGCCCTCAACCTGCCCTACGAGCAGAACCTGGACCACCGGGGCCGCTTCAAGCCGAAGGAGGAGCTGAGGCAGCTCTACGAGGACCTGCTGGATGGCACCAAGGCCGGCCATGCGGTGTTCAGCTGCGGCAGCGGCGTCACCGCCTGCCACGGCCTGCTGGCCCTGGTGCACGCCGGCCTCGGGGACGGCGTGCTCTACGTGGGCTCCTGGAGCGAGTGGTGCCGGAGCGGACGTCCGCAGGCCACGGGGGCGGAACGGGGCTGACAAGGCGTCAAAGGCCTGGGGAGGGATCCGCCGCCCGTCCTATCCTGGTCCATGCACCCCTGGAAGGGCCTCCAAGGCCTCCCCCGCGCCGTCTGGCTCATCTCGATCTCCACCCTGGTGAACCGCCTGGGCACCATGGCGCTGCCCTTCCTCGTCCTCTACCTCACGGAGGCCCGGCGGTGGACGCCCGGCGAGGCGGGCACCGCCATGGCGGTGTACGGGCTCGGGGCCTTCACCGCGGCGCCCTTCGCCGGACGCCTTGCGGATCGGCTGGGCCATGCCCGGGTGCTGAGGGCCAGCCTCTGGCTCAGCGGCACCGCCCTCCTGGTCCTGCCCCTCGTCAGCGTCCGGCTCTTCCTTCTGCCCCTCATCTTCCTCTGGGCGGGCTTCACCCAGGCCTTCTGGCCCTCCGCCATGGCGCTCATCACCTCCCTGGTGGCGCCGGAGCAGCGGAAGGCGGCCTTCGCCCTCCACCGGGGGGCGGTGAACCTGGGCATGGCGGTGGGGCCCGCGGTGGGGGGTCTCATCGCCCACGCCAGCTACGCCTGGGTGTTCTGGACGGATGGGCTCTCCACCCTGGCCTCGGCCCTCCTCCTCACCTGGCTCCTGGGGCGCAGCGAGCCGGCCCCGGCCCCGGGAGCGATGGGTGAGGCCTCCTCCCCGTGGCGGGATCGCCGCCTCCGCTGGATCCTGCTGGGCACCCTGCCCGCGATGCTGGTGTTCTTCCAGATCGAGGGCCCCTACCCGCTGTGGGTGGTGCGGGACCTGGGCCACAGCACCCGCTTCTTCGGCCTGATCTTCACCCTGAACACCCTGCTCATCGTGGCCTTCGAGGTGGCCCTGAACCTGGCCATGGCCCGCTGGCCCCACGGGCGGGCCCTGGCCCTCGGCTGCCTCTGCTACGCCCTGGGCTTCGGGCTCACGGGCCTGGCCCACGGGCGGGGGGCCCTCCTGGGCCTGGCGGCCGTCTGGACCGCCGGGGAGATGATCCTCCTGCCGACGGCCAGCGATGCGGTGGCGGGCCTGGCCCCGGCGGCCCGTCGGGGGGAGTACATGGGCCTCTACGCCCTCATGTTCGCCACGGCCCTGGCCCTGGGCCCCTGGCTGGGGGTGAAGGGCTACGCCCGCTTCGGTCCGGGCTGGGTCTGGGCGGGCTGCGCCGCCTGCGGCCTGCTGAGCGCCCTGGTGCTGTGGCCTTTCCACCTCGACAAGCCTGTGGCGGCGGTCACCCCCTCCGGGACCGAGGAAGCGTAGGATGCCCCCATGCGGCGGCGCCGTCCGCCCGGGAGGCCCCATGAGCACCGCCACCCTCACCGCCCAGGCCCTCATCGACCTGGAAAACCGCTTCGGCGCGCACAACTACCATCCGCTGGACGTGGTGGCGGAGCGGGGTGAAGGCGTCTTCCTCTGGGACGTGGAGGGCCAGCGGTACATGGACTTCCTCGCGGCCTATTCCGCCGTGAACCAGGGCCACAACCATCCGCGCATCGTGAAGGCGATGATGGCCCAGGCCCAGCGCCTGGCCCTCACGAGCCGGGCCTTCCGCAACGACCGCTTCCCCACGCTCCTGGAGAAGCTCTGCACCCTCACGGGCTTCGACAAGGCCCTCCTGATGAACAGCGGCGCCGAAGCCGTGGAGACGGCCCTGAAGGCCATGCGCAAGTGGGCCTATGACGTGAAGGGCGTGCCCTATCCCGAAGCAGAGATCATCGTGGCCGACGGGAACTTCCACGGCCGCACGACGACCATCGTGGGCTTCAGCACGGATCCCGACAGCACCAGCCGCTTCGGCCCCTTCACCCCCGGCTTCAAGATCGTCCCCTACGGCGACCTCGCGGCGGTGAAGGCCGCGATCACCCCGAAGACCGCGGCCATCTTCATGGAGCCGATCCAGGGCGAGGGGGGCGTGATCATCCCGCCCAAGGGCTTCCTCAAGGGGCTCCGGGAGCTGGCGGACCAGAACCACTGCCTCCTGGTGCTGGACGAGATCCAGACCGGCCTGGGCCGCACCGGCAAGCTGTTCGCCTTCGAGCACGAGGGCATCCGCCCCGACGGCGTCACCATCGGCAAGGCCCTCTCCGGC
>CAZVKM010000165.1:0-8716 GCA_964627685.1 uncultured Solibacteraceae bacterium | reverse complement strand
CACCAGGTTCACCAGGGTGGTCTTCCCCCCGCCACTCCCGCCCACCAGGGCCACGGTCTCGCCCCGCCGCACCTCCAGGTCCACCCCCCGTAGCACGGGATGCTCAGGATCGTAGGCGAAGTGCACCGTCTCGAAGCGCAGCACGTCAGGCACCGCGGGCACGGGCTTCGGGCTGGCCGGAGGGGTCAACTCGCTGCGGCGGTCCAGCATGGTGTAGACGCGATCCAGGCTGGCGCTGGCCACCTGCACCTCGTTGTTGAGCTTGGTGAGGCGGCGCAGGGGATCGTAGAGGGCGTAGACCGCCAGGATGTAGGTGAGGAAGTTCTCCGTGGTGAGGGTGCCCGATCGGAAGCGGCTGGAGGCGTACAGCGCCAGTCCCGCCAGGAGGAAGCCCCCCACCAGCTCCATGATCGGGGTGGAGAGGGCCGAGGCCCGGGCGCTCTTCATCCCCAGGACGTACAGCTCCCGGTTCTGGCCCTGGAAGCGCTGTCCCTCGTAGTCCTCCCGGGCGAACCCCTGCACCACCCGGATGTTGCTGAAGACCTCCTTGAGCCGCTGGAGGAGGCGGCCGGAGGCTTCCTGGTTCCGGTGGTTCACCTGGCGGATGCGGCGGCTCAGGCGGCGGACGGGAAGCACCACGAGGGGGCCCGCCAGGAAGAGCGTGAGGCTGAGCTTCCAATCCATGTAGAGGATGGTCACGAGCATGGTGAGGGCCACGGCGATTTCGCGCACGGCCTCCGCCAGCTGATTGGAGGCGATGCCCTGCACGGCCCCCACATCGGTGATGCAGCGGGTGAGGAGCTCACCCACGGGATGCCTGTGGAAGAAGGCCGGCTCCTGATCCAGGAGGTGGCGGAAGAGCCGCTCCCGGAGCGACTGCGTGGCCCGGATGCCACTGCGCACCATCATCAGGGTGCCCGCATAGGTGAACATCCCCTTCAGGAAGAAGAGGGTCACCAGGACCAGGGGGACCAGCAGGCCGCTGCGGAGGGCGGAGGCTTCGGGGAGGTGCGCCAGGACCCAGTCCCGCAGGTGCTCCAGGTGGCCGAAGAGGCCCGGCTGGGGAAGGTGCAGGGCCCGGGATTTCCCGTCGTCGAAGACGAACTTGATGGAGGCGATGAGGGCGCCCTGGCAGAGGCCCGCCAGGAGCAGCAGGACGGCCGAGCCCGCCATCAGGGGCACGTGGGGTCGGAGGTGGTCTCGGAAGAAGCGCCGGAGCTGGGTCATGGGCAGCAGTCAGCTTACCCCGCCGGGGCTATTCCACCGTCACGGTCACCGAGCTGGCCTTGTCCTCCACGCTGAAGAGGAGGGTTCCCTTCGGCGCGTTCACGATCTGGTCCATGATCCCCTCGAGGTCCACGCCCTTGGCCTTGGCCTGGGCGAGCTGCTCGTCCGAGAGGTAGCTGCCCACGGCCCGGGCCAGGCCCGAGGCCACCCGGATCACCACGGGCTCCTTCTTGCCCTTCTCCTGGATGCGCACCACCAGGAAGCGCGCCGCCGTGGCCGCGGGCGCCTGGGGTTTCTCCCCCATGGCCTCCAGGGCCAACCGGCAGGCCTCCGCCTGCCGCGGAAGGGCCAACCCCGCCTGGAGGGCCGGGATCGCGAGGCGGTTGCGCACCTTGGCCAGCTGGAGGGCCGAGGCGGCCCTCACTTCGGCCTGCTCGTCTTCCAGCGCTCCCAGGAGGCCCTGGCTCGCCTCGGCCACCTGCCCCTGGCGGATGCCCCAGCAGCGCAGCCGGTTGAGCTTCGCCTCCTTCCCCAGGAGCCGCTGATCGGGATGCAACCGCAGGAACTCGCCATAGGCCGCGGCCGCCTCATCCCAGCGCTGATCCTGCTCCAGGGTCGTGGCAAGCCAGAACCGGGCCTCCGGGATGCGACCCGAGCGGGGATTCTCCTGGATGAAGCGGCGGTAGGCGGCGGCCGCTTCGAAGAAGCGGCCCGCCATGCGGAGGGATCGGGCTTCCTGGTAGCGGGCATCGCCCCCCTGGGGCTCGGCGACGACGAGGAGCGCGGCCGGCGGAGCCGGCGGGAGGGCGAAGCTCACGGCTGATCACCCCGCATGCGGCGCTCCATCCGGAGGGTCTGGTCCGGCAGGTCCTTGGCCATGGCCCACTTGCGGAGCTCCTCGGCCCGCCTGGGGTCGAGGCAGCCCTCCTCCAGGGCCACCTCGGAGAGCCAGTGGTGCAGCTCCTGACGGGTGGACTCCGCCTCGGGGATGCGGGCCCCCTGGGCGGCCAGCTGGTGGCTGGCCTGAAGCAGCGCCTGGGCCTCCTCCCGCTCGGCGGAGCGATCCTCCAACCGCTCCTGGGTGCAGAGCTTGGGGTTCTTCGCGAACTCCTGCAGGAGGGAACGGCTCTGGGTGAAGAAGGCCGCCCAGGCCCGCTCCTGGGCCCGGCTCCTCGCCACCTGGTCGATGCGGCTGAGGTCCTTGCGCTGCTCCAGCGAGCGCTGGTGTTCGAAGACGGCATAGCTGGCGGGCGCCACCACGACCAGGGCGGCCGCCGCCGCGGCGAGCCAGGTGTTGCCCCACCGGGGCCTGGGCTTGAGCTCCTCGCGCAGGGCGGGGCCGTGGGCTTCCAAGGCCAGGTGCAGCTCCAGGAGGCGGGCCAGCTCGGCCTGGACGAGGGGATCCTCGGGCCAGTCCTCGGGCCTCATCAGCAGGTCGAAGGCCTGTTCATCGGTGAGGGTCTTGGGGTCGTGGGGGTTCATAGGGGGTTCCCCATGGTCTTGCGGAGTTTGGAAAGGCTCTGGAACAGCGTGGCTTTCACGGTGCCTTCGGCGCAGCCCAGGTCCTGGGCGATCTCCTTCACGGGTTTTTCGTGAACGTAGTAGGCCTGGACCATGGCCCTCTGACGGGGGGTCAGGGCCTCCATGGCTTCCCGGAGGTCCCTCACCCGTCGGCTCTGGTCCAGGGCCTCCCAAGGGGAGACGGCCTGGGGGTCGGGAGCGTCAAAGGTCTCGGGAGGGGGTACCTCCCGTCCTCTTCTACGCAGATGGTCGGTCGCTGCATTAGCCGCCAAGGTAAAAAGCCAGGCGGCCACCGGACGGCCCTCTTCAAAGCGGTCCTTGTGCTTGAGGCACTTGAGGAAGACCTCCTGCACAAGTTCCTGGACGACCCCCGTCTCCCCGCCCAGGCGGCGCAGGAGGAAGGCGAAGATGGGCCGCTCGAAGCGGGTCATCAGGGGCGCCAGGGCCTCCTCCTCCCCTGCCTTGAGGCGGGCCATCCAGGTCTCGGGGGTCTCCCCCCCCACGAGCGTGACGTCCGTCACGCCTGGGGCCTGGAGGCGCGGCGCACCTTGCTGAGATCCATCTGGGGCAGCCCCAGCTTCGCCAGCGCCGCACTGAGCTGGGCGCTGTCCACCGTGGCCTTCAGGGCCGCCCGCCGGCCTTCGGAGAGGATCTGCACCGGGGCCTGGCCCTGGGGACGCACCGCATCCAGGGCAGCCCCGAAGCGCTGCAGCCAGGGGGTGATCTGGACGATGGCGGGTCGCTCGGCCCCCACCACCACCTCGAACATCCAGCTCTCGCCGGCACCTTGGGGGCTGGCCCCCCAGAGCACCACGTCCACCCCCTCGGGCAGCTCGCGGGCCCACTCGGCCGGCAGCTGCGAGCGGACCCCCTTGAGGAGGGTCTCGGGGCGCATCGCCCCCTGGATCTTGAGGCCGGGCGTCAGCCACTGGGCGGCGGCCGCCACGCCGGGCCGCTCGATCAGGGAAGGGCCGCCCAGGCGGGAAAGCGCGGCAAGGTCCCCCAGCCAGAGGCCCCCAGCGGGATCCGCCACGACCCGGATGTGGACCATGGACCCGCCCTGCTGGAAATCGAGCACCACGAAGGCCGGCCAGTCCTGGCCCTTCACCCGGAGGAAGCCCTCGGCGGGGAAGGACTCGGTGATGGCCGCCTGGAGGGCCTTGGGATCCTTGAATCCCGAGAGGTGCAGGAGGAAGGCCGAGGGCAGGGCCTTCAGGTCCGTCCGCCCCTCCTTCCCGGGCACGTCCAGCACATGCAGGGTGACCCGACCGGTCTCGGCCTGGGTGTCGATGCGGGCCTTCTGCATGAAGAGATCCAGCATCTGCTCGGCGAGGGGGGTCTGCGTGAGGGCCTTCTGGAGGTCCTTGTTCGCCAGGAACCAGCCCGCCTCCCCGGAGACGCTGGTCACGGACGCCTCGGGGATCCCCGCCAGCCAGGCATGAGCCCCGGTCCCCTTGGGCCGACAGGCCACCGGGCCCAGGAGGGCCGCGACGGCGAGGAGGGGAAGGAGGGGACGCATGGGAACTCCGGGACCCAGGCTACGGCCTTGGGGGTCTTGAGGTTAGATTCACGGATTATGACAAGTGCCGCAGGGTGGTGGGGAGGTGGGGACTCTTGAGGAGCTGGGCCTGTTCCGCTTCCGAGAGGAGGCCCCAGAGGCGGAGGCTCGCTTCGCGGGGCGTCTTCGGGTTCAGGAGCAGCTCGCTCATGATCGGGGTGTGGGCCATGAGCACGGGGTGGGCCGCGATGAGCTCCAGCACGCCCCGGGGGGTCAGCTTGTTCCGGGCCAGCCTCAGGAGGAGGCTGGGATCCAGCTGCCGGTCGGCCACCAGGGCCCGCAGGGAGGGCTCGTCCTGGAGGACCTCCTGGGGCAGGTGGCGCATGAGCTCCGCACCGTAGGTCCGGAGGGCGGCCAGCCGCTCCTCGCCCGGGATCTCGAGGTACAGGGCCCGCAGGCGCTCCAGGGCCCGGCGCTTCACCTCCAGGTGGGGCACCCGGGGATCCCGCACGACCTCGACGAGGGCCTTGAGGCCCTGCAGCTCGTCCAGGATGGCCAGGGCCTGGTGCTCCCCGAGGAGGGGGTTGTGCAGCAGGGCCTCCCGGACCTCCGGATGCTGCCCCCAGCCATGGTGCTGGGACAGGAGGTCCACGCGAGCCCGCTCCAGCACGGGGATGGCGGCCTGGAGGAGCCGGGGCGTGAGGGCGGGATTCTCGAGGGTGAGTCGGAACACCTGGGGATCCGGATCCCTGAGCAGCTGGGCCAGCTGATCCGGCTGCGTGCTCTGGGTGGCCAGGAACACCCGCTCCTCCAGGGAGGCCCACTGGCCCTGACCTTCCCGGGTCAGACCCGCCGCCGTCCCGGCCTGGCGCCGGTTGCGGTCGTAGAAGTACTTCACCACGCGCAGGAGGTGGGGGGCGTTCCGCTTGCACCAGTAGGTGACGTACTGGTACTCGCTCTCATCCAGCTGCGCGAAGAGGCTCACCACCCGCTGGATGCTGAGCCTGGGGTTCGCGCCGTCCGCGAGCAGGGTGACGAGGTGGCGGGAGAGCCCGACGCGCCGGCAGAGGTCCTCGGGGCCGCCGGGGGCCTCGAGGATGGCGTCGCGCACGCCTTCCCGGAAGTACCAGCGCGCCTCCCCGTAGATCTCGTCGAAGAAGTCATCCAGGGGGGTGAGCTGGAGGGCCTGGCAGACGAGATCTTCGCTCAGCATCGGGTTGGCCAGGGCGGCCTGCCGCACCTCCAGGTGCTCCGCCAGCAGTCCGGCGAGGATTTCGCTGGGCAGGTCGGTGCGGCCCGCCTGGGCCACCAGATCCTCATGAGTGAGGGCCGGGGCGGCGGGGGCCAGCGGGGGCGCGGTGAGGGCCTCCCAGTCCGCCTCGGCCTCGGGAAGCGGAGGCATCTCGAGGGTGCTGCCCGAGCCGCCGATGGGGCGGGCCAGCTGCTTCGCCAGCAGCTTGGCGATGGGCTTCATCTCAGAGGCCAGCTGCTGGTAGACCCCCTTCACGACCTCCGCCCGCTCGGCCTTTTCCGCGGCCGGCGCCGTGTCCATCTCCCGCATGAGGTCGAAGAGGCTCACCACCAGCTCGAGATCCCGGCGCAGGACCTCCGGCAGGGCCTCGTTCTGGGCCAGGGCCTCGAGCACCGTCCACTGCACCAGCCAGTGGGGCGTGCGGGCCATGAGGGTGAGCAGGCGGGGTTGGGTGAGCGTGGAGGCCAGGCCGGCCAGCAGCTGCAGCTGCCCATCCGAGGGCACCTGCGGACGGATCATCGCCAGGTGGCGGAAGTGGAGCCGCTCGGCCTCCGAGAGCTCGGTCCAGAAGCTGAGCTCCGTCTCCAGCACGCCCGGCCTCACGCGCAGGCGGGATGGAGGAGGCCCAGAAGATCCTGGTCCTGGAGGAAGAGCAGGGCATCCACGAGCCCGCCCTGGAGCACCCGGGTGGCCTGGGCGGCCTCCAGGTGGGAACGGCTCGTGAGGCTCCCGCCCATTAGCAGCGGAAGGCGGGAGGCCTCCTGGATGGCCCGCGCCGTCTCGAAATCCGGTTGGCCGCCATCCCGCCCCGCCAAATCCACGAAGTGGAGCCGCTTGAACCCGAAGGCCTTGGCCCGCAGGGCCATGTCCCCCGCGCTCACGCCGGTGGCCGAGCCGGCCCAGCCGCTGCAGTGCACTTGGCCGCCACGGGCATCGATGCCCGCGGTGAGGTGGGCCTGGAAGCGACCCACCAGCTGCTCCACCACGAGGGAGGACTTCTGGAGGAGGGTGCCCACCACGAGCCAGGTGGCGCCGTGATCCAGGAGGTAGCTGCACTGGTCACTGGAGCGGATGCCACCGGCCACTTGAACGCAGGGCCGGGTCCCGCGGGCCTGGAGGCCCCGGAGCAGCTGTCCGATGAGCTCCCGGTTGTGACCCTGGTTCTGCGCTGCGTCCACGTCCACGAGGGCCAGGTGGCTGCAGCCGCCATCGAGCAGGCGCTCCACGATCACCTGGGGCGCCAAGGGGGAAGGAGCGCCATCGCCGAAGGTCGGGATCACGCGGCCCTGCTGGATGTTGAGGGTGGGAAAAATCTTCAAAGCGCGGCCTCGCCCGTCTGCCTCATTGTAACGCATGCGTCACGGCGCTGGGTTTTCCTTTGTGATCCGTGCCAGGAGGTTCCTCGCGGCTTCCGCTTCCGCCTTCTTCAGGGTGGGCCCTTCCGCTTCGGCGTCCATGGAACCCACTTGCACTTTCACGCGGAACCGGGGGGCGTGATCGGGCCCCGTACGAGCCACCAGCCCGTAGGTGGGGAGCGGAAGGGCGAGGGCCGAGGCCCGCTCCTGGAGGGTGGTCTTCGCATCCTGGTGCTGCCAGAGCCCGGGATGGGCGTCCCGGATGGCCCCGGCGAAGCGGTGCTCCACCAGCCGGGACACCTCGGCCAGGCCGTCCTGCTGGCGCGCGGCGGCATCGAGGAAGACAGCGGCGAGCACCGCCTCCATGGCATCGGCCAGGGGCTTGTCCCCGAAGGCCTTCTTGGCCTGGGCAGCGCTCCGCAGGTCCAGGTCCAGGTCCCGGGCCCACGCGGCGAGGCTCTCCGTGCAGACGAGCAGGTTGCGCAGCTTCGACATGGGGCCCTCCTCCCACCCGGGCTGGAGGCGATGGATGGCCAGCGTCGCGCAGAGATTCAGCAGGGCATCCCCGAGGAACTCCAGCCGCTGGTTGTCGCGCCGGGTCCCCTTGGATGCGTGCGTGAGGGCCTCCTCCAGGAGCCGGGGGTCGGAGAAGGCATGGCCCAGTCGGGCCTGAAGCCCCTCCAGCGAAGTTCTGCCGGCCATCAGTCCGCCACGTCGGCGGGCAGCTTCCCGTTCATGCGGGCCCGGTTGAACACCCCCTTGAAGCGGACGTTGCGGGAGAGCATCTGGCCCAGCAGCCCCTGGCGCCGGGCCTCCCGGAGCTCCTGGAGGAACTCCGGCATGCGGTTCTGCTCATACAGGGTGGAGGCCAGCCAGGCATGGGCCATGACATTGCCCGCATCCGCCTTGATGGCCTGGCGGAAGCCGTAGATGGCCTTCTCCGGATCCTTCTCCACCAGCTGGATGGACTCGCTCATGGAGACCAGGCCCAGGTTCGTGCGCTCATGGACCTGCAGCTTCTCCAGGTGCTCCGGCTCGAATTTCTGGGGCTGGTCGATGGCCTTCTTTTCCGGGGGGGCCTTCACCGTGGGCCGCTCCGGCTCCGGTTCCTGCCGGACCCCCAGCGCGGCCTTGCCTGGATCGGGACGACCCTGGGAGGCCAGGTTGCCCACCGAGGGCTCCTGGGCCCCCGTCCGGGGACCCTCGCCCTTGCTCGCGGGCCGCATGCCACCTCCGGTGGGCTTCTGCGCGGACCCATCCTGGGAGGGCTCCTCAGCCTTCGCCACCTGGGAGGGTTCCGAGGTGGACCGGCGGCCGAACATCCACCAGGCCCCACCCCCCAGCAGGAGGAGGAGCACCGCCGCGGCGGCCAGCAAAGGGCCCCGGCTGGAAGGCTTCCCCGGCTCGGGCACGCGGGCCGGCTGCGTGGCGGGAGCCGCCGGCACGCTGGCCGTGGGGCCGTTGAGCAGCACGGTGCCGGGCTGCACCGGGGCCGTGGGCGCGGCCGGGGAGGGGACCGCGGCGGGGGCCTCGGTCCGGACCAGGGCGGCGGTGCCCTCCTCCATCTGTCCGGTCCAGGTGGGATCCTTGGCGGCGCGCAGGGCCTTGGCGAAGTCCTCGGCGGTCTGGAACCGCTCCTCGGGGTTCTTCGTCAGCCCGCGGTCGAGCACCGACTTGATGGCGGGGCTGATGCCCTGGAGGGCGGAGATGTCGATGGGCTCGGGCGGCTCGTTGACGATCTTGTAGAGGATGGTGGGCGTCGTGTCCCCCGCGAAGGGCTTGCGGCCCGAGAGGGCCTCGTAGAGCATCACGCCCACGGCGAAGAGGTCACTGCGCGGGTCGGGCTTGCCACTGCGGATGTAT
>CAZVKM010000164.1:0-8832 GCA_964627685.1 uncultured Solibacteraceae bacterium | reverse complement strand
CAGGCCCTCAAGGCGGAGATCCGCCGCCGCCTGCCCCACAACGACGTGTACACCACCGCGGAGTGGGCGGGGCGCAGCGACGACTACTGGATCAAGAACACGGGCATCGGCCTGAACGCCTACCTCACCGTGAGCCTCGGGATCCTCGTGGGCGTGCTCATCGTGGCTCAGACCCTCTACACCTCCACCATGGAGCACCTGAAGGAGTTCGGCACGGTGAAGGCCATCGGCGGGTCCAACGCCGACATCTACCGCCTGCTGGGCCGCCAGGCGCTGGTGGCCGCGGTGCTGGGCTACGCCGTGGGCGCCGCGCTCACCTTCGCGATGATCCCGGGCGTGGCGGCCCTGGGCCTGCGCCTGGTGCTGCCCCCCACGCTCTGGATCGCGGTGGCCCTCGGCACCGCCACGATGTGCCTCCTCTCCGCCGCCCTCAGCTTCCGGAAGGTCGCCGCCATCGACCCCGGACTCGTGTTCAGGAGCTGACCGATGGACGCCGTGCTCGAAGCCCACGACATCATCAAGGACTACGCGGAGGGGAAGGCCACCTCCCGCATCCTCCACGGGGTGAGCCTCGCGGTGGCGCCGGGGGAGGTGGTCGCCCTGGAAGGGCCCTCCGGCTCCGGGAAGACGACGCTGCTCCAGATCCTCGGCTGCATCCTCAGCCCCACGGAGGGGCGCGTGAGGGTGGCGGGGGAGTCCGCGGACCTCGCCGATCCCGCCCAGCTGGCGGATCTGCGCAAGCGCCACATCGGGTTCGTGTTCCAGCAGTACAACCTCTTCCCCGCCCTCACCGCCCGGGAGAACGTGGCGTACGCCCTCCAGGTGAAGGGCCACCGGGGGCCGGTGCTGGGGGAGGAATCCCGCCGCTGGATCGAGGCCGTGGACCTGGGCGACCGCGCCGACTACCTGCCCCGGGACCTCAGCGGCGGCCAGAAGCAGCGGGTCGCCATCGCCCGGGCCATGGCCGGGAGCCCCGCCGCCCTGCTGGCGGATGAGCCCACCGCGAACCTCGACAGCCAGGTGGGCGCCCAGGTGCTCCAGCTGTTCCGGAGCCTCGCCACGGACCACGGCCGGGGCGTCCTCATCGTCACCCACGACCCCAAGGTCCGCGACATCGCCGACCGCGTGCTGCGCATCCGCGACGGCCGCCTCTCCCACTGACCCAAGGAGCTGCCATGACCTTCCGACCGACCCTCCCCTGGACCCTCGGCGCCGCCCTGCTGGGCACCGGCGTCTGGCTGCTGGCCCGCGGCGGCGGGAAGCCCGCGGCCGCGGTGCCCCCTCCAACCTCCGCCGCCGTCCCGGCGGGGATCCGCTGCGAGGGCCGGGTGGCCGCCCGCCCCGGCGCCGACGTGATGCTGGCCGCCGAAGTGGGGGGCCGGGTGGTGGCCCTGGACGTGAAGGAGCTGGACCGGGTGAAGGCGGGGCAGGTCCTCGCCCGCCTGGACGACCGGGAGCAGGGGGCGGCCCTGGCCGCGGCCCGGGCCCGGGTGGTGGAGCTGCAGGCGGATGTGCGCTTCTCCGAGCTGGAGCAGGCCCGGATGAAGCGGCTGGTGAAGGAGGGCGCCGTGGGGCAGCGCACCTTCGACGAAGCGGACTCGCGGCTCAACCTCGCGGTGGCGAGGAAGGAGGCCGCCGCCGCCCAGGTGGCCCAGCTGGAGGCGGCCCTCAGCAAGCTCACGGTGCGCGCCCCCTTCACGGGCACCGTGGTGGAGCGGCTGGCCCACCCCGGCGAGCTGCAGGTGGCGGGGGCCCACCTCCTGCGCCTCGCGGACCTGGACCGGCTGCGGGTGGAGGCGGAGGTGGACGAGTACGACCTGGGCCGGCTGGCCGTGGGCGCCCCGGTGACCCTGGAGGCCGAGGGGCTGGCGACGCGATGGGAAGGGAGGGTGGAGGAGGTGCCCCGGGCCGTGGCCCAGCGGCGGCTCAAGTCCCTGGATCCCAGCCGCCCCACGGACATCCGGGTGGCCCTGGTGAAGGTGAGCCTGCCCCCGGGCACGCCCCTCAAGCTGGGACAGCGGGTGGAGCTGGTGATCCGGGCGCCGCGCTGAGGGTCAGCGGGTGAGCAGGTCCGCGAGCACCGCGTGGGCTTCCGTCATGAGGGTGGTGGCGTCCCGCCCTTCGGAGGGCAGGGGGGCCCCCACCACCATGCGGTAGGGACCGCCGGCCACGCGCCAGTCGCCCTTGGGCAGGATGCGCGCGCCCCCGTGGATGGCCAGGGGCACCAGGGGCACCCCGGCTTCGGCGGCCAGCTTGAAGGGGAGCAGGGAGCCATCCACGCTGTGGGTCTCCTCGGGGAAGACCACCACGCTCTGGCCGTCGTGGATCCGCCGGGCCGCGGCTTCCAGGGAGGCCCGGGCCTGACCGCGATGCGTGCGGTCGATGAAGATGAAGCCCGCCAGCCAGATCACCCAGCCCAGGAAGGGGATCCGGGCCAGCTCCCGCTTGGCGATGAAGACGGGGTGGCTGGGGAGGGTGCTGATGAGCAGGGGCGGGTCGAAGTGCGAGGCGTGGTTGGCGATGAAGATGACCGGCTGCCGTCCCTCGCGGATGGCCTCCGGCAGCTGCTCCCAGCCCTCCAGGTGCCGATCGATGCGGAAGAGCCACGCCACCATCCGGATGTAGCCGGGGGCGATGGTCCAGAAGCCCCGGCGCCCCCCCCGGACCGTCGCCACCAGGAAGGCGAGGACCACGGCCACGGCCAGGGCCGGAGCCGCGAAGGCCCAGACCAGGAAGGGCCGGAGGGAGGCGCGCCGCATGCGGGGATCAGGGCTGGGTCAGCAGCTCCGCGTTGCGGATGCGCACGGGATAGGCGGGCACGCCCGACATGCCCTTCTGCCACTCGACCTTCACCTTGGCGATGCGGTCGGCGATCTCCTGCCCCTCCACCACGCGGCCGAACACGCAGTAGCCCACGTTCTGGGGGCCCTCGCCCTTCCAGTCCAGGGAGGGGTTGTCGGCGGTGTTGATGTAGAACTGCGCGGCGGCGCTGTTGGGATCCTCGGTGCGGGCCATGGCCAGGGTGCCCTTCACGTTCTTGAGCCCGGCCTTGAAGGCCAGCCCCGCCTCGTTGGCGATGGGGGGCTGGGCGGGCTTTTCCGTGAGGTCCTCGGTCATGCCGCCGCCCTGGATCATGAAGCCCTCGATGACCCGGTGGAAGATGGTGCCCTTGAAGTGGCCGGACTTCACGTAGGCCAGGAAGTTCGCGCAGGTCTTGGGGGCCGCCTCGGGCTCGAGTTCCACCACGATCACGCCGTAGTTGGTCGTGAGCTTCACGCGGGGCTTGGCCGGCACCGGCGCCGGGGCGGCGGCGGGCGCCGGGACCGGCGCGGGGACCGCCTGGGCGGCGAGGGGGAGGCACAGGGTGAGGAGGCAGGCGAGTCGGGGCAGCATCCCTCCATTGTAGGGGGGAGTGGCCGGATCCGGTTCCCCCTCCGAGCCGGGCACGGTAGCCTCAGCCCATGCCGCTCCTGCTCCAATTCCCCCTCTGGATGATCAGCGCGATGCTCCTCCCCTTCGGGCTGGTGCTGGGCTCCTTCGGGAACGTGCTCATCCACCGCCTCCCCCAGGAGGCCCCGGAGGACCGGGACGTGGTGAAGAAGGGCAGCCACTGCCCCTCCTGCAAGACCTCCATCAAACCCTGGCACAACGTCCCCCTCTTCGGCTGGCTCTGGCTGCGGGGCCGCTGCGCGGCCTGCGGGTGGCGCATCCCCTTCCGCTACCCCCTCGTGGAGGCGCTGGCGGGGCTCCTCTTCGCGGCCAGCCCCTGGGTGTTCCCCGTGGGGACCCTCGTGTGGGCCAAGGGGCTCCTCTGCGGCTATGCGCTGATCATCCTCTTCTTCACCGACTTCACGGAGTTCATCCTCCCCGACGCCCTGCAGCTGCCCCTCATCGCGATCGGGGTGCTCCTCACCCTGCCGCAGCTCCTGGCCCCCGGGGCCTCCCTGATGACCCACGGGGCGGGCGGGACCTTCCTCCGGGCGGAGACCTGGCACAACGGCCTCCAGCCCGCCCCGCTGTGGGCGGACTTCCGGCCGGCCCTCGCCTGGTGGGAGGCGCTGCTGGGCGCCCTCCTGGGTTATGGGCTGCCGGCCCTCCTGAACCTGCTCTACAAGGTGATCCGGAAGACCGACGGCATCGGCATGGGCGACTTCAAGATGCTGGCCTGGCTGGGGGCCTTCTGGGGCTGGCCGGCCATGGTGGGCATCCTCTTCCTCAGCACCCTGCCCATGATCGTGCTGGGCCTGCCCCTGGCGCTGTTCCGGGCCGCCCGGGATCCGGAGCGCCAGGGCAGCCTCACCGAAGGTCTGGGGCAGCACATGCTGCCCTGGGGGTGTGGCCTGGCCCTGGTCACGCCCGTCGTGGTGTTCTTCGGGCCCGGCCTCTGGGAGGCCTACCTGGGGATCGCGGGGCTGCGCTGAGGCTCAGCGCGGCAGGGGCGCGGGGAGGTCGGCCACCTTCCACCCGAGCCAGGCCATGACCACCGCGCACTGCTGGACCTCCGCGGGGCGGACCTTGTCGAGGGTGTCGGTCTCCGCATGGTGGTCGCGGGCGTAGGTGTGCTGGCGCTGCTCCAGGCAGAAGGCCGGGACCCCGGCCTGGTGGAAGGGGATGTGGTCGCTGCCCCCTTCGATCCTCAGGTCCGTGTCCACCACGCCCAGGGGCTTCAGGGGCTCCAGGAGCGGCGCCAGCACCGGGAGCACCGCGGCCCGGCCCTGGAGGGCCACCGCGTCCACCGCCCCAGCCCCCGTGTCGAGGATGAAGGCGGCGCTCACCTTCGGCAGCTGATCCGGGTGGGCCCGCACGTAGGCGAGGGATCCCAGGTACCCCTGCTCCTCCCCGCCGAAGAGGATGAACCGGAGGGTCCGCTTGGGGCGGGCCCCCTGGGCCACGAGGAGGCGCGCCGCCTCCATCACCGCGGCCACGCCGGCGCCGTTGTCCGTGGCGCCGGTGCCCAGGTCCCAGGAGTCCAGGTGGGCGCCGAGGATCACGCTGGCCTCCGGCTGCTGCTCCCCCCGGAGCTCGGCGATGGTGTTGAGGGTGTGCCCCGCCGGTCCGAAGGTGCCGCCCAGCTCCAGGTCCAGGGAACGCCCCTGGCCGGCGGCCTCCGCCAGGCGCACGTAGTCGCCGTGGGCCACGAAGGCGATGGGCAGTTCCGCGGCGGAAGGCACCAGGGCGGAGCCATCCATGTTCAGGGCCTCCTCGGATTTGCCGGCGTCCACGAGCACGGCGCGCACCCCGGCCCGCTGGAGGGCGGGCAGGGCCTGCTCCAGGGGGAAGCCATGGGGCTCCGGCTTGGGGGGGCCCAGGCGGAGCGGCGGGACCATCATCATCGGGTCCAGGGACGGGGCGGGCTCTCCCGCCAGCACCACCGCACCCTTCAGGGGCAGGTCCTGCACGGCGAAGGCCTGGCGGAGCGGAAGGAGCACCAGGGGCGCCTGCACCGGGCCCCCGGTCGCCGGGGTCCACGCGTGCTGCACGAGGCGCACGGGCTTCCCGCCGAGGCTGGCCGAGGCCTTGCCCCTGGTCCAGGTGCGGGCCATGGGGACCTTCTCCGTGCGGACCTCCAGGCCCAGGGCCTTGAGGCGGGCCGCGGCCCAGGCGTGGGCGCGATGGTCGGCCGGGGACCCGGCGAGGCGGGGCCCGATCTCCTCCGTGAGGGCCTTGAGGGTCTCGAAGGCCCCGGTTCCGGAGGTGGCCTTGAGCAGGTCCGAGGGTTCCCCGGCGGTGAGGAGGACGGGGAGCAGCAGGCCCAGGAACCTACGCATGGGCCTCTCCGCCCTGGCTCAGCTCCACGAGCATGCCGCCCGTCTCGCCGGGGTGGATGAAGGCCACGCGGCACCCATGGGCCCCGGCCCGGGGGGTGGCGTCCACCATGCGCACGCCCTTGGCGACCAGCTCCGCCACGGCCGCGTCGATGTCGTCCACCTCGAAGCACACGTGGTGGATCCCGGGGCCGCGCTTCGTCAGGAACTTGCCGATGGGGCCCTCGGGATCGGTGCTCTCCAGCCACTCCAGGCGGCTCTCGCCCACGGGGTAGAAGGCCGTCTTCACCTTCTGGTCGGCCACCTCCTCCAGGTGCTCCGCCTCCATCCCGAAGAGCCGGCTCATGCGCGCCATGGCCTCGTCCAGGCCGGGAGCGGCGATGCCCAGGTGGTTGATGCGCAGCAGCTTCATGGCGGGTCTCCAGCGCCTTCCAGTGTAGGCCCTCGGCCCCCCTCCCGGTCCCAGGCGCCCCACGGATGGCCCCGGGGCGGAGGGGAAGGCGCTTCGGGCACACTGGCTCCATGGATCCCCGCACCCCGGACTACTGGCAGCAGGTCTATGACACGGAGCCCCGGCCGGGGTGGGACATGGATGCGCCCACCCCCCTGCTCGGGGAGCTGCTGGACCTGGGGACGCCGGCCCCGGGGAACCACCTGGCGGTGCCCGGCTGCGGCTTCGGCCACGATGCGGCGGAGCTGGCGGCCCGGGGCTTCCGGGTCACGGCCTTCGACTTCGCCCCCGCGGCCCTGGCCGGGGCCCGGGCCCGCTACGGTGAGGCCGTGGACTGGCGGCCGGACGACTGGTTCACCACGGCCACGGGTCCCTTCGACGCCGTGTTCGACCACACCTGCTTCGTGGCCATGGAACCGGAGCGGCGTGAGGCCTACGTGGCCCGCACCGCGGCGCTGCTGAAGCCCGGGGGCCTCTGGCTTCTGGCGGCCTTCCACGATGTGCAGGGCCGCCCCGGGCCGCCCTTCGCGCTGCCCCTGGAAGACCTGCGCACCCTCGCCGTTGCCCGCTTCGAGGTGCGGCACCTGGCTGAGGCCACGCGCAGCCACCCCCGCCGGGCGGGGCGGGAAATGCTGCTGGTCGGGGTGAAGACCTAGCCTTCGGCCCCTTCGTAGAGCTCGATCCGGTTGCCCTCGGGATCGGAGATCCAGGCGAAGGTGCCGTAGGGATCCTCCGTGGGGCCCTCCACCGCCTGACCCTTGGCCTGGATGGCGGCGACGAGCGCCTTCAGGCCCTCCACCCGCAGGTTCACCACGCAGGTGCGCGGCGAATCCCCCAGAGGTGTCTTCGCCTTCTGGAGCGAGAGGATGGTGTGGCTCTTCACGCCGCCCTCGGTGGTGTGGTCCCAGCTGAGGCCGTAGCAGGCCCCCTTGCCCCAGTCCTGCAGGGTGAGGCCCAGGGTGTCGGCGTACCACCGGGAGAGCCCCGGGGGGTCATCGCACTGGAGGAAGGCTCCGCAGAGGTGGAGGACGGTGCTCATGACGGCTCCTTGGGGAGGGGCGTGCGGGTGACCCAGGCCACGGCCAGGGTCCAGGTGGGCGCGAGGTCCACGAGGGGGACCAGCTTGGTGAGGAAGGAGGGGAGGAAGTGCCAGTGCCAGCCCAGCAGGAGGCTGAACAGGAGGAAGGCCACCAGGTCGAGCCCGTCGTTCACGAGGGAGAACCCACCCTCCACGGTGACCGGGAACAGGATCCACTGGAGGGCGTCGAAGGTGAGGGCCAGGCTCCAGGCCCATCGCCGGCGGGCGCGGCTGAGCTCGGATCCGGCTTGTGCCATGGGGTGGGGTCCTCCACACTGAGACCTCCCATCATGCTCCCATCCGGATCGAATCGAGTTCCCCCCGAGGGGGCCGTGCGGCCCCTTGCGAAAGCGCCGCGGAAGCGGGCCCCCTTGCCGTCCCCGGAGGCGCAGCCGCAGATCCAGGCGGAGGCCGCTCCGCGATCCGTGAAGTCCCTGGTGATCACCTGGGCGGTCCCGGTGGTGCTCTTCTCCCTGCTGATCTTGGGCGTGGTGCTGCTCCAGCGCCGCAGTGCGCGGAAGGCCCGGGAGGCCAACCTCCGGAAGGTCCAGCGCCAGGCGGAGAACCCCCTGGAAGGGTGCTGGATCTGCACCGCCTGCGGCTGGTTCGGGCGGGGCATCCGACGCCCCATGCAGGCCTCCGGGTCCTCGGGCTCGGGGTGCCTCATGGGTCTGGGGATCGGCTGCGGTGGCTTCCTCATCCTCATCGGCCTCCCCATGCTGGTGGTCTTCGGCGTCGGGGTGGTCCCCATCCTCGTGGGGGTGATGCTGATCATCACCTCCATCGGCACGGCCGCGACGACCTCCTCCCAGGACGCGCTGGCCCACGCCGTCACCTGGAACACGCCCCATGGCTGCCCCTCGTGCCGCAACCATGCCCTGATCCCCGCGACCTCTCCGAACGGGATCCAGATGCTGGAGACGACCCCCGCGCTCTCCCGGGCGGCCACGGAGGAGATCGAGCGGACCCGGGAGCAGGCCCGGCTGATCCTGGAAGGGGATCCTTCCAGTCGCCCCCGCCTGGGCTGAGCGGGAAGCCCCGGCCCGCTCAGCGCCCGGCTTCCCGCTGCTTGGCCGCCAGCCAGTTGAGGGCCTCCAGGGGCGTCATGCGGCTGAGGTCGAGGCCTTCCAATTCCTCCCGCAGGGGATCCGGAGCGGCCTCGAAGAGGGGCAGCAGGGGCTGGGCGGCCTCCTGGCGCGGCTTGACGGGCGGGGGAACGGGGGCCTCGGGGAGGTCCTGGAGCAGGCGCCGGGCCTGGGCGATCACGCCCTTGGGAAGGCCCGCCAGCTTGGCCACCTGGATGCCGTAGCTGCGGTCCGCCGGGCCCTCCTGGATGCGGTGGAGGAAGAGGAGCTGGTCCTCCCACTCCTGCACCTCCACGTGGAGGTTGGCGATGCGGGTGTCATCGGCCAGCTTGGTGAGCTCGAAGTAGTGGGTGGCGAACAGCGTGCGGGGCGCGCCGCCCTTGAGGTCCCGCAGGAAGCAGGCGATGGCCTCGGCCAGGGCCAAGCCGTCGCGGGTGCTGGTGCCGCGGCCGA
>CAZVKM010000163.1:0-8840 GCA_964627685.1 uncultured Solibacteraceae bacterium | reverse complement strand
ATCATGGCCTCCCTGCTGATCTGCACGGCCCTCTACATCCTGGTGGCCCTCACCCTCACGGGCGTGGTGCCCTACAAGCAGCTGGGCGTGCCCGATCCCATCGCCGTGGGCATCGACAAGATCGTGGAGCTGCGCGGCTGGACCCCCGGGGCCCAGAAGATGTTCACCTTCGTGATCAAGCTCGGCGCCATCAGCGGTCTCACCAGCGTGATCCTCGTGATGATGATGGGCCAGACCCGCGTCTTCTACGCCATGAGCAAAGACGGCCTGCTGCCCTGGTTCGGCCAGGCCCACCCCAAGTTCGGCACCCCCCACGTGGCCACGGTCCTCACGGGCATCTTCGTGGCCCTCTGCGGCGGCCTCATGCCCATGAGCCTCGTGGGCGAGCTGGTGTCCATCGGCACCCTGCTGGCCTTCGTGCTCGTCTGCATCGGCGTGCCCATCCTCCGGGTGAACAGCCCCGAGATCGAGCGCCCCTTCAAGGTGCCGGGCGGCATGATCGGCGCCTGGGTCATCGGCCTCGCCGGCGCAGGCTCCTGCGCCTGGGTCATGAGCGGACTGCCCCACGACACCTGGCTCCGCCTCATCATCTGGCTGATCATCGGCTTCGCCATCTACTTCGGCTACGGCAAGAACCACAGCAAGCTCCGCAACGCCTGAGCATGACGCTGGACCTGAAGCTCCCCGGCCTCGCCGGGGAGCTTTTTGTCTGCCGGGGCTGCCTGCATCCCGTGGGGGAAGGCGCGGAGGCGGGGCTCTGCGCGCGCTGCTGGGAGGGCCTGGTGCCCCTGGAGCCCCTGCGCTGCCCCCGCTGCGCCCTGGTGCATGGGCCCTCCAGCTGCCCGGATCCCGTGGCCTGGGACCGGGGGGAGGCCCTCTGGGACTACCATGGCGGCCGGCCACCCCTGGGGGCTTTGCTGCTCCCGGGGCTGAAGGCCGGCGAGCTGGCCTGGCGGGCGGCGCTGCTCCGGCGCCTCGCGGAGGCGCCCCTGCCTTCCTGGGCGGGCGAGGTGGACCTCCTCGTGCCGGTGCCCACCCACCCCTGGCGCCGCTGGCGGCGGGGCTTCGACCTCGCCCGGGATGTGGGCGAAGTCCTGGCCCTCCGGCTGGAGCGGCCCTTGCTTCCCCTGCTCGTCAAGGCCCTCCTGGCCCCCAGCCAGGCGGAGCGCACCGAATCCCAGCGCCGCCGCCTGCCCCGGCGGGCCTTCCGCCTGAAGGACCCCGCCGCCGTCGCCGGCCGCCGCGTGCTCCTGGTGGATGACGCCTGGACCACTGGCACCAGCCTCCTCCGCGGGGCGCAGCTTCTGCAGGCCGCGGGCGCGGAGGTGGATGTGTTCACGCTGTTCCGGGCGACCTGAGGGCCGCCCGGCTGCAGCTATTCCGAACGCTCCCGCGCCAGGGGGGCCGCGCCCATCACCTGGTCGTACAGGCGCTGAAGGGCCTCCCGATCCCCATTCCCCCAGGTGTAGGGCGCCTCGCCCAGGCCCGGGGGCGCCGTGGCCAGGCGGGCTTCGATCAAGGGGCCGAGCACCCCGCGGGCCTCCTCCCATCTCCCGGCCTTCAGGCAGCCCTCCAGGCCCTTGAGCAGCACCGTGAAGGGGGGCCAGGTTCCAGGGGACCGGAGCGGACTCACCGCCACCTCCGAGAGGAGCGGGAGGAGCGGGAGGGGCCTGCGGCCCGTCGCCTCGGCCAGCTTGGTCCAAGCCATCCACAGGGTGGTCTCCCCGGGCCAGCTTCTCAGGGCTTCCTCCACCTCCATCAAGGACTCCTGGGCCAGGGCCTGGGCCTCGGAGTGGTGGGCCTCGGGGAGCAGCCACAGGGGTGGGAAGGTGTGCATCACCTGGTCCAGCAGGTGGCGATCGCGCCAATTCGGGGATTGGAAGAACCGATGGAAGTCCGCGACATAAGCGGGCCAGACATCCTCAGGGATCTCCCCCTCCGCCGGGTCGTCGGACTCGGGGGTTGTGCGTAGGGAGGAGGATGGGGACCGGGCCGCGCAGAGCCGCCCCCCCCGGTGGGCCAAGCGCAGGGCCAGGGCGGGCCCGTGGTCCGGAGCCACCTGGAGCAGCCGGTCCAGGGGGCCGTCGGGCCGGGCGAAGTTCCAGGGCCTCGCCTGTTCCACCACGGTGGCCTTCGAGGGCCACCTTTCCCCCTGGGCCCGGATGGTGCCGGACCCGTCGAGGAGGGCCCAGCGGGGGGAGGCCTCGGGCCAGGCCAGGCGGCGCTTCCAGCGATCAGACGGTTTGCGGCAGCCGACCCGGAGCCCCAGGTTCTGGAGGGCGAGCTCCCAGGCGGGCCCAGGTCCCCCCGGGGGCTGAGCCTGATGGAACAGGACGAACCCGGGCCCGAGAGGGAGTCCCTCCGGGAGGGGCTCCGGAAGGGTCCGCAAGGTCTGGATCCAGGCCCGGCCATGCTCCGGCAGGCCCTCCGCCTCGCTGAGCCGGGCCAGCCGGGCGGGCAGGTCCAGGTCCCACCAGCTCTGATCCAGCTCCGCCAGCACGGCCGACACGGCGCCCGGCCGCCCGGCTCGGCAGAGGCTCTGGATCCAGGGGACCAGGAGCCCCTCCCAAAAGGTCCTCCGTTCGGCACGGCCCGCCTCGCGGGCCTCGGCGGGGGTGGAGCCGGGTCGGGTGGAGACGAGAAAGTCCTTCCCGTAGAAGCGGAGCTTGATCTTGGCCCCCTGCTCCCACAGCGCCGCGAACCCCCGGCTGGCCTCCTCCCACCGACCCGTGGCCGCGGCGGAACGCGCCAACTGCTGGGCCAGGGAGAGGTAGGGGAGCTCGGGGTACCCCTGGGCGGGGACCGGGAGCCAGGCCACCTCCGCCAGGAGGTCCAGCGTGGCATGGCTTCCGAGGGTCAGGTCGAGATGGAGCAGGTTGGCCCAGAGCGCGCCGTTGTCGGGGTTGTGGACGAGGGCCTGCGCGAGGGTGGGCCGATGCCTCGCCAGGACGGATCGGAGGCGGGGGCTTCCTTGGAGAACCTGGGGCGCCGGGAGCAGGCGGCTGAGGTCCACCCAGCCTGAGGCCGCTTCCGGAAGGTCGAGCAGCTCACCCAACACTCGGGGAAGGTCCCCCCAGAGACGGCGGTCCTCGGACTCGGAGAGGGCCTCCAGCCCCTGGGATGGGGCCCGGGCCCGCCGGAGCTCCGCACACCGGACGAGCTCCAGGAGGAGGTCGCGGGTGGCCTCGCCGTGCCGGGGGTGGCTTGCGAGGAAGCGCCGGAGCTCCAGGATGGGGCTCTTGAATCCACTGGAGGTCAGGGCCATGTGAAGGCCCTCCGGGGTGGGCAGCCCTGGGCCGGAGGCGAGGGACTGGCCCCGAGGGTCCCGGAGCACCCAAGCGTCGAGGGGATTGGTTTCGGAGTGGGAAGCGTCCGTGTGCGCCGCCCCCCCGCCTACCCCCTTGGGGTCGGACCGTAGCTCCCCCCGGAGCCCCCAGGCCACCAGCACATCCTCATCCAGGCACAGGGCCAGGGCCCGCTCGGCCTCTGGGTTCGGCCGCGGCCGGGTGAAGATCAGGAGGCTGGGGGAGGAAGGCGGGGTGGCGCGAGGGGCCTGGGCGCTGGAGCCCACGCTGGCCAGGAGGGCCATCGCGCCAAAGAGCTGGGGGAGGCGGAGTCCGAACGGGGTCATGCCGGTCACTCGTAGCGGGCGTTCACGCCGAAGGCCGCGTGAACCTTTCCGGGTTCCACCGCCAGCACCTCATTGCACGTCGCACAGACCTTCAATACGTTCAGGGGCCGATCCTGCAGCTTTGAGAAGGCGGAGAAGGACACGGTGCTTCTTGGCGGCACCGCGATCGGGAAGGTGTCCTTCACCTCGACCTCCACGGCCACCTGGACCTTTGCACAGGCGAGGCTCAAGCTGAGCGATCCCTCCACGGTGGATTTCACCGTCGCCTTCACCTCGCGGGTGTAGGACTGGACGAGGGAGGTCCGGTTGACCAGGCTGCTGGACTGGAGCAGGTCGCCATTGTGGGCATTCCCCCAATCGGGGAGCTCATCCGGCGCGGCTTGAAACCGCAGGCGGAGGTGCCTGCAGCCCGTGGGGTTTCCCGCGGGTGCGGAGCCGCTTCCCCCGCCCCCGGCCCTGTGGAGGGAGGAGCCCTCCATCATGTCGACGGGGACAGAGGGCGTCTCCTCGGGAATCGGGTCATAGGTGCTGAGGACCTCGACGGTGGCGCTCTGGCCGCGGAGGTTCAGGCCTCCAGCCACCAGGAGCAGGAACGGGATCAGGGCCTTTCGCATGCGCGGGATCTCCTTGGGAACGGTTCCCTTCCCAGGCGGGAGGGAGAACGGAGGGGTGTGGACAGGGGCGGAAGCCCAGAGGGGCTCCTGCTCGTGAGCCGAAGGCCCATGAGGGAAGGGAGCGATTTCATCCGCGAAGGGGTTCCAGGAAGTATGCCCTTGGGAGGTTGGTCCGCAAGGGCCTATTTGCTGCATCAAAAGGTGATGCATTTAATCAGGAGGGACGGGAGGCGAGGGTCCCCGAGCCCATTCCGGAGTGACAAGGCGCGAGGGGTCGGCGACCTCCCGGGAGGGCGCAGGACACGCATATTCGGATGCGACGGATCACCCGCGTCCGGGTGACCTCCGTCCGCTCAGCGGAAGTTGAAGCCCAGGTAGATCATCCGCGCCGTCCTCCCGGCGTCGAGGGGGCCCTGGAGGTAGCCGGCGGAGAGGCCCACGTGGCGGTGGGCCCAGAAGCCGAGCTCGAGGCGGGTCGCGAGCTTGTTGAAGGTGCGGCGCGGGGCGCCCGGGGCTTCCACGGGGCGGTATTCCCAGTGCTGCAGGGCCGGGCCCAGGGCGACGTAGGGCTCCCAGTCCGGCGCGAAGGGCAGGAGGTAGAGGGCCTCGAGGCCGAGGCCCGCGGTGCGCAGGTTGGAGGCGGGGGGACGGGCGGGGAGGTCGTCGCCGTCCATGCGCAGCCGCAGCCGGAGGGGGGTGGTGCCGAGGATCATCAAGAAGCCGCCGCCGCCCCCGGTGGCGTCCTGGGTGGTGGCGCGCAGGTCGCCGAGGGCGCGGTGGGCCCGGAGCTGGAACTGGTAGCTGGCCCCCTCGCCCTGCCTCGCCCAGGCGGCCCCGTCCTGGGCGCTCAGGGGAAGCGAGGTCAGCAGTCCGCAGAGGGCAAGGCCGCGGAGGTCAGGGCTCAATGTCCACCTCCGCTTCGATCTCCACGGGGATGTTGAAGGGCAGCTCGGCCATGCCCACGGCGCTGCGGGCGTGGGCGCCGCGCTCGGGGCCGTACAGCTCGAGGATGAGCTCGGAGCAGCCGTTCATCACGGCGGGCTGCTGGGTGAAGCCCGGAGCGGAGTTCACCATGCCGAAGATGCGGCGCCAGCCCTTCACGCGGTCGAGGTTCCCCAGCACGCGGTTGAGGCTCGCCAGCATGGCGAGGGTGGTGAGGCGGGCCGCCGCATGGCCTTCCGCCACGGAGAGCTCGGCGCCCACCTTGCCGAAGGGCGCGGCGAGGGAACCATCCGGGTTCAGGGGGGCATGCCCCGAGAGGAAGATCACCTCGCCCCGGCGGTGGGCGAACTCGAAGGGCAGGACGATGCCGACGGCGGCGTGGGTGGCGGGCAGCGTGAGGCCCAGGGCGGCGAGGCGATCGGCGATCTGGGACATGGGTCCTCCGGGCTCAGGGGGCGGTCCAGGCGAAGCAGGCCACATCCTCATCCTCCCCGGGGAGGCGGCGCAGGCCCTCGGGGCGGAAGTCGAGGGCGGCGAGGAGGCGGATGGAGCGGGCGTTGTCCGGGTTCACGATGGCGAGGATGCGCCGGAAGCCCAGGGTGCGGTGCCCGTGGTCGCGCACGGCCAGGGCGGCCTCCCGGGCGAAGCCATGGCCCTCCTGCTCCGGGAGGAGGGCGTAACCCAGGTCCACCTCGGGGAGGCTGTCGCGTTTCAGCAGGCCGCAGAAGCCGATGGGGATGCCCGAGTCGCGGCGCACCACGGCGAGCAGGCCATGGCCATGGCGGGCATAGCTGTCGAGCGGGCCGCCGTGCAGGTAGGCCCGCGCCTGGTCGAGGTCCCGCACGCCGCGGTCCCCGATGTGGCGCAGGAAGCCTTCGGTATTGAGCAGCGCCAGGGTGAAGGGGGCATCGCCCTCGGTGAGCGGGCGCAGCTGGAGGCGCGGCGTCAGGAGGTTCATGGCGTGTCGGGCGCGGCAGCGAGGGCGGCCATGAGGTCGTCCAGGGCCTGGCGGCTGTCCTTGTCCAGGTCCTTGGTGAACTGGATGGCGTTGCCCCGCGCATCGCTCCGAACCACCGTGCCGTAGGCGATCACCCGGCGGCCCTCGTCGAGGTCCGTGAGGAAGATGGCCACGCCGCAGCGGCTGCCCACGGTGAGGGCGGGGGGCGGCGTGAGCAGGATGCCGCTGCGGCTCACGTTGCGCGCCGAGGTGAAGCAGATCATCTGGTCGGACGTGATGACCTTCACGCGGTATCCCACCGGGTGACGGGCGGAACCGCGGAGCTCGGGATCGGGGCTGGGCATGGGAGGGCCGGGGAGGTGCCGTCAGGATAGCCGCGGGAACGGCGGAGCGGGGGCGGATTCCCGCTCACTCCAGGTCTGGGTGCGCACGGGCTTCCCGCTGCAGGGCCCTCAGGGCGGCCAGGGCGGCGTCGCGTTGCGCCACGGGGACGAAGAGGTGATCGTGGTGCGTCCCCGCCACCACGTTGCAGCTGAGGCCGGCTCGGGCGAGGGCCCCGGCGAAGGCGGCGGTGAGCCCCACCGCCTCCAGGGCGGAGGGCACCTCGAGGGTGATCCAGGCGGCCCGGAAGCGGGGCTCCAGGTGATGGGCGCGGGCCTCCGCCTCCGGCAGGATCACCGTGAGCCCCTCCGCTTCCCGCATGGTGGCCACGGGGTTCATCCCGGGCGGCACCTCGCCCCTTGGGAGCACGGCGTACACGTAGACGCCCTCATGGGGGCGCGGGTCCATGGCGGCGAGCATCGCCTGCAGATCCGTGAGGGGCCTGGGCATGGTCCCGGCTACTTCACGGCCAGCAGTTCGATCTCGAAGCAGAGGGTCGCGTGGGGCGGAATCACGCCATCGGGCGTGCCCCGCTCGCCGTAGGCCAGCGCCGCCGGGATGATGAGGGTGCGCTTGCCGCCGACATGCATGGAGGCGACGCCCTCATCCCAGCCCGGGATCACCTGCCCCTTCCCGAGCTTGAAGGAGAAGGCCTCGCCGCCCCGGGAGGAGTCGAAGCGGGTGCCCTTGCGGTTGCCCCACCAGAGCCAGCCGGTGTAGTGCACCACGCAGGTCTGCCCCGTCGCGGGCGCCTTGCCGCGGCCCACCACCTGGTCGGTGTAGGCGAGGCCCGAGGGCGTCACCGTGGGCGCGGGCGTCCCGAGGGCGAAGAGGAGCAGGGCGGCGGGGAGGCTCATGGGGGCTCCGGAGGGGCGTGTCCCATTGTGCCGGAGCCGTGTCCCGGGGCGCGAGCCTCAGCGGGACGGGGCCCAGCGGGTGCGGAGGGTTCGCACCAGGGCGGGGAGCAGGAGCATGGCCGCCAGCATCAGGCCCACGGTGAGCTGGGGGTGGTGCAGGGCCGCGTCGAGCTTCAGCGTGGCGGCGGCGATCACCGCGTAGTAGAGCAGGTCGCCCGTGATGGCCAGCGCCCAGCCGGCCAGGGGGCCGTGCCCGGCGGCGAGGGCTGCGGCCCGCCCCGTCATGGGATCCACGCCGAAGGAGATGAGCACCAGGGTGAGGGGACCCGCGCCCCGGCCCCCCACCTGGGTCACCAGCCGATCCATGGCCTCCCCCAGGGCGGCGCTGACGCGCACCAGGGCCGGGGAGCGGCGCCCCAGGGCCAGCAGGCCCCGCAGCAGCGGCTCGAAGGTGAGGGCGAGGATCAGATCCGAGAGCAGGTAGAGGGCGCCGGTGAGGGCCCAGCCCAGCCCCTGCTGCTTCGCCAGGAGCACCCCCCCGGGGATGCCCCCGCCCACCGGGAGCAGGAAGAGGAGGAGGACCGGGAGCATCTCAGGGACGGAAGGCCAGGGCGAGGGTCACTCCGGCGCCCTGCTGGTCGGAACTTGCGGAGGCGATGGTGTGGCCGGCCCGCACCTCCAGGGCCATCCGGGAAGTGAAGCGGTAACCCGCCCCGGCGGTGAGGAGGAGGCCGGGGAGGACGTTGGAGGTCGTGTGCAGGGCGTAGGTGGGTGGAAGGGACGGGTCCTCAGGGGCGGCATGCTGATCCGAGGTCTGCCGGGTCCACTTCACCCCATGGGCCCCCAGGAGGAGGTAGGCGCCCAGCCCATCGGTCCGCAGGTGGGGCAGCCAGTCGAACCCCACGGTGATCGCGCGCCAGGAGGGACGTCCCAGCATGCGCTGGCCCGCGGGCAGGGGCTGGGCCCCACCATAGCTCACCTGACCCTCCGCGGCCCGCCCGGTCTGCAGCCAGCCCAGGTGGAGGCGGCCCTGGTGCCGATGGCCCGGGGCCAGGGCCCAGGAGAGCCCCGCCGCCCATCCCGCCTCGGGCCGCGCGAAGGGACGCCCGGCGAAATCCGCGGGCCATGTGCCGGTGGGCTGGAAGCGTCCGGCCTCGAGCTCCAGGGGCGTGCTCTGGCCCACCAGGGGGAGCGCCAGGGTGCAGGCGGTGAGCAGGAGACGGGAGGGGGACATGGAGGCCTCGGAGACGATCAGGCCCGCGGGCCCACCTTGGGGGAGACCTCCATCCTAGGGCACCCGCCCCCCGAGGCCGCGCGCAGGCCTGGGCTCAGGGCTCGCGCGGCGCCAGGATGGGCAGGTAGGCGCGCCAGGGGCCGACCTCCTGCGCCTCCACCTTCGCCATCACCCGGGCGATCTGCGCCAGGTGGCTGAGGTCGTGCACCGCCCAGGTGGCCAG
>CAZVKM010000162.1:0-8883 GCA_964627685.1 uncultured Solibacteraceae bacterium | reverse complement strand
GACACCGGCAGCCTGGAGGGCCGGCCCTGCATCGTGCTGCAGCTGGTGGAGGGCCGCACCTTCGCCGAGCTCTCCCGGGAAGGGGATTGGCGGATCAAGGTGGCCCTGGCGGCCCAGGCGGCGCGCGGGCTGGCGGCGGCCCACCGGATGGGCCTCGTGCACCGGGACGTGAAGCCCGCCAACATCCTCGTCGAGGACACGGAGGCCGGACCCCAGGCGCGCCTCTCGGACTTCGGGCTGGCCCGCGACGAGGAGGGGGGCCTCACCCGGTCCGGCCTCCTGGTGGGGACGGTGGACTACATGGCCCCGGAGCAGGTGCTGGGCCTCGCCCCCGTGGACTTCCGCGCCGACATCTACGGTCTGGGCGCCACCCTCCAGGCGGTGCTCACGGGGCGGCCCCCCTTCCGGGGCTCCCAGGGACCCACCGATCCGGGCCCCGTCCTCGCAGGCACCCCGGCCCCCACGGAGTCACCGGACTCCCATCCGGGGGAGCTGCTGCGGCGGATCCTCGAGGAGGCGCCCCCGGGTCTGCGGACCCTCCGGCCCGAGCTGCCCGCCGACCTGGCCGTGGTGGTGGCCAAGGCTCTGGAGAAGGAGCCGGCGCTCCGCTACGCCACCGCGGAGGCCTTCGCGGAGGACCTCGAGCGCGTGCTGGAGGGGGAGCCCATCCAGGCCCGCCCGCTGGGTGGGATGGAGCGGGGCCTCCGGTGGGCCCGGCGCAACCCCGTGGCCACGCGGGCCGTCGCCGCGAGCCTCGTCGTGGTGCTCGGGGCGGCCGCCTACGGCGCCTGGCGGAGCCGCCGCGGCACGCTGGAGGCCCTGGAGGCGGCGAAGCTGGGGGGCGAAGCCAAGGCCCTGGAGCTGCGCCTCCGGATGGCCCACCTGGCGCCCGCCCACGACCTGCGGCCCGTCCTCGCCGACCTCCGCATCGGCCTGCAGCGCCTCGCGGGCCAGCGCGGCGCCGCGGGGGCCGCCGCCGACTACGCCCGGGGGCGGATCTTCCTCCTCCTCGAGGAGCTGGACGCGGCCCGCACGGCCCTGGAATCCGCCCAGCGCCTGGGCTACCGTGGTCCCGAGCTCTCCGAGGCCCTGGGGTTCACCTATGGCCGCCTGTACCAGCGGGCTCGACCTGAAGTGCTCGGGATCAAAGAGGAGGGGCTCCGCCGGGAGCGCCTCGACGTGATCCAGCGGGAGCTGCGGGCCCCGGCCCTGCGACACCTCGCCGCCGCCGGGGGGACCACCTACCACCGGGCCTTCGGGGCCTGGGTGGAGGGCGACTTCGCCCGGGCGCGGGCCCTGGCGCACCAGGCCTACCAGGCGGATCCGGAGCGCTCGGAGGCCCTGCGGCTGGAGGTGGAGGCCTGGGTGGCCGAGGCTCTGGAGGCCTCCGACGCGGTGAACCGCGAGCGGGCCAGACACTGCGTGGAGGAGGGCCTGAAGGTGGGCGCGGCGCTGCGGGACCTGCTGCGCAGCGATCCCCAGGCGCGGGTCCTCCTCGCCCGTCTCCGGGATGTCGCCTCCGGCCTGGCCGTGTCCCAGGGCCAGGACATGCAGCCCGCCTTCCGGGCCGGGCTGGCCCTCACGGATGAGGCCCTCCAGCTCAATGCGGACGATCCCGAGGTCTGGCAGGTGCGCAGCAAGCTCCTGGAGGGGGCCTGCCAGGTGGCCACCAACCTGGGGACCACCGATGGACTCACCTGGGGCACCCAGCAGGTGGAGGCCGCCCGCAGGGCCGTGAGCCTCAGTCCCGGCCGGGCCTCCACCCTCGTGAACCTGGCCACGGCCCTCTACTCCCTGGGGCATGCGAAGTCGCTGCAGGGGAAGGACCCCCTGGCCGAGCACGAGGAGGGCCGCAAGGTGGCCGCGGAGGCCGCCCGCCTGGAGCCCTGGGACCCGCGCGCGCCCCACCTGGGCATCCTCAACGCCCTGGATGAGGCCCGCTTCCGGATCACCCACGCGCAGGATCCGACGGAGTGCCTCGGGGCCGCCCAGGCCCTCGCGACCCGCCTGGAGGGCATGCGGGGCCTGAGCCCGAAGCTCCTCCGACCCTGCCTGGCGGACCTGCGCAGCATGCAGGCCCAGGCCACCTGGGACCAGGGGGGCGACCCCGATCCCCTCCAGCAGGAGGCCCAGGCCCAGTACGAGGCCATGCACGCCGAGGACCCGGGGCGCTTCAACCGCACCTCGGACATCGGGTACGGGGCGGTGATCTGGGCCCAGACGCGGGTGGCCCAGGGGCGCTCCGTCACCGAGGTCCTCCAGCGCGCCGAGCCGGCCCTGAAGGCGGGCCTCGCGCGCTGGCCGCAGCAGCCCCTCCTCCACTACTACGTGGCCTGGCTCAAGGCCCTGCAGCTCTACGACCGGAAGGGGGCTTCGACCCTCGCCCGGGATCCCGTCCTGGGTCGGGAGGCCCTGGCGGCCTACGAACGCGCCTTCAAGATCATGGCGAACCCGGGGGTGCGGGAGATCCGCGGATGGATCCACCTCGCCCGCGCGGAGGCGGGCCTGCCCGGAGCCGCCGCGGCGGCCTGTGCGGATTTCGAGGACGTGGTGAAGCGGGATCCGGGCTCCAAGGAACCCCAGATGGGCTGGGTGCGGGCCCTCCGGCTGCGGGGCCGCCCCGGGGATCTGGAGCGGGCGGAGGCCCTGCTGGCCCGGCAGCCGGCCGAGGCCCAGGCGGATCCGGAGCTCCTCCTCGTGCGGGCCCTCCTGGCCCTGGATCGGGGGCGGAAGGCCGAGGCCACGGACTATCAGCGCAAGGCCCTGGCGAAGCAGCCCCGTGTGGCGGGCCATCCGGTGTGCGCGTTGATGGGGGAGGCCGCTCCCCGCTGAGGGGTGGCCCAGGGCCTTTCCCGAAAGCGGGCCTGGGAGGGCCCCCCCGGGGAGGGGATCTTCGGGGATCCGGAGGTCCCATGCGCATCCCTTCCGCCCTACCTGGTGTCCTGTGCCTGGCCCTCGGCCTGGCCTGCGGAGGCGGCGGGGGCGGCAGCACGCCCTCTTCCGCGGGGAACCCCACCCCGGTCGCCACGGCCCCGACCCTCACCAGTCTCTCCGCGGCCCAGGCGGTGATCCCGGCCGGGGGCAGCACCACGATCACCGCCACCTTCGCCCAGGGGACCGGCACCCTCACCCCCGGCGGGATCGCGGTCACCAGCGGCGTGCCCGTGACCGTGAACCCCGTCGCCACCACCCTCTACACCCTCACGGTGACCGGCAGCAGCGGAAGCGTGAGCCAGCCCGTGCTGGTGGGGGTGCGCAAGCCCACCTATGAGCTGGTGAGCTTCACGCCCACGGGATACGTGTCCAACCCGGGGAACCTCTCGGACTTCACCTGCTCCGCCGATGGCCGCTTCGTGGCCTTCAGCTACCCCTTCGACGACCTCGTGCCTGGCGACACCAACGGCCAGGCCGATGTCTTCGTGCGGGACCGGCAGTCGGGCACCACCACCCTGGTGAGCCGGGCCGCGGATGGCACCCTCTCCAACGGCCTGAGCGCCCATCCGCGGATCTCCGCGGACGGCCACTACGTGGTCTTCGACTCCACCGCCACGAACCTGGTGGCGGGGCACGCCGGGCGCACCCGGAGGGACGTGTACCGGAAGGACCTGCAGTCCGGAGCCATCCTCTGCGCCAGCGTGGACAACGCCGGCGCCCTGGCCAATGCCGACAGCGACGGCCCCTCCGTCTCCGCCGACGGTCGCTACCTGGCCTTCACCTCCACCGGGGACCTGGCGAACCTGGGCGTCGTCATCACCACCTATGCCGCCTACGTGCGGGACCTGGTGGGGAACACCACCTCGGTGGTGAGCCGAAAGGGCGGGACCTGGGGCCTGGGCGTGAACCCGGTGATCTCCGGCGATGGCACCCAGGTGATCTACGAGTCCTGGGGGGACAACCTGGCCCTCGGCGGGAACGCCACCTACTGGCAGCTCTACCGCTTCAACCGCACCACCCAGGCCACCACGCTGGTGACCGCCAACCTCGCGGGGTCGCCGCGCAACGGCGGCTCCGAGAGCAGCAGCCGCAGCATCCAGGCGGCCACCTCGGCGGACGGCCGCTTCGTCACCTTCTGCACCACCTCCGACAACCTGGTGACCGGGGTCGCGGGGGTCACGGGGCTCGTCCAGAACGTCTACGTGAAGGACACCCAGACCGGGGACATCGCCCTGCTGAGCCAGAACACCTCCGGGGCCGCGGGCAACGGGGACAGCACCGGGAGCCAGGGGGGGCGCGCGGCCATCTCGGCGGACGGCACCTGGGTCACCTACAGCACCCACGCCACGAACCTCATGGGCGCGCAGTACAGCACCGCCGCCGTCAACATCTTCTCCGGGCGCACCGACGTGCTGGAGCCCGCCACGAGCAGCTTCATCGGCGACACCGATCCCTTCATCTCCCCCGACGTCCATGGACGCTTCGTGCTGCTCAAGGGCGCCCGCCCGCTGGACCCCCGCCATGCCTCCAACGGGATCTTCCTGATGGACCGCCACGCCGCCCCGGTGGCCGATGCGGGCCCCAACCAGACGGTGGCCAAGGGGGCCCTGGTCACCCTCACGGCCGCGGGCAGTGCCGTGGCGCCGAACGACTTCCCGGTCCCCGCCCCCGCCCTCACCTTCCAGTGGACGCAGCTCTCGGGCCCCACCACGGTGGTGCTCTCGAGCCCCACCGCCGCCAGCCCCACCTTCACGGCCGCCGCGGTCGGGACCTACGTGTTCAAGCTGGTGGTGAACGACACGGTGGAGGACAGCGTGCCGGTGCTGGTGGTGATCCGGGTCCAGTAGCGCCTCAGCCGAGGAGCCTCCGCCAGCCGCGGAAGCGGGGGGCGCCCTCGAGGTGGGCGAGGACGAGGCACTCGCCGGGCCCGGCCCCCACGGGGGCATGGGCCTGGCCCGGGGCCTGGGCCTTCACGTCCCCCGTGCCCAGGACGTCGGGCCCCTCGAGCAGGCGCCCTTCCAGGATCAGGGCCACCTCCGGGCCCCCGTGCAGGTGCTCCGGGAAGCGGACCCCCTCCGGCAGGCGGATCAGGGTGAGGGCCCGGGGGCCCGAGCGCAGCACCTCGGCCACGCGGCTCCCCCCCAGTCCCAGGCGGTGCCAGGTCCAGCCCGCCTCCGGGGTGAGGTGGGCGCGGAGGGCCGGGCCCAGGGGGTCCCCCGGGGCCGGCGGCAGGGAGGGCCGCTCCGGATGGGCGCTCCGGCAGGTGGCGCAGCGGCCCAGGTGGGCCCCCAGGAGCAGGGCGAGGGAGGGATCCCCGGCGGCCCGGAGCCAGAGCTCCTCCGTGGGATGCGTGGCCGGAAGGGCCGCTTCGACCGCGCCAAGGCGGCTGAGGACGCCCTGGAGGAGGTCCTCCAGGGGGGGCGCGGCCTGAGGTTCCACGGCCCGGCCCACGATCCGGGGCAGGGCGCGCATCCCGTCCAGGAAGGCCCGGCAGGGGGGGCAGAGGGCGAGGTGGGCCCGCAGGCGGAGCCGCAGGTCCAGGCGCAGGGCCCCCTCCTCGAACTCCGTGAGGAGCCCGGTCACATCGCTGCAGGTGAGGAGGAGGGCGGTCATGAGCGGGCTCGGGCGGGGGCGAGGTCGGTGAGGAGGGAGCGGAGGGCGAGGCGGGCCCGGTGGAGTCGCTGGCGGACGAGATCCTTGGAAATTCCCAGCTTCGCGGCGATCTCGTCGGTGTCCCATCCCTCCAGGTCCTTGAGGACGAAGGCCGCGCGCTGGTCGTCGGAGAGGCGATCGAGGGCGGCCCGGACCCGCTGCCGGACCTCGGCCGCCTCCACCCGGTCAAGGGCCTCGGCGGCCTCGCTCCAGGCGAGGATCCTGTCCTGCTCCATGTGATGCCCGGAGTCGTCGAACTGTGGCTGGAAATCTTCCACGGCCTCCTCGCGCCGCCGGATCCGCTTGCGGCGGGCCATGAGGGCCTGGTTCACGCAGACCCGGTAGGCCCAGGTGCTGAACTGGCTCTGCCCCTGGAAGGAGGGGAGCTCCCGGTGGAGCGCGATCAATGCGTCCTGGAGGGCGTCCTGGCTCTCCGCCTCATTCCCCAGGATCCGCTGGATGGCGTGGAAAAACATGGACAGGTGGGGCCGGACCAGCTCCCCGAAGGCCTCGGCCTCCCCCGCCCGGGCCCGGGCGAGGGGGGAGGCCTCCGCGCCGTGGGGGGCGGTCATGGGGTCCCCCCGGCGCCGGCGGGCTCCGGGGCTTCGGCGGGCCGGCGGAGCCTCGGCAGGCGGAGGGTGAAGGCGCTGCCCAGCCCCAGGCCCCGGGAGGAGGCCCGGATGGTCCCGTTGTGCCGCTGCACGATCTCCCGGGTGAGGAAGAGGCCGATGCCCGTGCCGGGCACCTGGCGGGTCATCTCATCGCCCACGCGGTAGAAGCGCTGGAAGACCCGGGGGAGCTCCTTGGGGGCGATGCCCATCCCCTGGTCCTGGACGACCAGGACCACCTCCTCACCGGTGGCGCCGAGCGTCACGGTGGTGGTGCGGGGGGCGGGGGCGTACTTGTGGGCGTTGGTGAGGAGGTTCTCCACCACCGTGGCCAGCATCTTGGGGTCGGCCATGGCCCAGAGTCCCGGGGCCAGGTCCAGCTGCAGTCCCAGGGCCCCGGGGCCCAGGCGCTGGTCCATGGCTTCGCAGACCCCACGGAGCCAGGGGCCCAGCTCCAGGGGCTGGGTCCGGAGGTCCAGGCTGCCCGCGTCGGCCCGGGCCACCTCGAGGAGGTTGGCCACCAGCTCCGCGAGCCGCGCCAGGTCCTGGTCCATGCGGGTCTGGACCTTGGCCTTCTGCTCCTCCGACAGGGTCCGGACGAAGAGGGTCTCCATCCACACCCGGATGCTGGCGATGGGGGTCTTCAGCTCATGGGTCACCGCGGCGATGAAGTTGCGCTGGCGCAGCTTCAGGTCCATCTCCTGGGCCAGGCGGCGGTAGATCAGGAGGAAGCCGAAGAGCACGCCCGCGGCCATGAAGGCCGCCTCCAGCCCGGCCCGCCAGAGGGTGGCGCGCCGGCTCTGCTCCAGGCGCTCGATGGGCTCGGTCCGGAGGGTGAGGAAGGCGGCGCCGTCCACCATCTGGGGGTCGTCGGGGGCGAGGGGGCTCTCCACCACCGCCACGGCGGGGAAGCGGAACTCGATGGCCCGCCGGCGCTGCTGGAGGTCGGGAATTTCCTTGGGCAGGCGGCCGACGATCTCGCCCCGCCTGAGGATCGTCTCGGGTGCGGCGTAGTAGGGCAGCACCGTGCGGCTGTCCATCTGCCAGGCCTCGGCCCGGCCCGCCTTGAGCACCTCGATCTGGGAGGCCAGCAGGTCGGCGCTCTGCCGGACCTGGATGCGGATCCACCACGAGAGCTGCACCATGACCAGGAGGGCCACGGCCAGGAAGATCCACTGCTGGATCGAGGCGCTCTTGAAGCGGGATCGCACGGGATGATTATGAGGGAACCCTTGGCTTCCGGCCCATCCTTCGGCATCCTGGCAGCACCATGAGCACGCCCTCCAACCCCGGCTCCCCCTCCCGCCCGGGCGGAGGCTCGCCCCCGGCGAAGGGCAGCGGCCCCCAGATCGTGCCCGTGACGGTGCCGCAGCCGCGGGCCCCCGGCGTGCCCCTGCCGGCCCCCACCCGGGCCCCCGGCGCGGAGATGGTGGCGGAGCTCATGCAGGCCCAGCGGCAGCTCACCCAGGCCCTCGTGGAGTCCCGGGAGCTGAGGAGCAAGCTGAGCCGGCGCTCCCACCAGATGAGCGTGCTCCAGCACGTGTCCGAGATCCTGGCGGCCACGGGCAAGGAGGGCCAGGTCGCCAGCGTGGTACTCGATGTGCTGGTGCAGGAGTTCCACTGCAAGCGGGGCGGCGTCTGGGTGCTCGAGCACCGCGGCAGCACCTATCAGCCCCTGGAGCTGGTGGGCCTGCCTCAGGGCTCCGCGACCCAGCTCACCCTGCCGGCCCCCAACCCCTTCCTGGACCACCCCCTCGTGCTGCACCAGCCCCAGTGGATGGACTCCCAGCACCTGCCCCTCTCCCTCCGCTCCCTGGTGGCGGGCACCGACCTGCAGCTCTACTACGTGCCCTTCGAGCACCAGCTCCTCCTCCTGGGCTTCGCCGTGCTCGCCATGCCCGCGGGGCACCAGTGGCCCGAGGAGGACCAGGACTCCCTCAGCCTCCTCCAGCGCCAGACCGCCGTGAGCCTCTACAACGCCTGGCTCTTCAAGGACCTCAGCCAGCAGCGGGACGCCTTGCAGCGGCAGGCCCTGGAACTGGAGCGGGTCAACGCCCAGATCAAGGAGGCCGATCAGCTCAAGAGCGAGTTCCTGGCCCTCACGAGCCATGAGCTGCGCACCCCCCTCACCGGCATCCTCGGGTTCACCAAGCTGGTCATCGACGGGCTCTACGAGGACGAGGCGGAGATGAAGCACATGCTGCAGGACAGCTATGCCTCCGGCCAGCACCTGCTCTCCCTCCTCAACGACATCCTCGACCTGGCCAAGATCGAGAGCGGCCGGATGGAAGTGCAGGTGGAGCCCTTCAGCCTGCCGGTGCTCATCGAGGAGGTGAAGCCCATCGCCGAGGCCTATCCCCGCAACGAGGGCGTGGCCTTGAACTGGCCCACCTTCGAGGCGGAGGTGCCCGAGGTGATGATGGACCCCGGCCGCCTCAAGCAGGTGCTCCTGAACCTCCTCTCCAACGCCCTCAAGTTCACGAAGGACGGCTCCGTGACCCTCCGGGTGGAGCGGGGCGTGGGCTCCGTGACCCTCTCCGTGGTGGACACGGGGATCGGGGTGAGCCCGGAGGGCCAGAAGCGCCTCTTCCAGAAGTTCGCCCAGGCGGAGGGCGGGCATGCCCGCGAGTTCGGCGGCACGGGCCTCGGGCTCGTCATCTGCAAGCACCTCATGGAGCTCATGGGCGGC
>CAZVKM010000161.1:0-8932 GCA_964627685.1 uncultured Solibacteraceae bacterium | reverse complement strand
CCCTTCGGCTTCCTCACCCAGGACCAGCTCCAGGAGCTCTGGCGCCAGATCAGCACCGCCACCTTCGTGCTGCTCACCCTCATCGCCTCGGTCTCCCTCGGCGTGGGCGGCATCGTGATCATGAACATCATGCTGGTGAGCGTCGCCGAGCGCACCCAGGAGATCGGCGTGCGCATGGCGCTGGGGGCCCGCAAGCGGGACATCGAGCGCCAGTTCCTCCTGGAGGCCTCCCTCCTGTCCCTGGCCGGGGGCATCCTGGGCGTCCTCCTCGGCAGCCTCGCCACGCTCGCGGTGAAGGGGGCCACCGGGTTCCCCGCCGAGGTCACCCCGGGCATCGTGCTCATGGGCGTGGGCGTCTCCACCCTCGTGGGGCTCCTCGCGGGCCTGCTCCCCGCCCGCCGGGCCGCCCGGCTGGTGGTCATCGACGCGATCCGCGCCGAATAGGGGAAGCCATGAACGCCACCCGCAGCAGCCTCCGCGCCATGGCCCTCGAGAACGTCCGCTTCGCCCTGCGCTCCATCGTGGTCCAGCGCCTGCGCAGCTTCCTCACCCTCCTGGGCATCGTGGCCGGCGTGGCCACCGTCATCGCGATGGTGAGCTTCGTCGCCGGCTTCAACGAGGCCATCACCGGGGCCTTCTCCTCCTTCGGCACCACCCTCGTCCAGTACCAGAAGTACGAGCCCCGGTTCGGCGGCGGTCCCACCGGCCCCCCCGAGGAGCAGCGCCGCCGGCGGGACCTCACCCTGGAGGACGCCGAGGCCCTCAAGCGGCAGAACACCCTCGCCGCGGCCGTGAGCCCGGAGCGCTACCTCAACCTCCCCGCCCTCTCGGCCTCCACCACGTTCAAGAACCGCAAGGGGAAGGAGGCCAACGGCCCCACCCTCGCCGGGGTGGTCGCGGATTACGCGCCGGCCAACAACGCCGTGGTGGCCGACGGCCGCTTCCTCGCGGATGCCGATGTGAGCCACTCCGCCCGCACCGCGGTGGTGGGCCCCGACGTGTCCGAGGCGCTCTGGCCCCACCGGGACCCCATCGGCCAGGAGCTCTTCATCAACGGCTCGGCCTTCCGGGTGGTGGGCCTGCTCGAGAAGCGGGGATCCTTCCTCGGGGGCAGCGCCGACAACATCGTGCTCATCCCCTTCAGCACCTTCGACGAGCTGTTCCCCGACGTGAAGAACAGCAGCGGGGACACCCTCCACATCGCCACCGTGCCCCGGGATCCCAACCAGCAGCAGGCCATGACCGACCAGGGCATCTCCATCCTGCGCACCCGGCGGGGCCTGAAGGCGAACCAGCCCAACGTCTTCGCCATCGTCACCAGCGAAGGTCAGATGGAGACCTTCAAGGCCATCACGGGCGGCATCGCCGGCGCCATGATCCTCATCGCGGCCATCGCCCTCCTCGTGGGCGGCGTCGGGGTCATGAACATCATGCTGGTGAGCGTCACGGAGCGCACCCGGGAGATCGGGATCCGGAAGGCGCTCGGCGCCCGCCGGGCCGACATCGCCGCCCAGTTCCTGGTCGAGGCCGTCACCCTCACGGGGGTGGGGGGTGCCGTGGGCATCGCCATCGGCCTGGGGATCCCCCAGCTGGTGAAGCTGCTGCTGGACTTCCCCGCGGCCGCCCCCCTATGGAGCGTGTTCCTGGGCTTCGGGGTGAGCACCGCGGTGGGGATCGGCTTCGGACTCTGGCCCGCCATGAAGGCCGCGAAGCAGGATCCCATCGAGGCCCTCCGCTACGAGTAGGCGACCCCGACCTTCCGGGGTGGACCCGTTTTCACCATGGGCCCCCGGGGGGCCGAAGAGGCCCCTGTCCCCTGGAGGCCCCATGCGCCCGACCCTGCTCACCCCCTTGGCCCTCGCCGTCTCCCTCACCGCCCTCGCCCAGGATCACGGGCACGGGGCCGCCAAGGCCGATCCCAAGGGGAAGGCCCCCGTGGCCGCCGGCCCCTCCGAGTCCCCCGACAGCCCCAGCGCCGCCCTGGCGGAGCTCCAGGCGGGCAATGCCCGGTTCATGGCCGGGAAGCGAACCCGCAGCATCGAGACCGCCAAGGATGCGGCCCGCCGGGCGGAGCTGGCAAAGGGCCAGGCGCCCTTCGCCGTCATCGTGGCCTGCGCCGACAGCCGGGTGCCGGATGCCCTCCTCTTCGACCAGGAGATGGGTCGTCTCTTCGTCGTGCGGGTGGCCGGTGAGCTTCTGGAGCCCGCCGGCATCGCCTCCGTCGACTACGCGGTGGGCCACCTCGGCTCCAAGGTGGTGGTGGTCCTGGGCCACAGCTCCTGCGGCGCCGTGAAGGCCGTCCGGGAGGCCAAGGGCAAGCCCCTGCCCGGCAACCTCTGGGCCTTCCAGGCCCCCATGGCCGGGCTGCTGGAGACCACCCCCATGGATCCCAACGAGGACGCCTCCGCCCACCTCGCCCGCCTCATCGAGCAGAACGCGAAGAAGCAGGCCCAGGTGCTCATCGATCGGAGCGAGGAGGTGCGCCACCTCATGGCCTCCGACAAGATCTGGGTGGTGCCCGCCGTCTATGACCTGGCCAGCGGGAAGGTCAGCTTCTTCAAGCCCGCCAGCGGTCCCGCCACCGAGCATCACTGAGCCATGGGCCCGGTGACCCAGGAGCGCCTGCGCGCCTTCCGCCGGGAGCTGGAAGCCGGGGATCGTACGGGCCTCCTGAAGCTGTTCCAGCCCGGCCTCCGGCCCATCCATCCCCTCCCCCTGGACCCGGGCCTGGAACCCCTGGTCTCGGACCTGCTCAACCTCACGGACCTCCGCTGGGGCTTGGCCGTCTCGAACGTCGGCGCCCTGGGCCAGGTCTACTCCGCCCGCGCCGCGGGCCGGGGGCCCTGGCCCCCCTGGGTGGAGGGGGCCTTCATCCTCCGGGGCGGGGCCGACGGGGGCCCCTTCGAGGGCCTCGAGCTCTTCCTGGAGGGGCCGGGACCCACCGGGCCCCGGGCCACCCTCGACCGCCTGCTCCAGGCCTTTCTCAGCCGGGACCTCCAAGCGGCCATGGCGGCCTTCTCACCGGAGGTCTCGGCCTTCGGCGGCCTGCTCGACCACCGCACCGAGGGCCGCCTGGCCCTGCAGGGCTCCGTGGAGGCCGCCTTCCAGATGTCCAGCCTGGAGATCACCCTCACCGCCTGGTGCGGCTCCCGGGCCCTGCGGGCCTGGCGGGCCGGGGCCCTGGACGGCCGGGGGAACCAGGCGGTGGTGGAGGGCCTCACCCTCCAGGCCTTCGCTCCGGACCACCGCATCCAGGAGCAGGAGACCTTCCTCGCGATCCTCGACGCCCTCAGGATCCTCACGCCCCGCCCGCGGTCCTGAGGGCGAGGGTCACTGCAGGGGGGCCGCCGAGGTCCAGTCGTCGGGGAGGTGGAACACGAAGACCTCGCGGTGGTCCAGCATGCCGCCCCAGTTGGTGCTCACGTAGATCCGATTGCCGGCGAGGTTGAGCGCCGCGGGAGCCTCGTCGCGGTAGTCCCCCGCGTACCGGTTGTAGTTGGAGCCGATGCGCCAGACCTTGGGGGAGGCGGACTCCGGCTTGATCTGGATGAAGAGCAGCTGGTTCGATCCCCAGGCGCTGTTCGAGGTGTCGTAGGTGCTGAGGAAGGCCCAGCCCTTCCGGGTGACGGGCACCTTCCCGTAGTGGAAGCCGTTGTTCCATCCGAAGTCCCCGTGCCCCGCCACCGCCACCCGGGCGTCGTACCCGGCCCCCGTCCCGGCGGTGAAGACCGCGTCCAGCTTATCCGTGCGGTTGTTCTGGCTGATGAACAGGGGGCGCCCATCGAGGCCATGGGCCCACCCGCTGTGGGTCTCATCCACGGCGATCTTCACCGGGGTGGAGGTGGCCCAGCGGAAGTCCACGGGCCAGAGGTGGGGACCGTCGAACCAGGTGCCGATGTGGGCGTCGTTCCAGCCCGCGTAGGCGCGCCCGTAGTGGATCACCACGCCGCTTCCATCCGGGGCCATCTCCACCATGTTGGGGCGGGCCAGGAAGGTGGTCCGGCCCGCGAGCGCCCCGGCCAGCGGGCTCCCGGCCAGATCCGCCGGCACGAGCTTGTGGAGGGTGTTCGTGGAGATGCGGTAGTGGAGGAAGGCGTCCACCACGTAGGTGCTCCCGTTGTAGTGCACGGCCATGAAGGCCCAGTGATCGCCGTCGAGGGAGCTGTCCCCCTCCACGTCGTTGTAGATCATCGTGGCGCCGGGGACCTCCGCCGCGAAATCCCGGAGGAGGCTCCGGGTGGCGCTCGGCCGGGTGACGTCGTCGATCATCCAGAGCTGCATGCCGTTGCGGAAGTACACCCGATTGGGATGGGCGCCGGAGGCGTCCCAGCGCACCTCGTGGTTCTCGCCGATGGTGCGGTCGGACCGCCCCGAGTCATCCGAGGCCAGGGCAGCCACCACGTTCCCGGTGGTGCGATCCACCACCCAGCTGGAGGTGGAGTTGGCCCCATGCACCAGCACGAATTTCCCGTCGGAGCTCTCCGGGCTGAAGCGGCTGTAGACGATGAAGGCGTCGGGCGTCCCCGCGAGCTCCGTGGCGCTCGTCAGGCGCGTGATCCGGATCCCCGTGACCGGATCCACCCGGCTCTCGCCCTTGGCCGGAGGGGCGCTCCCGAGGGTGGGGAGGATCGGGTTCTTGTGGGTGACGTAAGTGGCGCCGGACGGGGGTGGCGGGGTGGCGACGGGGTGGCGGGGGGGGGGCGTTCCGGGCGTCGGGGAACCGCCGGTTCCAGGCCCACCTTGGCCGCCCCCGCAGGCCAGGGTGGTGAGCAGCAGGGCGAGGATCGGCGCAAAACCTTGTCTCATGAGGGTTTCCTGGTCGGGGAGGCTGATCCGATTGTACGGAGCGGCGTGCCCCGAGGCCCCGCCTCCCCGGTCGAGGGGTCGGTTCAGGCGGCCGAACGCCCCATCCCAGGGCCGCGACTACAATCCGGATTGAGGTCCCCATGCCCCTGAAAGAACGCTCCACGCGCGCCCTCCGAGCCCTCAAGGAACTCCCCGCCAAGGCCCGGGCGGCGCGGGCCGACCATCAGGCCCGCCATCGTCCAAGCGGCTTCACCTTCCTCCTGGGGGAACGCATCGCCTTCATGCCTCCCGCCTGGGACGCCCTCACGACCCCCGAAAGCGTCTGCCTGCACCGGCCCTTCCTCGAAGCCCTGGAGGCCGCGGGCCCCGAGGGCCTGCGATCGCACTACGCGCTGGTGGCCGATGCCGAGGGCAAGCCCCTGGCGGCCGTGGCCTGCCAGAGCCTCGTCCTCGACGGGGCGGCCCTTCCCGCCAAGGGGAGCCCCAGCCCCGCGAAGGCGGCCCGGGACAAGGCCCTGGCCCGCATGCAGCAGCGCATCCTCGTCTGCGGGAACCTGCTGGGCTGGGGGCCCCAGGCCGTGGCCTTCGCGCCCGGGGCGGATCGCGCCGCCGTGTGGCCCGGCATCCTCGAGGCCCTCTATCGCATCCGACGCGCCGATGGGCTCTTCGGGGAGACCGGACTCGTGATGGTGAAGGACCTGGATGCCCCCGGCTGGGAGGACGGAGGGGAGGCGCTCCACCGGTTCAGCTACCGTCCCCTCGACACGGAGCCGAACATGATCCTGAGCTTCCGCCCGGAGTGGCGGACCTTCGAGGACTACCTCGGCGCTATGAAGAGCGACTACCGCAGCGGCCTCCGGAAGCAGATCCGGGAGGTCGAGGCCGCCGGCCTGGTGCTGGAGCGGCTCGACGCCGCCGGCGTGGCCGCCCACGCCGACGAGCTGCATCGGCTCTACCACGAGGTGCATGACCGCCAGAAGATGCGCCTGGTGAGCATCAGCCGCGACTGGCTGCCCACCCTGGCGGCCCGCTTCGAGGGCGAATTCACGGTCACCGTCATCCGCCGGCCGGGGGAGGCGAAGCTCCTCGGTTTCATCTCCACCCTGAAGGACCGGGACGGGGCCATCGGCTACTACATCGGCTTCGACAAGGCCGAGGCGGCCTCGGGCCAGCCCCTGTACCTCCGCCTGCTCTACGCCCTGGTGGAGGATGCCCTGGCCCTGGGGGCCCGGTGGGTCTCCCTGGGGCGCACGGCCCTGGAGCCCAAGGCGAAGCTGGGGGCGGAGGGCCAGCCCCTGCGCTGCTACCTCCGCCACCGCATCCCGGCCATGAACACCGCCGTGCAGGGGCTGCTGCGCGTGCTCCCGGAGCCGGCCCAGCCCCCGCGGCGGGCCCCCTTCAAGCCGACGAAGGGGGACCCTCAGCCCGCCTGATAGACGGCCCAGACGATGACCCCGATGGCCCCCGCCAGCAGCAGGGGGCCATAGACCCCGGCCAGCAAGACCCCCTTCACGACCGTCCGGGGCCAGGACTGCCCGTAGGTGCGGCGCAGGGCCAGCAGCAGGTAGGCGGGAAGCCCCAGGAAGAGGGCCAGCGTCACCCACCCGGCCAGGCCGGGGATCTGCCCCAGGGCGAGGGTGACCAGGAACATCAGGAAGGCCGCCGTGTGGGTGTGCAGGGCGAAGATCACGTGGGCCGCATACAGGATCCCCCGCCGGAGGTAGAGCCCCTTCAGGAGGAGGGCGAAGACCGGCAGGAGGATGAACATCACCTTGGGGAGCAGGGCCACGATCTGCCCCAGGAAGGCCCGGGGATCGGCCTCCGCCTTCCGGGCCCCGGATTCCATCCGCGCCTCGAAGGATGGGGAGGCCCCCGGATCCGCCGCGGCCGCGGAGGTGGCGGGAGTCCCCTTGGGCGCCACCACGTGGACCTTGCCCTTGGCCCCGGGCTGGATCACCCGGGGAGCGAGGGTGCCCAGGAGCAGGAAGAGGAAGAAGCTCGTGATCAGGTAGAGCCGGAGGGGGGCGATCTGCCGGGCCCGGCGCCCCTCCAGGTATTCCACGGTCAGCTGCCCCGGCCGGAGGAGCAGGGCCTTGAAGGTGCCCAGCACGTGGTGGTCCACGTGGAGCAGCTCGTGGGCCAGCTCCTGGAGGAGGTGCCCCAGGGGCACCACCCGGTGCTGCTCCCGCTGACCACAGGCCGCGCAGTAGGGCCCATGGAGCGGCGCGTCGCAGTTGAGGCAGTGGGAGGGACCTTCGGACATGGTGCAGGCTCCAGGCGGGGCAGCTCCGAGTATGACCCGGCGCCACCCCGGAGCCGTCCCCTCAGGGCGTCCGCACCACGGGGGCCGAGGCGGTCTGGTGCATGCCCGTGCGGCTGCGGGCCACCACGCGCAGGTGCAGCGTGCCCTCGGCCGGGAGGTTGAAGCCCGTCTCCTCTGCACCCAGGAGGCCGCTGATCTGCTCGAAGTCCTCCTCCAGGCCGGAGAAGGAGCGCCACACGCTGTAGCCCTGGGCGTTGGGCGCCGCCTTCCAGGTCAGGCGGTTCCCCGCCAGGGCCAGGCCGGTGGGGGCCCCCGGCATGGTCTCGCCCGGGACGAACACATCCAGGGGCGTGCTCGGCTCCGAGGCGTTCCCGGTCTTGTCCACGGCCCGCACGGTGTAGCGCTGGTAGCCCCCGGGCGTGGCCTTCTCCAGGAAGGTGCGCGCGGCCTGGGGCTCCGGCGTGACCTTCACGGGCTCCCCCTGGGCGGTGGTGGGCTGCACGAGGCCATCCACGATCGTCGTGTTGAAGGTCTGCCGCTCCACCACGTAGCCCGCGAGGTCCCGGGCCGAGACCTGCGCCCAGTCCAGGGCCACGTTGAACTGATCGCCCCCCGTGGAGGCCAGGGTGAGGGCGCCCGTGGCCGGGGCGGCCGGCGGGACGACATCGGGGAGACGCACTTCCACAGGGGCGCTCTGGGGGCCCTCCACCAGGCGGCCGAACTCCCGGGTGAAGGCCTGGACCCGGAAGTAGAAGGTGGCCCCGCCGAACTGGGCCGCATCCGCGGGGAAGGTGACGGCGAAGCGCTCCACCCCCACCGGGGCCTCATTGACCTTGGTGAAGGTGCCGGGCTCCGGCACCAGGACCAGCTGGGACCGCATGCCCTTGCGGCTGGGGGCCTCCCGGAGGGCCCCGGCGCTGGTGGCCACGACCCCCTTCACTACGGAGGCGTGGACCTCGGGCGAAGTGACCACCTTGAAGGTGCCGGGGGACATCGCGGCGGAGGCCCCGCCACCCGAGGGCGCGGGCTTGGCGGCCAGGGCGACGGCGGAAGCGGACAGCGTGGGGTTGGCCGTGGCTGTGGGCTTGGCGGCCCCGGCCTCGCGGAGGGAGAAGCCCTCCACCATCGTCACCTCGGGACGGGCCACGTGCTTCACTTCGAACTTCTGGGGGGCCTGGAAGATGGCGTACTCCAGGGGCATGCCCTCCAGGGGCCGCTTCCACTCCAGGACCACCCGGATCTCCTTGGGGTTGGCCGGCTCCAGGAGCATCACGTTGAGGGCCAGGGCCTTGGGGCTCGTGAGGGCCTTCGTGGCCACGGCGGGGAAGCTCATGGTCTTGGGATCGGCGGTGGCGACCTCGAGGGTCTTCACCCCCGCCATGGGGGAGGCCAGACCCAGGCCCTTGGGGGCCCCGGTGACCTTCGGCGCCAGGGTGCCCGTCCCAAGCTTCGCGCCCGAGGCGGGCATTCCCGGCGCCGCGGCGGCCGCGGGGGCGGCCAGCCCGGCCGGGAGCTTGAGGGAGGCCCCGGCCTTGGCCAGGTGGGTCTTGTCGGCGAGCTTGAAGGTCTTCCCCGCGGGACGCAGGTAGGAGCGGTGCGGGGTGCCGGGCACCAGCACCGCGGTGCTGGCCGCCCCCTGGAGCCCCTGCACCGCGAGCTTGCCGGGGAGGCGGCTGTCGCTAACCTCGACCAACCCCTCGTCAGAGCGCTGGGACTCGTTCCCCCGCTGGTCCACGGCCACGATGGCGTAGTGGTAGGCCACGCCCACCTCCAGGGCGGTGTCGGTGTAGGCGGCCGTGGCCACCTCCGCCACCTTCTGGGGCGCGGCGGCCCCGGCGGCGCGCCACACCTCGTAGTGCTTGA
>CAZVKM010000160.1:3300-9074 GCA_964627685.1 uncultured Solibacteraceae bacterium | reverse complement strand
TCAGAAATATCCCTCCTTCTTGCGCTGTTCCATGGAGGCCTCGCTGGTCTGGTCATCCAGGCGGGTGGCGCCCCGTTCGGTGAGGTCGGTGGTGGCGGTCTCCAGGAGGATCTCGGCCACGGTGCGGGCGGTGCTGGCCACGGGGGCCGTGCAGGGGATGTCGCCCACGGTGCGGAAGCGCACCGAGAGGCGCTCGACGGGCTCCCCGGGCCGGACGGGGGTGAGCGGGGTGACGGGCATCAGCAGCCCCCCGGGGCGGCGCACCACCTCGCGCTCATGGGCGAAGTAGATGCTGGGAAGCTCCAGTCCCTCCCGCTCGATGTACTGCCAGACGTCCAGCTCCGCCCAGTTGGAGATGGGGAAGGCGCGGATGTGCTCGCCGGGGGCGATGCGGGCGTTGTAGAGGTCCCAGAGCTCGGGGCGCTGGGCCTTGGGATCCCACTGTCCGAACGCGTCGCGGAAGGAGAAGATGCGCTCCTTGGCGCGGGCCTTCTCCTCGTCCCGCCGCGCGCCGCCGATGAGGGCGTCGAACTGGAGCTCGGCGATGGCCTCCAGCAGGGTCACGCTCTGGTGGCGGTTGCGGGATTCATCGGGGGTGCGCAGGCGCACCGTGCCCCGGGCCATGGAGTCCTCCACGCTCCGCACGATCAGGCGCTCGCCCAGCTCCGCGGCACGGAGGTCCCGGAAGGCGATCACCTCGGGGTAGTTGTGCCCGGTGTCGATGTGGAGGAGGGGGAAGGGGAAGCGGCCGGGACGGAAGGCCTTCTCCGCCAGGCGCAGCAGCACGAGGCTGTCCTTGCCCCCGGAGAAGAGCAGGGCGGGATTGGCAGCCTGGCCCGCCACCTCCCGCAGGATGTGGATGGCCTCGGCTTCAAGCCAGTCGAGGTGGGTGAGCGTGAGGGTCGTCATCGGGTCGCCTTCGCAGGGTGGAGTCCGCATTCCTTGTGTTCGGGCTGTTCCCACCACCAGCGGCCGGCGCGGGGATCCTCACCGTGCGCGACGGCGCGGGTGCAGGGGGCGCACCCGAGGCTCGGGAAGCCCTGGGCATGGAGCGGATTCACGGGCACGTCGTGGGCATTCACATAGGCCCAGGTCTCTTCAAGGGACCAGGCCAGGAGGGGGTTCACCTTGAGCAGCCCCCCCTGGGACCAGTCCAGCTCGAAGGCGCCGAGATCCCGCCGCGTGGGGTTCTGGTCCCTTCGCAGGCCCGTGATCCAGCCCCTGGCGCCCTTCAGTGCGCGACCGAGGGGCTCCACCTTCCGGAGGGCGCAGCAGGCCTTCCGGAGGTCGAGGCTGCGGCGGAAGGCGTCGATCCCCTCCGCATTCACGAAGGCCTCCACGGCCTCGGCCTGGGGGAAGTAGACCGCCACCGGCGCGTAGCGGGACTGGGCCTCCGCCAGGAGGGTGTAGGTCTCGGGGTTCAGGCGGCCGGTGTCGAGCACGAAGGCGTCGATGGGGAGGCCCGCCGCGCGGATCATGTGCAGGAGGGCCATGTCCTCCAGGCCCAGGGAGCACGCGAGGCGCAGCCCCGTGGGCTCCAGGTCCAGGGCCGCCTCGAGGATGGTCTCGGGGGGGGCGCCCCGGAGCTTGGCGTTCAGGGCGTCGAGGTCGAAGGTGGTGGGGCTCATGCGGCCTCCTCCGAGGCAGAGGCTTCGGTCCGGCGCTTGAGCAGGAGCACGAAGGCGGTGGGGATCACCCAGAGGGCCAGGCCGGCCAGGGGCGGCAGGCCCTTCGGGGCGAGGAGGCGGGAGAGGCCGAAGGAGAGCGCGAACACGTTGAAGAGGCAGCAGAAGCCGCGGAAGGCATGGTCCGGTACCCAGCGGAGCAGGGCCTGGCCCGCCAGGAGCCCCAGGGCGACGCCGGGGAGCAGGGGCAGGGCGGCACGCACGGTGGGGCCCCCCATCAGCCCCAGGGCGAGGAAGGCCACGGCGGAAGCCGCGCTCTCCACGAGGCGCAGGAAGCTGATGGCGGCGCGGTACTCGGCCTTGGGCGTCTGGTGGTGGTGGAAGTAGAGGCTCAGCACCGGGCCGCTGATGGTGGTGAGGCCGTAGAGGATCCCGGTGACAGCCCCGTAGACCACGGGCTTGGGGGCCCGTCTGGGCTTGCGGCCGAAGGCCTGCCAGAGGGCCAGGGGCAGCAGGAGGGCGTAGGTGGCGATCTTGAGGGGGCCGCTCGGGACGAAGCGCAGGACGAGGGCGCCCGCGACGATCCCGGGTAGCAGGGCGAGGGCCATGGGGCCCACCTGCCGGGATACGGCTGGGAAGGCGCCGAGGCTGGCGAGGAAGGCGAAGAGGTTGATGACGACCTCCAGCAGCACCAGCACGGGATTGAGCAGGCGCTGGCTGAGCCAGAGCAGGGCCACGGGGACCGTGAGGGTGGAGAAGCCGTGGCCCAGGGCGCCGTTGATCGTGGCCGCGGCGAAGGTGATGCCGGCGAGGGCGAGGAGCTGGGTGAAGGTGAGGGCGTCCACGCTCAGCTCCGGAGGGAGGCCGCCAGGGCCTCGGCGAGGCCGGCGGGGCGGAGGCGGCGGGCGAAGGCGCCGAAGGGCTCACCGGGATGGCCCTGCTGGACCCAGGCCTCCACGAGGCGGTCGAAGAGGCCGGGCAGCTCCGAGGGCGTCACCTTGTCGCGCACCGGGAAGGCCAGCTCCGTGCCTTCGGCGCTGCCGCCGGCCCAGAGGACGTAGCGGTCCGGGGCCTGCCCCACCAGGGCCAGCTCGGCCGCATACGGCCGGGCGCAGCCGTTGGCGCAGCCGGTCACGCGGAAGGTGGGCGCCTGGTCGGTCCGGCCATGGCGATCCAGCGCCGCCTGGAGGGGGGCGAGGAAGGCGGGCAGGGCCCGCTCCGCTTCCGCCACCGCAAGGCCGCACCAGGGCAGGGCCACGCAGGCGAGGGCCCGGTCGTAGGCGCGCCCCGGGGCCTCCGTGGGCAGGCCGCGGGCCTCGAAGTGGGCCTGGAGGGCTTCCCGGTCCTCCGGCCGGATGCCGGTGAGCACCAGATCCTGCTCGGGGGTGAGCTGCACGCCGAGGGCGTAGGCCCCGATGGCTTCGCGGAGGGCGTCCTTGAGCGGGCCCTGGATGCGTCCGCTGAGGGTGTGGAGCCCCAGGGACCAGGTGCCGTCCTGGGCCCGGTGCCAGCCCAGGAGGGTGGGCGTGGTCCAGGTGGGCAGGGGGCGGTCCTCGAAGGGCACGCCGCTGCGGGTGGCGACCTCGGCCCGGGCCCAGGCGGCGCCGCGGTCGTGGAGCACGTACTTGAGGCGGGCTCGGCGGCGGTTGCCCCGGTCGCCGAAGTCGCGGTGGAGGGAGACCACCGCTTCCGAGGTGCGGAGGAGGGCTCCGGTGGGAATCCACCCGAGGTGATCCGCCAGTCGGGGGAAGGTCTGGTCGTTGCCGTGGGTCATGCCCATGCCCCCACCCGCGAAGACATGCCAGCCCGTGAGCTCGCCGTCCTCGAAGGTGGCGGCGAGGCCCAGGTCGTGGGTGAGGAGGTCCACGGTGTTCTCGCCGGCGAGGGTGAGGGCGATCTTGAACTTGCGGGGCAGGTAGGTCGCCCCGTAGAGGGGCTCCACCTCCGGCTCGTCGGGCACGCGCTCGCCATCCAGGAAGATCTCCGCATAGGCGCGGCTGGCGGCCTTGAAGTGATCCGAGAGCTGCGCGGCCTCCTCGGCCAGGCGGGCCAGGTCGGGGCGCCCCGTGGGGTTGGGCGGGGCGAGGACGTTGCGCACCACGTCGCCGCAGGCCCCGGTGGTGGTCTGGAGGCCCTCCCGCAGGCCCTTCAGTGTCGCCTTCAGATCGCCCTTGAGGACGCCATGCAGCTCCAGGCTCTGCCGGGTGGTGATCCGGAGGCTGCCATCCCCGTAAGTGTCTGCCAAGGCGTCCCACACCCGCCAGGCGCGGGCGTCGAGGCGGCCGCCGGGGATCCGGCCCCGGGCCATGAGGGCGGGCGGCGGTGGCGCCTCCCCCGTGGCCTTGGCGGCCTTGCGGGCGTCCCGGTCGGTCTGCTGGTAGAGGCCGTGGGGCTTGAGGAGCTGCTGGGAGCCCTCCGCGAAGCCGGGCTCCGGGGAGGCCAGCTCCTCGGCGAGGGTGCCGCGGAGGTGGCGGGAGTCGCGCTTGAGATCTTCAACGGAGACGGTCATGGATCACTCCGGGATAGGTGGCTTCGAAGGCGGAGAGGAGGGGGTCGAGGGCGGCCTTGCGGGCTTCGGGGTCGGGGAGGCTCCGGACCCGGGCGCGGGCCTGGGCCAGCCGCAGGAGCAGGGGACCGTCGCCTTCGGGGAGGAGGGCCTCGAGAAGGCGGCGGACGGCCCGGGCGAGACCCGGGAAGCCTCCTTGGGTGCCGATGGCGAAGGTGAGCGGGCCGCGCCGGATCGTGGCGGCGAAGTAGGCGTCGCAGGCGGGCGGATCGTCCACGGCATTGACGAGGACGCCCCGGGCGCGGGCGGCGGCGGCGATGGCGGCGTTGGCGGCGGGATCGTTGGTGGCGGCCACGACGAGGAGGGCGCCCTCCAGGTCCCTGGGCTCGAAGGCGCCTTCACGCCACTGGACCCCGAGACCGCGGGCCTCCCGGCGCATGGCCTCCGGGATGGCCTTGGCGACGACCCGCAACGCGCAGCCCGTGGGGGCGAGGGCGCGGAGCTTATCCTGCGCGACGCGCCCCGCCCCCACCAGCAGCACGCGCCGGTTCTTCAGATCGAGGAAGAGCGGTAGCAGGGTCATGGACGTGGAGAAGGGAGAAGGGGGTGGAGAAGGGGCGGGTGCGCTCGTCGATGACGGCGCCCATGAGCACGAGACCGGGGCCCTCGGTGCGACAACAGAGGTGTCCCGCCCCCGCGCGGGCGAGCGTGGTCACGGTGGTGACCTGGCCTTCGCAGAAGGCCCGCTCGATGAGGGCGACCGGGAGGTCGCCGGGGGCGCCATGCGCCAGGAGCCGCTCGGCCACGCCCTGCACGGTGCGGGTGGCCATGAAGAGGGCGAGGGTGCCCTCGAAGCGGGCGAGCCCGTCCCAGTCCAGATCGCGGTCCAGCAGGTGGTGCCCTTCGAGGACCCGCAGCTCCCGGCTCACGCCGCGGTGGGTGAGCGGGATGCCGGAGGCCGCGGCGGCGCCCTGGAGGGCGGAGACGCCGGGGATGATCTCGAAGGGGATGCCCACGGCCTCGAGCACCTGGGCCTCCTCGCCGCCTCGGCCGTAGAGCAGGGGATCCCCGCCCTTGAGGCGCACGACGCGGCGGCCCGGCCGGGCATGTTCGAGGAGCAGGGCGTGGATGTGCGCCTGCGGCGTGCCCCCCCCGCAGCGCTTGCCCACGGGCAGGGCCAGGGCGCCTTCGGGGAAGAGGGCGGCGTAGTCCGGTTCCAGCAGCGCGTCGTAGAGGATCACGTCCGCCTGCTCCAGGGCCCGCAGGCCGCGCAGGGTCAGCAGGTCCGGGCAGCCCGGGCCGGCCCCCACGAGGGAGACGAAGGCGGAATCAGGTTCGGTCGTGCGGGTCATGCGGGCTCCTGGAGGTCGGTGGGGCGAAGTGGTCGCCGCGACAACAGAGGCAGGCCCGCATGGCCTGGTGGAAGGTGGGGATCGCGTGGGGGCTGTGCATGGGGGCTCCTGACGAGCGTTGCCATCAGGGGCCCTCCAGCCGACCCGACGGGTCGGGTTGGCTGGCAACAGCCCCTTAGGCCCTTCCGGGGTCGGAAGGGCGTCCGACGCGATCCAAAGAAGAGGGGCCCGAGGCCACCGTCTGGTGTCTCGGGCCCCTCCGCGTCTGCCAGTCATGACAGCTCGGCATCT
>CAZVKM010000160.1:0-3290 GCA_964627685.1 uncultured Solibacteraceae bacterium | reverse complement strand
CCTCGCTGGGGTCCTGCCATCAGCGCCACGCGCGAAGCCCTCTCCCGGGGAAGAGGCCAGATAGATAAATGGGTATACCGACGTTTGTCGTTCGAACTCAGCTCGTCATCTCTCCGGAACGCTGCGTGCAGCCTCCGGCGGGAATTGGCACCAAAACCCGCAATCGCGGGCAGGTTGCCAAGGTTTCACAGGGCCCGTCCCTCCACCTTTCTGGATATCGCGCTATGGAACTGGCAAAGAACTCGGTACATCCCCAGCTTCGTATTGATGACAAAAATAGTCAAGAATCTTTTTTCCGAGATCGATCCTTGTATTTCAATGTTTCACGAGTGTGACAATCCAACCAGGCCGAGGCCCCAGCTGGGCAACATGACCCTGTGGAGACCGGCTCAGCGGGGGGCGGGATGCACCTTGCCCAGCTGCAGCACCACGATGCCCGCCACGATCGTGAGGAGGCCCGCCGCCGTGGCGCGGTTCATGGGCTGGTCCCCCTTCACCAGGCCCAGGGCGGTGCCCGCGAGGGGGCTGCAGGCGAAGGCCAGGGCCAGGGTCACGCCGAGGTTGTGGGAGAGGCTGAGGGATTTGTAGAAGCTCCACATGCCCAGGGAGCCCGCGATGATGCCGCCCCCGATGATGAGCATCGCCCAGCCCAGCCCCTTTCCCTCGAAGCCCACGCCCTTCCAGGCGCCGATGGAGAGGGAGCCCAGCACCAGGAGGGCCACGGTGGTGCGCACGGTGATGCCGGCGAGGGGGGGGAGGCCGAGCACCTTGAGACCGGCCTTCTCGAAGTAGCCGCCGGCGCCCCAGGCGAGCCCGGCGAGGATGGCGAAGAGAATCGAAGCGCGCATGGTGAACCCCACGTCCTGCCTCGATCTTCAGGGAGCAAGGGGCCCGGGGCCCGTGACCCCGCTCACAGGGGCGGGGCCCTGTGACCGGTGCCGCTTCAGCGGGACCGTGAACCGCCTTTGAGGAAGGCCTCGCGCTCCTCGGGATCCTCCAGGTGCTCCGCCAGGAGGAGGTCCAAGTGGCCCAGATCCCGGGCGTGGGGCAGGGCCTTGCGGGCCAGTACCTGGGCGATGGGGCCCAGGTGGGCGCTGAGCCGGGCCACGGCGGCGGCCACCAGACCCGGATCCAGGGCCGGCATGGGCTGCTCCGGGGGCGGTGGGGGTTGGCTGCCGGAACTGGGGGGCGGCGCGTCCAGGCCCGAGGCCCGCACGGCGCGGTAGAAGGCTTTGCGGTCGGCCTCAGTGTCCAGGCCCGCGGCGAGGCGCTCCGTGAGCTCCCGGGACTCCCGGGTGCCGGTGGCGGCCTGGCGCACCAGGGCCTTGGCCACGGGGCCCACCAGGTCCACGAGGATGCGCTCGTAGGTGGCCAGCACCTCCGCCGACCAGGTGGAGCCCTCCTGGGCCGGCGGGGCGGCCTTGAGGCTCCGGGTGGGGAGCAGGGTGTTCAGGGTCTCCAGCTGTTCGGGGGTGCCCTCGCCCCGCAGCGCTGCCTGCAGGGCCGCCGCGAAGGCCGCGGCCTCCTGGTAGCGCGCTTCGGGACGCTTGGCCAGGGCCGTGAGCACCACCTCGTCCAGGACCTTGGGCAGGTGGGGCGCCACGGCACTGGGGCGGGTGGGGTCCACGTTGCAGACCTGGTAAGTGACCATGCCCGTGTCCCCATCGAAGGGACGGTGGCCCACCAGCAGCTCGTAGAGGAGCACGCCGCAGGCGAAGAGGTCGGAGCGGGCGTCCACGGGCACACCGGAGTAGAGCTCCGGGGACATGTAGTAGGGCGTGCCCAGGATGGACCCCGTGGCCGTGAGGCCCGCCTGGGTGAGGCTGCGGGCGATGCCGAAGTCGGAGATCTTCAGCTGCCCCTCCGGCGTCACGAAGAGGTTCGCGGGCTTGATGTCCCGGTGCACGATGCCATGGGCGTGGGCGTAGCCCAGGCCTGAGAGCAGCTGGCCCATGAGGTTGCCCAGCTCCCCAAGCGTGAGGGGCGGTCGCTGGGCCAGGTAGGCGCCCAGGGAGGCGCCCTCCACCAGCTCGAACACGATGAAGGCGGTGCCCTCGGACTCGCCCACGTCGAACACGGTGACGATGTTGGGGTGCTGCAGGCGCCCCGCGGCCCGGGCCTCGTGCTTGAAGCGGGTGAGCATGTCCTCGCCGGAGAGGGGATCGTCGGCGATCTCCGGGCGCATGGTCTTCAGGGCCACGGGGCGATCGATGCCCGGGTCGTAGCCGCGGTAGACCAGGCCCATGGCCCCCTTTCCGAGGACCTCCAGCACCTGGTACTTGCCGAGCCGGGTGAGCTCCATGGTCAGTCGATCATCTTCAGGGCGCGGGTGAGGCTCTTGCGCATGCGGGAGAAGGACTGGGCCAGGGTGCCGATCTCATCGCGGCTGCGGCCCTGGAACTCCTCCGCCTCCAGATTGCCCAGGCTCACCTGGTCGGAGATGCGGGCGAGCTTCGACACGGGCCGCACCACCATCACCGTGAGCATGATGTTGAAGATGAGGAAGAGGCCGCCCAGCACCGCGGCCATGGAGATCATGAACACCCGGAACACGCGGTCGGCCTTCTGGATGGGCACGGTCATGGGCACCGACACCACCTGGGCGCCGATGATCTCGCCCATGGTCCAGCCGAAGCCGTTCCCGTTGCCGTACTTGGCCACCACGCTCTTGGGGGCCGTCTCCGCCGTGTTGTGGCAGGCCAGGCAGGACTCCTGGGTGATCTGGATGGGGCTGGCCAGGAACATGGAGGGCCCCATGGGGGTCGCCCGCTCGCCGATCAGTTCGCTCCCGCCCCGCTGGCGGAACTGGTACACGATGTCCGCCTCCCAGTCCGTGGCCCGGTCCCGGGGGTTGGTGGGGTTCAGGGTGGCTTCCTTGTAGCTGTATTCCGGGAAGGTCTTCTGCAGCTCCGCGAACTGCTCCGTGGCCCCGAAGGCGGGCACGCTCTGGGGCAGGAAGACCTCGCCCATCTGCGGTGCCAGCAGGGGCTGGATCTTGGTGCTGGTGTACTTCCGGGAGGCCCGGGCCGACTCCATCATGATCCGGGCGTGCATTACCACCTCCTCCCGGGCGTTCTGTCGGAGCAGGCGCTGGGAGAGGGTCCCCGTCACGGCCAGGGCCACGGGGAAGAGGGCGAGGAAGGCCAGGTTGAACTTGACGAGCAGCTTCATGGGGCGGTCCCGGGTCGGCGCCCTCGGGGGCCGAGGGGCGCGGGGTGGGCTGGAGGGAAGGTGCCTCCACTCTACCGCCGGCACCCCCCGCGCAGAAGGCGGCAGGACCTACCGCGGCA
>CAZVKM010000159.1:0-9103 GCA_964627685.1 uncultured Solibacteraceae bacterium | reverse complement strand
CCAGGCCGCGGGCGCCAGCCTGGACCGGGTCTATTCCCTCCTGGACCGCCAGGCCGAGATCGCCGCCCCGGCGGACCCGAAGCCGGTGCCGCCGCAGCCCGAGGTCCTGCGCTTCGAAGGGGTGCACTTCGCCTACGACGCGAAGCACCGGGTGCTGAACGGCATCGACCTGGAGGTGCGGCGCGGCGAGACCGTGGCCCTGGTGGGGGGCAGCGGCGGCGGCAAGACCACGCTGGTGAACCTGGTGCCCCGCTTCTTCGACCCCACCGAGGGTCGCATCACCCTGGACGGGATCGACCTGCGGGCGTTTGATCCGAGGGCCCTGCGGGCGCGCATCGGCACCGTGACCCAGGAGACCCTGCTCTTCATGGACACGGTGCACGACAACATCGCCTACGGCTCGCCCGCCGCCCGGGAGGCCGTCATCGACGCCGCGAGGAAGGCCCACGCCCACGACTTCGTGAGCAAGCTCCCGAAGGGCTACGACACCCCCCTGGCGGAGACGGGCTCCAGCCTCAGCGGCGGCCAGCGCCAGCGCCTCGCCATCGCCCGGGCCCTCCTGCAGGACCCGCCCATCCTCATCCTGGACGAGGCCACCAGCGCCCTCGACACCGAGAGCGAGCGGGCGGTGCAGGCGGCCCTGGAGGCCTTGATGCAGGACCGCACCACCCTGGTGATCGCCCACCGGCTCAGCACCATCCAGAAGGCCACCCGCATCTGCGCCATGAAGCAGGGTCGGGTGGTGGAGACGGGCACCCATGCGGAGCTGCTCGCCCTGGGCGGCGAGTACGCCCGCCTGCACAAGCTCCAGTTCGCCGAGGCCTGAAGCCGGTGAAGCGCACCGACTTCCACTTCGAGCTGCCCCCGGAGCTCATCGCGCAGGCCCCGGCGCCCCGACGGGAGGAGGCCCGCCTCCTGGTGGTGGATGCGAGGACCGGCCTGCTCGAGCACCGGAGCATCCGCGACCTGCCGGAGCTGGTGCCGCCGGGGAGCCTCATCGTGCCCAACGATGTGCGGGTGCGCCATGCACGGCTGTTCCTGCGCCGGGGCGGGGGCGGGAAGGGCGAGGCCCTCCTGCTCAAGTCCCTGGGTGGCGGGTGCTTCGAGTCCATGGTGCGACCGGGGGCACGGCTCAAACCCGGAGCGGCCGCGGAGGTGGTGGACCCTGAGTCCGGCCGGGCGCTCGCCCGGATCGAGATCCTGGACTCCCTGCCGGAGGGCCTGCGGGTGGTGCGGGTCGCCAGCGATCACCCGCTGGAATGGGATGAGGTCGATCGCATCGGCCGCCTGCCTCTGCCGCCCTACATCGATCACGTGGCGGGTGGCGAGGACGAGTCCCGCTACCAGACGGTGTTCGCAGCGGACCAGGGGGAGGCCGTGGCGGCCCCCACCGCCGGGCTCCACTTCACCCCGGAGCTCATCGCCGCCCTGCAGGCCCAGGCGTGCCTCTGGCGACCCGTGCGCCTCCACGTGGGGTTGGGGACCTTCCGTCCCATGGAAGCCGACGACCTGGCCGACCACGTGATGCACGAGGAGCGGTTCGAGATCCCGCCCGCCACCCTCGCGGCGCTCGAGACCACCCTGGCCTCCAGGGACCGTCCCCTCCTCGCGGTGGGGACCACGGCCCTCCGCACCCTGGAGGGGGCTTGGGATGGATCCCGGTTCGCCCCGGAGGGCGCGACGCGCCTGTTCATCACCCCTGGGTACCAGCTCAGGACCGCGGATCACCTGCTGACGAACTTCCACCTGCCGGAGAGCACGCTCTTCGTGCTCGTGAGCGCCCTGCTGGGGCCGGCCACGGCCCAGCGGGCCTATGCCGAAGCGGTGCGCGCGCGCTACCGGTTCTTCAGCTACGGCGACGCGATGCTGATCCTCCATGCCCGGGAGGCTGGACTTCAGCGGGTGGGTGGCCCCTGAAGAAAGGCCGCATAGTGCATGTCCGCACCATGGATGTGGCGCTCGAAGTGGGAGATGAGGAGGGCCGCGATCTCCCGGCCGGAGGTGGGGTCCTGCTCCAGCCGCGCCCGCTGGGCCGCCACCAGGTGCAGGAGGGCCACGTGCTCCGCGGCATGGTCTGAGAACTGGGGATAGGCGTGCCTGCGGAGCACGGCCTCCTCCGCCTCGAAGTGCTTCACGGTGTAGACGGCCAGGAAGTCGAGGCAGGCGCGGGTCGCGGCCTCTCCGGAGCCCACCGCGGTGAGCCGATCCAGGCGGTCCAGGGCTTCGTAGAGGGCGGCATGATCCTGGTCCAGCGCGGGCACCCCGGTGGTGGGCGGCAGGCGGGAGGGTTCCATGGCCACGGAGGTCCTAGAGGTAGTCGATGAACTGATGCAGGACCGGGATCTGGTGGCGTCGGCCCTTCGTGCCCTGCAGGATGCTGGCCACGCTCATGGCCAGGCACCAGAGCAGCCAGAGCGGGAGGAAGATGCGGACGGCCAACAGGCCCACCAGGGGGAAGAGACCGAGGATGAGCAGGAGCAACGTCACCACGCACTCCACGAAGGCGAGGATGACGCCTTGCCGGGCGTGCCAAAGCAGGTCCTCATCCTCCCGGGCGGAGAGGTAGGGACGGAAGGCCCACGGCCCCGAATAGCAGAGGATGAGGTCCCGAAGGCGCTCGCCTTGGTAGAGCTGGGTGGGGGCATCCAGGGGCACGGGCAACCTCGTCCGCTCCATCTTACAGGGCCTCCGCCCGCCCCGTTCGGCCAGCCGGATCGACCACCCGCCCAGCCTCCCGGGGGGGTCCCTGAAGGAGACGGCCGGCCGGGCCGAGGCGTCCTAACCTGGGGGACTTCCCTCGTCCTTTTCCACCCCCTCCCCCTCCTGTCCGGCCCTGGCCTTACCGATGGCCTCCTTGGAACCCCATGAAGCCCCTCGCCCTGCTCCCGCCCCTCCTCCTCCTCTCCGCCTGCGGTGGGGGGGGCGGCTCGGCCGAGTCCCCGGCGCCTCCGGCGGGCCCCGTGGCCAGCTGCCCCATCGCCGCCGTGCCGGCCACCCCCACCTGGTCCGCCCATGTGTACCCCTTCATCCAGCAGAGCTGCGGGACCAAGTCGGCCAGCTGCCATGACAACCCCGGCACCCGGGTGAACCTGAACCTCAGCGCCCCCGCCCTCTACACCGCCCTGGTGGACAAGCCCGCGGCGGCGCTCCCCGGCTGGTCCTACATCAAGTCCGGGGATGACCTCACGGCGGCCAATCGACGCTCCTGGCTCTACGAGAAGGTGGATCCGCTGGTGCCCGGGTCTCCGGGCCAGGCCGCCACGGGCTCGGCCACGGGTACGCAGATGCCCGCGGGGAGCACCCTCTGCCGTCCCACCATCGACACGCTCAAGGCCTGGATCATCGCCGGCGCCGCCAACAACTGACCCACCGCATACGGGAGCCCCGCCATGGCCGACCTGACGCCCATCTCCTCCTGGACCGTGCCGGATGTGGAGCACTTCGCCCGCCGGGCGGGCTTCGGGGTCACCCCCGAACGTGCCGCGGAGCTGGCGGCCCTCCCTCCCGGCGCCACCATCGACGCCTGGATCGAGGGGACCCTCTCGGCGGAAGTCGCCGCCGCCGGGGACGCCGCCCTCTTCGCGGCCGTGCTCGGGAACCGGGCGGACCCCGTGACCGCGGGCGCCGTCGATGCGAACACCGGCGACACCGGCTCCGTCAACGTGGCCAAGGTGGCCGCCCCCCATGCCTACCTCGTGAGCGGGTCGGAGGCCTGGCGGAACGACTTCCCCTCCGGGCAGGCCTATTGGGCCTTCCGGATGCAGTACAACCCTTACAGCTTCCCGGAGCGCATCGCCCTCTTCTGGCACAACCTGTTCGCCACGGGCTGGCACAAGGTCGACAACATCGCCCTCATGCTCAACCAGATCGACCTCTTCCGGACCCAGGGCCTGGGCGGGTTCGCGGATCTGATGGTGGCGGTGAGCAAGGACCCGGCGATGTCCCTCTGGCTCGACTCCGTGTCCAACAACGCCGCCTACACCAGCACCCCCAATGAGAACTACGCCCGGGAGGTGATGGAGCTCTACAGCCTCGGGGTGGACAACGGCTACAACCAGAACGACATCACCCAGCTCGCCCGCGCCCTCAGCGGCTGGAGCTTCGTCATCCCCTCCGCGGCCAAGGTGGTGAACCCCGCCAGTCCCAGCCAGTGGAAGGCCTCCACGGCCACCTTCATGGTGTATCAGGGCCAGGCGGTGGCCGCGGGCAGCCTCCTCTGGTGGGGTGGGGCCCCGGGCAACGGGAAAGTCTATTACATGCACCCCGATGGCACCCACAACGGGGAGACCACGAGCATCACCTTCCTCGGAGGGACCTTTAACATCACCACGGCGGCGGGGGGGCAGGCACCCGGCGAGAACGCGCTGCGCTCCATCCTCACCGCCCGGGCCTCCAACTGCGGGGATTTCCTCGCCAAGCGCCTGCTGATGCATTTCGTGAGCGCGAGCTACCAGACGGTGGACGCCACGGACCTCAGCGCGGTGCTGCAGGGCAACGGGTTCGACCTGAAGGCCACCCTGAAGACCCTCCTCAAGTCCAAGTTCTTCTTCGATGCCGCGAACCGCTTCAGCCTCGTGGAGGGTCCCGTGTCCTGGACCATCCGGGCCGCCCGGGCCCTGGGGATGGACCTCGCCACGGGCGATGCGCAGACTCCGAAGGGCTTCCCCGCCTGGCGGCTGATCACCAACCCCTACCTGGACCAGGCGGGCATGAAGGTCCTGGATCCCAACGGCCCCAATGGCTGGAAGGAGGATGTGGGCTGGCTCAACAGCAACGCGATGCGGTATCGGGCGCGCCTCGCCGCTGCGCTCACGCTCGCGGAGAGCTACGACAACTACTACAACAACGGCTCGAACACCTACGTGAAGGAGACGCTGGTCCTCTGCCCCTCCAACGTGGACCAGTGGTTCCCCACTGCCCCCACCTCGGGACTGGACGTCTACACCCGGCTCGAGGCCCTCCTGCAGCCCGCCCCCATCCCGACCTCCGTGCGGGATGCCTGGATCGCCGCCCTCTGGCCCTCCGCCTTCGCCTGGGCCACCGCCGCCGACAAGAACAAGGCCCGGGAGCTCGCCTTCCTCATCCTCTGCTCGCCTTCCGGCCAGCTCTACTAGGAGGTTTCGATGACCACCCGACGCGAATTCCTCCAGTCCGCCGCCGCCACCTCCGCGGCCCTCGCCGGCCTCACCGCCTGCGGCGGCAGCAAGCCCGGCACCAAGGCCACCCCGGTGCCCGTGGATCCCCCTTCCGCCATTCCCGCCGCGCCCATCCTGGTGATGATCAACATCGATGGGGGCTGGGATTGGCTCAGCGCCCTCGGCCCCAACGCCGGGGCCAACCTCGCGCCCTACCAGGCCGCCCGGCCCACCCTGGCCATGGACCTCGGCACCAGCACGGACGTGGGCGGAGGCTATGCCCTCACCAACGATCTGCTGGGCCTGGTGGAGCTCAGCCAGAAGGGACGGGTCTTCTGGATCCCGGGCATCGGCATGCCCAACTTCAGCCTCTCGCACTTCACGGCGGGGGACCTGTGGGGCCAGGGCGCGAACATCCCCGCCGGCACGGGCTGGCTCGGGCGCTTCGCCGACACCGCCTTCTCCCCCAGCGGCGACGTGCTGCGGGGCATCACCGTCACCTCGGATCGCCCGCTCATGCTGAAGGGGGCCACCCGCAGCTTCGTGTCCATCAGCAACGGCAGCGGCTTCGTGTACCCCTCCTACCTCCGGGCGAACAAGGTGGGCGCCCCCTACGACGCGGCCCTGCTGGAGAACGGATGGGGCGCAGCCCTGGCCGCCCCGGCCCCCGCGGGCCTCTCCGCGGCGGGCTACCAGGCGGCCCTGGTGAACGGGAAGGCCTTCTTCGACGCCCAGAACGACCCGGCCTTCGGGTCGAACAACCAGCTGCCGGCGCGCACTTCCACCATCCTCTACCCCGGGGATGCCAACTACCCCACCACCCGGACGGATGGCGGCCGCCTCAGCAGCTCCCTCTCGAACCAGCTCAAGCTCATCGCCCAGATGATCGCGTCAGGGCTCCAGGGGCAGATCTACTACGCCCGTCTCGGCGGGTGGGACACCCACAGCAACCAGAAGGCGGACCTGCCGAACCTCCTCCGGGTGCTGGGGGGCTCCATCCGCGCCTTCTACGACGACCTCGCCACCATCAGCACGGCCCAGGGGAACGCCCAGGACCGGGTGATGATCATGGGCTTCAGCGAGTTCGGCCGTCGGGTGAAGGAGAACGATGGCGGCACCGATCATGGCACCGCGGGCCTCTCCTTCTGCCTCGGCAAGGCCGTGAAGGGCGGGTTCAACGACTCCTACCCGAACCTGGCGAGCCTGGACTCGAACGGGAACATGAAGTACAGCGCCAATGCGGACTTCCGATCCCTCTACGCCACGGTGCTCGACCGCTGGCTGGGCCAGGCCACGGCCACCACCAACACCCTGCTGGGGGCCTCCTACCCGCGCTTCACGTTCCTCTGATCGCCCGGACCAGCAGCAGGGCGGCCATGCCCACGAGGAGGCCCGCGAAGGCCTTCCTCAGGCGGCCGCCCTGGGTGGCCGTGGCCCACCGCGCCCCGAGGAACGCGGCCCCCGCGAAGCCGAGGGCCACACCTCCCAGGGCGGCCCAGGGCAGTCCCTGGGGGTGGGCGTGGGCATAGACCCAGACGCCGGGAAGGCCGATGGGGGGCAACATCAGGGCGAGGCTCGTGACCTGGGCCCGGTGCTGGCTGTACCCGAAGCGCCAGGCCAGGAGGGGGATGACCACCAGGCCCCCGCCGATGCCCAGGAGCCCGGAGCCCAGGCCGCCGGCCGCCCCGATGGCCAGGGCATCCGGCAGGTTCCAGGGGCGTTCGGGCCGGATGGCGGCCGCATGGGCCGGGTGGCCCATGCGCCAGGCCACGAGGAGCAGGAAGGCGATGAAGAGGAGGCGGAGGCCCATGAGCGGGAGCGCCGTGGCCGCGTAGGCGCCTGCGGTGACGCCCCCGAGGAAGCCCGGGATCATGGCGGTCACGAGCCAGGGTTCCACCTTCATCCCCTGCCGGTGGTAGTGCATCACCGCAGGGAGGCCGTTGGGGAGCAGCATGGCCGCGAGGGCCATGCCCTGGGCCCCGGCCTGATCGAGGCCCAGCAGCAGGCCGAGCAGGGGCACGAGGATGACGCCGCCGCCGATGCCGAAGGCCCCGCTCAGCAACCCGCCCGCCGCCCCGCAGGCCAGTCCTCCGAGGAAGGGATGGCCGCTCATGGCGCCCCCAGGGGCAGCTCGGGATGCCGCTTGTCGAAGGTGAGGCCCCGGCGTGGGCCCAGCCCCTCGATGGTCACCAGGTTCTGCTGACGCGCACTCACCTCGAACATCACCGTGTGGCGCAGGGTCAGGTGGGTGGCGTCCGGGGCCGCGGCCTCGAGCACCACGCTGAGGTCCTTGGGATCCAGCTCCTGGGCCACCACCTTGAAGGGGATCACCGTGGCGCCGCCCTTCAGCTCGAGGCGGCCTTGGAAATAGCGCTCCAGATCCGCTGGGGCATAGTCCTCGCCGTCCTTCAGGACGATGCGGTGTCGCACCACGTCCTCCAGAGCGGCGTGGAAGTGGTGGAGGGAGAGCCGGAGCTTGAGGCGGAGGCCGCCTTCGACGAAGGTGAGCGTCGCCTGGGTCACGGGGTACTGGTGGGCCGCAAGCGGTAGCGCGAGGGCGAGGACCGGGAGGGCGCGGGATCTCATGGCAGACGCTCCGAGAAGAAGTCCAGGATCCAGGCCGAGGCGTCCACATCCGGTGTGGGCTCATCGGCACCGGGGGCGTAGCGGCGCCCCCCAGGCCAGGCATGACCCTGGTCCAGGGCCCAGAAGTGGAGGTCCTCCCCGTAGCGGTCCCAGGTGTGGGTGCCCATCAGGCGGCGCCGGGGACGGGGATCCAGGCCCATGGCGAGGGCCAGCCGATGCGCGGTGTCGGGAGCGGGATCGGAGGCGACGCGACGGCCCTGAGGCCCCACCCCTCCGCTGAAGGGGATGTGCTGGTCCTGGCGCCCGTGGAAGAGGGCCACCGGTTGGCGACGCACCTGGGCGGGGATGGCCTGGTTCGGCGCGCCTGAGACCAGGGCGAAGCCCGCGTAGGGGGCGTCCCCCTCGAGCAGCAGGCGCCAGCCCATGCGGGCCCCGTTGCTGAAGCCCGCGAGGAAGGTGGGGCTGGGGGGCAGCTTCAGCAGGTCCGGCAGGGCCTTGAGGAAGCCCGTGTCGTCCACAGCACTGAAGGCGGGGTGGCCGAGGCCCGGGCCCACGTTCCAGGCGGCGCCGGTGGCGGGATCCTCCTGGCCATGGGTGCCCAGGGCCGCGGGCAGGGCCAGGGCCCAGCCCCGATCCACGGCGGCGTGGGGCAGGTTGGTGAAGCGGGCCATGAGCCTCGGTGTGCCACCGGTGCCGTGGAGCCCCACCAGCAGGGGGGAAGGGCCGCCTCCTTCCGGCTGCCACAGCAGGCACCGGCGGGTGCGGCCCTCCCAGGGCAGATCGAGGAGTTCCGGATGGTGGATGTTACTTCTCCTTCTTGTCCGCCGGCTTGGCGTCCGCCTCCATCTTGCGCTGCTGCATGGGATTCGGCATCCGCATCTCCGGGGCCTTGAAGAGCTTGAGGGGCTGCACCGCGGGGAGCTTGCGGGGGAAGGCGTCGTTGGCCCGGTCGATGTCTGGGATCTCGTGGAAGGGATCCAGCTCCACGGAGGCCAGGGGCTTGTCGCGGGTGAGCAGCTTGGCGAAGCGCTCCTCGTTCTGCATCCAGCTCTCCACGGGCAGGCGCACGACCTCCGTGCTGCCGTCCGCGAAGGTGAGCTTCAGGATGATGGGCATGGGAAACTTGCCCACGTTCTTCACCGTGATGCGGTGCATGTACTTGCCGGCCTTGATGAGGGCCTTCTCCTCGTCCTTCAGGTCGGCCAGGGCCGCCTCCCAGCGCTTGGTGTCGGCGGGGGTCACGGCGTAGCGGTCCCAGGAACCGTCGGAGTAGAGGTCCTGGATGCCCCGCACCTTTTCCTCGCCGGGCAGGTTCCGCTCGGCCTCCTTCATCCGGGAGAGGTTCTGGTCGGCGGCGGCCGCCGCGGCCTTGGCACGCGCCT
>CAZVKM010000158.1:0-9119 GCA_964627685.1 uncultured Solibacteraceae bacterium | reverse complement strand
CCCTTGGCCAGGTACTCGGCCAGGCTGATCACGCCCTTGGTGCCGGGGATCTGCAGGTCGCGGCCCAGGGTCAGGCCCGTGGCCTGGACCTCTTCGGCGCTGCTGAACACGTCGGCGCAGCCGCCGCAGACACCGGCGACCTTGTCGTGCACGGCCCGGAAGAGGGGGGCGGCGGGATGGTCGGCCTTGGCCAGCTCCGTGGCCCAGCGGACCCCGGCGCCCTGGAAGATGAGGGCCACCTCCTCGCCCCGCTCCTTGAGGTCGTAGGTGAGGAAGAGGGCGTTGAAGAGGCGGCCGAGGGCCTCCTCGGTGCCGGCCTTGGGATCGGAGAAGAGGACGATGGCGGTCTTGCTCATGTGAGGCTCCTTGTGTGGACCGAACGATCGGTACAGTTCAATCCTAAGCTTCCGAAAACATTCGTCAAGGACTTTTTGTACCGATCGTTCGGTGTACATTTAAATGCATGAATGGTGAGCGATCGACCCGCGAGGGCATCCTGATGAACCTCCTGGAGGAGTTCCGCGCCTGCGGCTTCGATGGGGTCTCCCTCAGCCGCATCTCCGAGGTCACGGGCCTGGGGAAGGCGAGCCTCTACCACCACTTCCCCGGCGGGAAGGCGGAGATGGCCCAGGGCGTGATGGGTCTGGCCTGGGGCTGGCTGGAGGGGAACGTCTTCGGGCCCCTGGAGGCGGAGGGCGCTCCTGGGGAGCGCCTGGAATCAGTGGTGCAGGCCCTGGAGGGCTTCTACGCCCAGGGGCGGAAGTCCTGCCTCCTCGATGTCATGCCCATCAGCGGCGGGCCCGAGGTGAAGGCCGCGGTGAAGGCGGTGATGGAGCGCCTGGCCTCCGGCTTCACGAAGCTGGCGACCGACGCTGGGCTCCCCGAGGCCGAGGCCGCCGCGCGCGCCGAGCAGGCCCTCGTGGGGATCCAGGGCAGCCTCGTGCTGGCCCGCGGGCTCGGCGAGCCTGGTCCCTTCCTGCGTCAGATGCAGTCGCTGCGGGAGCGTTACCTCACCCGTTAGGAGGTCCCATGTCCCACGCCTTCGCCTTCCTCGTGGAGAGCTACGAGACGGAGTTCTTCAAGACCCTCTCGGTGTGGCGGGCGTTCGCGGATGCCGACCTCGAGCATCGGGTGGAGCCCCGTGCCCGCACCCCGCACGAGCAGATGGTGCACCAGTGCGTGAGCGAGGACACCTGGATGCGCACGATGCTCGGGTTGGAGTCGGGCCTGCCGCCACTGCCCGCGTCGGAGCACTGCGAAGCCTTCATCCAGCACTACGCCGCGGCCGCCCAGGCCCGCCTCGCGCTCCTGGAAGGCAAGCCGGAGGCCTGGTTCGGGGAGGACACCACCTTCTTCGGGGAGACCCGAAGCCGGGCCTGGGTGCTGGTGCGGCGGATGACGCACAGCGCCCACCACCGGGGCCAGCTCACCTTGCTGGCGCGGGTGCTGGGCAAGGACCTGCACTCCACCTACGGGCCCACCGCCGACACGGGCGGATTGTTCCAGCATCAGGCGCCCGTGATCTATCGACATGCCTCCCTGGCGGACCTGCTGGAACCCACGGCGCCGGCAAGCCTGCCCGGACCGGGGGCCCACCCCGTCACGGAGCGCCCGTGAGCTGAGCCGGGGATGGCGCCGCACCCCATTCCACCGGAGGCCCTGAAGCCCCGGCCGGAGGGCGGCCGGGGCGGGTCCAGGGTCGGGCGGTGGGGGGCCGATCAGTAGAGCTTGCGGGCCTCCGTGGGAGTCACCCGCTCCAGCATGAAGCTCAGGAGCTCCTGCTTGGGGCCGGGTTGGGCCTTGAGCTCCCAGCGGGCCTTCACGGTGGGCCGGTTCTCCCCCTGGGCGCGGATGGCGTCGACGAGGGCCTCGATGCGGGCCAGGGCGGCGTCCACCTCCGCCCGGGTCGCCAGCTCCGCACGGAAGTCCAGGCGGGTGGGCTCGCCCTTCATGACGGAGGCCTCGAAGGTGAGGGACCGGCGCGGGGCCGGCGCCTCGGCCCGGGGGGCGGGCTGCGGGGTGGGCGCAGGGGTGCCTCCCTGGCTTCGACCCGGGGCCTTGGCCGGCGGCGCGGGGGTGGGGGTGGAGGCGGGCGAGGGCTGGGCCGGCCGGGAAGGCGTGCGGGCGGTCAGGGCCAGGGCCCCGGCGCCCACCAGGGCGAGGAGCAGGGCGAGGGGCAGGCGGGGGGCCGCGGCCCGGGGGGTGAGCAGTCGGGTAATGCGATGCATGAGGTTCGCTCCATGGGCCGCTTGGGCCGGGATGAGGTCGAGGGATTGGAGATCGTCGAGGCGATCCAGGGACTCGGCGAAGCGGAGGGGGTCGCCGCAGTCGGCCACCGCCGCGTCGTCACAGCAGCATTCACGCTCGAAGCGCGTCCGCTTCGAGATCCACCACACGGCGGGATGGTAGAAGAGCAGCACCTCCACCGCGCACTGCAGCCAGTTGAAGAGCACGTCATGGCGCTTGAGGTGCGCCACCTCGTGGGCCAGCAGGGCCTCCAGGGTCGCCGGATCCATGCCCGTGAGGAGGCGGGCGGGGAGGAGGAGGACCGGGCGGATCCACCCGAGGACCATGGGCGAGTGGATGTCCCGGGAGCACCCCACGCGGAACCTGCGCCGCAGCCCCATGCGGAGGGCCAGGGCCCGGATCCGTCCTTCCCACTCGGCGCCGACGGGCGCCATGCGGGCCTTCAGACGCTGCAGCCACCACCAGCCGCCCACCAGGCGGAGGGCGAGCAGGGTGGTTCCGAGGGCCCAGGCGGCCAGCACCCAGGGCAGGGCCGGCGCCAGGGCGCGACCGAGCATGGGCGCTGGGGGAAGGGCCGCGGAACCGGGCCCCCCGGCGGCCTCGAAGGTGAGGAGGGGGGCGCCGAGGGAGGCGGGGGGCCAGCCCTGTTCCAGCCAAGCCCACGTGAGGAGGGGGCTGAGCAGGGACAGGGACAGGCTCGCCATCCCCAGGAGGTAGCGGACCTGGGGCCCCTTCCCCACGGTGAGGCGGAAGGCCAACGCTGCGAGGAGCCAGAGCAGGGCACCCTGCCACAGGAAGTGGAGGAGGGCCAGAGCCAGGGATTGCAGGTGGGGAGGCAGGGTCATCCTCGCTCCTTCCGGGCGCTGGCCAGCAGGTCCTGGACCTTGGTTTTGGAGGCAGGATCCATGCGCCCCTCCTCCAGGGCCGCCATCACGAGCTCCTTCGCACTCCCCCCGAAGGCCTTGTCCAGCAGATCCCGGACGAGGCCCCGCTGCGTCGACGCGCGATCGTTCGCGGCGGCGTAGACGTGGCTCCGTTCGGAGTCGTCCCGGGTGACCAGGCCCTTCTCGAGCATGACCTGGAGCATTTTCAGGACCGACGTGTAGGCCGCCTCCCGCTCCCGGAGCAGGGCCTCATGCACCTGGCGCACCGTGCTGGGTCCCTGGTCCCAGAGCACGCGCAGGAGCGTCAGTTCAGCATCCGTGGGTTGGGTGGCGGTGGGTCGCATGGGGTCCCGGGGGAAGTACGAAGGAAACTCTACGAAGGAACCTATACTTCCGCCAGGGGAAAAGTTCCGGGCCGCGTTCCTAGGGTGGGCCCGGGCCACCGGGGATGGGAGAATGGAGCCCCGGGCCCGGCCGAACCGCCGGCCCGGACGAGGTTCCCCATGCGACTCCGGCACATCCCCGGGGGGCGTGCCTTCCTGGCGGCGCACCCCAGCCACATCCTCCTGGATCCCCCGGCCCACCGCGGGGGCTGGCGGAGCCTCTTCGGGAACGACCGTCCCCTCCACCTGGAGGTGGGGATGGGCAAGGGCCAGTTCGTGATGGGCATGGCCCGCCAGAATCCGGAGGTGAACCACCTCGGCATGGAGCGGGCGGACTCCGTGGCGGTGCGGGCCCTGCAGCGCCTGCTGGCGGAGCCCCTGCCCAACGTGCGCCTGGTGGTGGGCTGCGCCACGGGGCTGGAGGTTGCCTTCGGGGAAGGGGAGGTGGACCGCCTCTATCTGAACTTCTCCGACCCCTGGCCGAAGAAGGCCCACGCCAAGCGCCGCCTCACCCACGTGGATTTCCTCGACCGCTACAGGAAGGTGCTGGCGCCGGGGGCGGAGCTCCACTTCAAGACCGACAACCGGGGACTCTTCGAGTTCAGCCTCGCCCACCTGAGCCAGCACGGCTGGCGCTTCGAGACGGTGAGCCTGGACCTCCACGCCGCCGAGCCCGAGGACAACGTGCGCACGGAGTACGAGGAGGCCTTCGCGGCGGAGGGCCATCCCATCTACCGATTGGTGGCACGACCCGTCTGAAGTCGGGGGAGGCTCCCCGTTATTTCAGCGCCTCCTGGAGGCTTTCCAGGAGGTTCTTCTTGTGCTGCGCGAGCAGGCGCGCTTCCAGTTGATCCGCCGTGAGCCGTTCATCCTTGGACATGTGGAACAGATCGGAAGCGGAGACCTTCTTCCCCTCCTGTTTGTAGGCGGCCAGGAGACTCATGACACTCGCCCGGATCTCGTGGTGCCGGTAGGCGAGATCCCTGGCGAGGTCCTCCGCCCCGATGGCGATGAGGTCGTCCTTCAGGCTCTTGAGGAGGGCGGGCGTGAGGGAAGTCGGCTCCATGCTGATGGCGAACTGATAGAACTCCTGCACCGAGGCCCCTCCACCTATCCGGATTCGCCTCCGGAGATCCGCCCTGTCGGCCTGGGAGATCTCCTTCTGGATCTCCATGGCCTCACCGCAGGTCTTGGCCGCGAGGATCCGGGCCTTAAGGGCATTCAGCTGCTTGAGGTCCTCTGGCTCGGCATCCTTGCCCAGATCGAGCTTCAACCACGTCAGGAGCTGGCCCACCATCGTCTCGCCGAGCTCGAATAGGGTCTTCCCATCAGTGATCGCCTGGATCTTCTGCAGGTCCGCCCGGGCGCAGGCCTTGAGCTCGGCTTCGGTCAGCGGCGCGGCGTGGAGGTTCAGGGCCAGGAGGAGCGGCAGGATCCGAGCGGAGACGGGTAGGTTCAAGGCGTTCCTCGGGAGGAGGCGGTGCGGTGGGAGGGCGTGGGAGGGGTGACCCATCGTACCGGGGCTGAGGTCTGCTCACCCTTTGAACCTAGAACCGCCCCTGGAGGCTGTGGGCGTAGCCCGTGAGCTCCAGGTAGGCCCGCCCCCGATCCCGCCCTGCGGCGTCCCTCACCCGGCAGGCCCCCTCCCAGTAGGTGATGCCGCCGGCCTGCCCGCCGCCCAGCTCCTGGTCTTCCCGCAGCGGCTCCAGGGTCCACGCCTCGCCGAAGGCCTCGAGCCGGAGGGGCAGGGGATACCGCGCCCCGGAGCGGGGGCTGGTCCAGGCGCCGCCGGGCACCATCCCGAAGGCCCGGGTTCGGCCCAGGATGCGTCCCTGAGGATCCACCAGGGTGGCGCTGGACCAGGGATCCTGGCTCCCGTCGCGCCGGCGGAGCCGGTAGGCCATGAGGCTGCGGCCATCGTCGAGCTGGATCCCCGCCCAGTCCCAGCCCACCTGCTCCGCATCCAACTGGTTGCTGCTCCACTCGTGGTCCATCCACGCCAGGCCGGTCAGGGGGCGGGCCTCCCCGCTCGGCGGGCGCAGGCTCCCCCGCACCCGCAGGCGGGGGAAGGTCACGTAGTGGCTCGCGGCGGTGGGATCGGCCCCCTTGCGGCTCACCCCGTCCTCCCCGAAGACCACGGGTGGGGTGAGGGCCTCGAGGGCCAGGTCCACGCGGTGCCCCCGGACCTGGAACTGGAGGTGGTCGAGGGTGCCGGACCAGCTGCCCTGGAACACCTGGGCGGTGGCCTCGGCGGCGCCGGCCATGAGGCCGCCCCGGTCGAGCCTGGAAGCGACGAGGAAGCGGTCGCCGGCCAGGTCCGTGAGCGCCGCGTGTGCCAGGTGGAGGCGATCGGTCCGCCAGGCGGCGCTGCCCTTCCAGGCCGCGGGGGGCGAGGCCTGCCGGAAGAAGGTGAGCTGGAAGCCATAGGCATGGCCCCGGTCATCCTGGAGATGACCGGTCCAGTACCACCACTCGGTGCGGAACTCGGGATGGTCGCCGTGGTCCCGGGGGAACTGGAAGCGATGGCCGGGGCGGGCCACGCGGAAGCCGTCCGGGGTGTGCTCGGGGACCTGCATCAGGGCCAGGCCGGCCAGGAGGAACCCCTTCATGCGCCCCCCTCTTCCGCGGCCCGGTCCGCGGGCAGGCGGGCCGCCCAGCGGGCCGCGGGCACCAGGGCCACCCCCGCGCCGCCCAGGGTGGTGAGGGCCAGGAGGCCCAGGAAGGGGAGGTCGACGGCGAATTGGAGGGTCCACCCGAAGACCTGGGGATTGAGCACGTGCACGAGGATCTGGGCGAGCACGAGGCCCAGCGCGAGGCCGGCCCCCAGGCCCGCCAGGGCCAGGCCGAGCCCCTCCCCCAGCAGCAGTCCCGTGAGCTCGCCCTCGGTGGCGCCCAGGGCGCGCAAGGTGAGCAGCTCGCCCCGGCGCTGGAAGGCCAGGCCCAGCAGCGCCTGGGCCAGGCCCGCCACGGCGACGGCAAGGCCCACGATCTCTAGGGCGTAGGTGAGGGCGAAGGTCTGGTGGAACACCGTGGCGACCTGCGCGCGCAGCCCCACGTTGGAGCGCACCTGGAGGCCCGGATAGGCGGTCTGGAGGCGGGCCGCGGCGGCCTCCGGATCCACGCCGGGGCGAAGGGTGAGGGCCAGGCTGGCGAAGCGCCGCTCCCCCCAGCGGGTTTCCATCAGGCGGCGGTCCACGAGGATGCTGCCCCGCTCGTTGCCGTAGTCCGCGTAGATGCCGAGCAGCGTCACGACCACGGGTCCGGTGGGGGAGGGCAGGGTCAGGCGCTCGCCGAGCCGGAGGCCGAAGCGGCGGCTGAAGGTCTCGCTGGCGATGGCGCCGTGCTCGGTGGCGGACCGCGCGGCCACGGCCCGCATGACCTCCGCGGGGTCACCGCCCGCGGCCAGCACCAGGGCGCCGTGGCGGGCGTGGAGGGCCATGTCCGCCCCGCCCAGGAAGGTGCCCTGGTCCCGGAAGCGCAGGGGGCGGAGCTGGAAGGTGTCCACCACGGCGACTTCGGGCTCCCGGGCCAGCCGGGCCGGCAGGTCGGCGCCCATCCGGTGCTGGCTGCCGGCCCCGGTGGCGCCCGCCGGGGCCACATAGAGGTCGGCCCGGAGGGTGGCCCCGATCCAGGCGGTCACCGTGCGCTCGAAGCTGTGCACCATCACCCCCATGCCCGCCGCCATGCCCACCGCCACGGCCAGGGCGGCCGCGGCCCAGGCATGGCGGCTGGTGGGCCGCTGGAGGGGGCGGAGGGCCAGCTGGAAGGTCCAGCCACCCCACCGGCCGAGGCGCCCGAGGGTGGGCACCAGGAGCAGGGCGGCCGCGCTACCGCCCGCCAGCACGGCGAAGGCACCGCCGTAGGCATGCCAGGCCCGGCCGGGGGGCAGCTGGGGCAGGAAGGCGAGGGCGAGGCCGAGGCCGAGGAGGCCCAGGCCCGCGAAGCCCAGGCGGGCCCAGGGCATGGGCCGGGTCTGGGCGCTCCGGCTCAGCAGCTGGACGGGAGGCAGGAGCCCGGCCCGCCGGGCGGGGAGCCAGGCCGCGAGCAGGCAGGTGAGGACCCCCACGGCGAAGGCCAGGGCCGCCTCGGGGCCCGCCAGGTGGGCCCGCTCCGCGGCGGAGGGGCCATAGAGGGCGGCCACGGTGCGGGCCACGGCCCGGACGGCGCCCTGGGCCATCCCCCACCCCAGCAGAAGCCCCAGGCCGCTGCCCAGCCCGCCGAGGGTGAGGGCCTCCAGCAGCACGAGCCCCGTGATGCGGCGGGGCTCCAGGCCCAGGGCCCGTAGGGTGGCCCAGCTCTCTTGGCGGCGGGTCACCGCCGCGTCGAAGGCCTGGAAGAGCAGGTAGGCGCCCACGGCGAGGCCGATGAGGCTCAGGATCCCCAGGTTGAACCGGAAGGCCGCCGTCATGGTGCGTCCGCTGGCGGCCCGCTGGGCGGGCGCCTCCAGCTGCTCCCCGGGAGCCATGAGGGCCCGGAGGCGGGCCTCCAGGTCCGTGCCGGACGCGCCGGGGCGGAGGCCCACCTCCACCCGGTCCAGCTCCCCGGGGCGGTCCAGCAGGGCCTGGGCGGCGGGGAGGTCCATGACAAGGAGGCGTTTGGGCAGCGACGTCCCCGGCAGCTCCGGCAGGAGGCCGGCCACGCGCAGGGACACGGGCCGCTCGTCCACCACGCCCGTGAGCGTCGCGCCCTCGCCCAGGCCCTCGGCCCGGGCGAGGGCCGGCGGGATGAACACAGCCAGGGGATCCTGCAGCCCGGTGTAGAAGCGGGCCGTGGCGTCCTCCGGGACGGCGGCGGGGGGAAGCCCGGTCTCCGGCGCACCAGCGCCGAGACCCACGAGGTCCACGCCCAGGAGCTGGAACGTCTCCGGAGGCGTGCCGCGGCTAAAGCTCCCCTCGATGAGGGGCCGGGTCCAGGCCTCGTCCTGGAGCGGGAGCAGGCGGCCGACCACGGTCTCGGGCAGGGGGCCGGCCTCCCCGCTGAGGACGAAGTCCGAGCCCTGTCCCACCCCGCGGGTGAACTGCTCGAAGCTGGCGACCGCGGCCCGGTTGGCGAGGCGGATGCTGAGGAAGGAGGCCACCCCGAGGCCCACGGCGAAGCAGGTGAGCAGGGCCCGGCCCGGCTCCCGGAGCAGGGCCCGCAGGGCCATGCGCCAGGCCAGCCAGGTCACGGCCGCGCCCCCTCCACCAGGCGGCCGTCCCTCAGGTGGAGGCGCCGGTGGCAGATGGCGGCCGCGGCCTCGCTGTGGGTGACCATCACCAGGGCCGCGCCTTCGGTCTCGGTGAGGCGCGCCAGCAGGTCGAGCACCGCCTCGCCGTTCTCCCGGTCCAGGTTGCCGGTGGGCTCGTCGGCCAGGAGGAGCGCGGGACGCGGCGCGAGGGCGCGGGCCACGGCCACCCGCTGCATCTCGCCCCCGCTCAGGTCGCCGGGCCAGGCGTTGGCACGGGCCGTGAGCCCCACCGCTTCCATCAGGGTGGCCGCCCGCGTCCGGCACTCGGGGGCGGCGAGTCCCGCCATCCTGAGCGGGAGCTCCACGTTCTCCGCCACGGTGAGGGTGGGCAGCAGGTGGAAGAACTGGAAGATGGTGCCCAGCCGTGACCGCCGGAGC
>CAZVKM010000157.1:0-9131 GCA_964627685.1 uncultured Solibacteraceae bacterium | reverse complement strand
CTCCACCAGATCCGGGGCATCCTGGGCTGGGACATCCGCGACCGGCTGTCCCGGATCCGTGTACCTCTCCTTTTGATGGTCGGCGCCGAGGACCTCCTGACGCCGCCCTGGAAGTGTCTTGAAACAGCACAAGGATTACCAAATTCAATATTTGAAATCATTCCAGGCATGGGGCACGCCTACCCGGTGGAGGACCCGAAAGGGTTCGTGGCCCGGGTCTTCGACTTCATAACTTGAGGGCCAAGGCCGGTTGGCCGATCAGGGAATCCAAATTACACTCAGAGCATCCCATTCAGTGCTTTGACTCAACCCTTCCCTGGGGTCCCCATGGCCAGCAAGACCGCGGCTCCGGCCGCCCAAAGCCTTCAGGAGCTCAAAGAGCTCTCCATCGGCCGCCTGGCGGAGATGGCGAAGGAACTGGGCGTCGAGAACCCGCTGGGGATGCGGAAGCAGGAATTGATCTTCAACGTGCTCCAGAAGCAGGCGGAGGCCGAGGGCGGCTTCTTCGCCGAGGGCGTGCTCGAGGTGCTCCCGGAGGGCTTCGGCTTCCTGCGGAGCCCCGATCAGAACTACGTGGCCGGCTCTGACGACATCTACATCAGCCCCAGCCAGATCCGGAAGTTCAGCCTGCGTACCGGGGACACCCTGTCGGGGCTGGTCCGCCCCCCCAAGGAGGGCGAGAAATTCTTCGCCATGCTCCGCGTGGATGCCGTGAACTTCGATCCCCCCGCCCTGGCGAAGGAGCGGGCCCACTTCGATGACCTGGTGCCCCTCTACCCCAAGCACCACCTGAAGATGGAGCGGGACCCCGCGGAGCTCAGCACCCGCGTGATGGACCTCATGACGCCTCTTGGCAAGGGCCAGCGCGCCCTCATCGTGGCGCCGCCCCGCACGGGCAAGACCGTGCTGCTGCAGAACATCGCCAACTCCATCACCGCCAACCACCCGGAGGTCTTCCTCATCGTGCTGCTCATCGACGAGCGCCCGGAGGAAGTGACGGACATGGAGCGGAACGTGAAGGGGGAGGTCATCTCCTCCACCTTCGATGAGGCCGCCACCCGGCACGTGCAGGTGGCCGAGATGGTCATCGAGAAGGCCAAGCGCCTCGTGGAGCACGGCAAGGACGTGGTGATCCTGCTGGATTCCATCACCCGCCTCGCCCGCGCCTACAACACGGTGGTGCCCGCCAGCGGCAAGGTGCTCAGCGGCGGCGTGGACAGCAACGCCCTGCAGCGGCCCAAGCGCTTCTTCGGCGCCGCACGCAACATTGAAGGGGGCGGCAGCCTCACCATCATCGCCACGGCCCTCATCGAGACGGGCAGCCGCATGGACGACGTGATCTTCGAGGAGTTCAAGGGCACGGGCAACAGCGAGATCGTGCTGGACCGCAAGCTCAGCGACAAGCGCATCTTCCCCGCCATGGACATCTTCAAGAGCGGCACCCGCAAGGAGGACCTGCTCATCGATCCGCCCAAGCTCGCCAAGGTGTGGGTGCTGCGCAAGATCCTCAGCGCCAGCGGGCCCGCCGAGAGCATGGAGCTCCTCACCGAGCGCCTGGGCAAGGCCAAGAACAACGACGAGTTCCTGGCCAACCTGCAGGACGCGGGCAGGCGCTGATGACCCCCATCCCGGGATTGCGGGAGATCCCGGAGATCCGGGAGGCCCGCACCCGGATCGTGGAGGCGACGCTCTCGGTCATGATGTGGGCGTCGGGCGTGGTGGGGCTGCTGCTGGTGGTCTTCAGCCCCCGGGCCCGGTTGCGGCAGCTGTTCCTCGCCGGCTCCGTGGCCCTGGTGGCCTGGCTGGTCCGTCGCCTGGCTCGCCGGGCCGGCTATCGGGTGGCCGCCTGGTGCTTCATCACCCTGTTCCTCGCCCTCTTCACCGTGGCGGCGTGGACCGCCGGGGGCATGACCGCGCCGGCGGTCCATGCCTACCTGGTGCTGGTGATCCTCGCGGCCCAGATGCTCGGGCGCAGCGGCGGGTACGTGACCGCCGGGCTGATCGCGCTGCTCGGGGCCGGCCTGGCGTGGGGGCAGACCCGGGGGACCATGCCCCCGGCCTGGGTTCAGCACACCCCCTGGTCCCGGTGGTGGCTCCTGGTGGTCTACTCGGGACTGGTGGCCATCTTCCTTGGGCTCGCCATGCGGACCTTGGAGATGGCGCTGGGGTACGCCGGGGTGGAGGTCGGGGAACGTCGCAGGGCCGAGGCGGAGCTGCAGGCGGCCCAGGCCGACCTCGAGCGGAAGGTGGCTGAACGCACCGAGGAGCTGGCCCGGACCGTGTCCCGCCTGGAGGCCCAGACCGCGGAGCTGAAGGCCGCCCGGGAGGCCCAGAGCCGCTTCTTCGCGTTGGTGAGCCATGAGCTCCGGACCCCCCTCACCTCCGTGAGGGCCAGCCTGGGTCTGCTGACCCATCGAGGGGACCTGCCCCCCGAAGCGCGACCCCTGGCGGACATCGCCACGAGGAACACCCTCCGGCTCCTGAACCTCACCAACGAGCTGCTGGACCTCGAGAAGGTGGAGGCCGGCCAGTTCGAGGTCCGCAAGGATCAGGTGGACCTGCGGGAGCCGATCCGGCATGCCGTTGAGGCCATGCAGGGACTGGCCCAGGAGCGGAACCACCGGCTCCTGCTGACCTCGCCGGATCTCCCCATGTTCGTGATGGGCGACGCGACGCGCCTGGAGCAGGTGGGGATGAACCTGCTCTCGAACGCCCTCAAGCATGCGAAGGGGCCCGATCCCGTGGCGATCCGCCTCGAAGCGCGACCGGAGGGCCCCTGGGTGGGCGTGTCCAACGCAGGGAATCCCATCCCTCCGGAGTTCCAGGACCGGATCTTCCAGACCTTCCACCAGCTCGAGCCCCAGGCGGGCACGAGCGGCCTCGGCCTGAGCCTCAGCAAGGCCATCATCGAGGCCCATGGGGGGCGTATCGGCTTCGAGAGCGGGGCCGAGGCCACCACCTTCTTCTTCCAGCTGAAGGGGGCCTAGCTAGCGCGTGCTGCGGTCGAGCAGCTGCTCGAGGGCCGCCATCTCCTGGAGGGTGCTGCTGACGGCGGAGCGGGCCTCCCGGATCAGGAGGAGGCTGGCGTGGAGCAGGGCCCCGGCTCCGAGGATGCCCAGGCTGATCGGGATCCAGGCGGGCACGCCCCGCAGGATGCCCCCGAGGCCGATGGTGAAGCTGCATCCCACGAGGAGGCCGATGGCGCAGTAGAGCACCGTCATGGCCGTGCGGAGCATCAGCGCCCGCTGGGTGAGACGGGGGAGCTGGTCGGCCAGGAGCTTGGCCCGATTGGGATCCTGGGCGTGGGCTTCCGCCTCCCGCCCGAGGGTGCGCACCCGGTCCACCACGCGACTGAGCCGGTTGGAGGTGGAGAGCACGAGCGTCCCCGAAGCGGAGATGAGCACCGCGGGGGTGATCATGGAACCCAGGACTTCATTGGCTGGGACGGGCATGGCGGAAGCCTACCAGATCAGGGGGTCTTCCCGTTCCCGGAGACGGTGTTGCCGGTCACCGTGTTGCCGCTCGAGGCGGATTCGAAGATGCCGTAGCCGGAATTGCCGGTCACCGTGTTGCCGCTCACGGTGGTGCCGGTCACGCCCGATCGCAGGAGGATCCCATTGCCGGTGTTGCCGGTGATGGTGTTGCGGGTGATCCGGTGCCCCGAGATGTTGGACACCTCGATGCCGCTCCGGGGGGCGGTGCTGAGGGCGCCCACGCCGTTGCCGGTGAAGGTGCAGGCGTCGATGGTCAAATCCAGGATCCAGGCCTTGCCGGTGTTCGCGATGGGCACGCCGTCCTGGATCCCTCCCCCCGCATTGCCCGTGAAGGTGCAGCCGGAGATGAGGACGTGGTTCACGGTCTCCCCCACGTTGGGCTCCAGGTCGAGGCCGGCCTCGGGAAGGGTCCCCCCCGTGTTCTTGAAGGTGCTGTCCCTCACCAGGAGGTTGGTGACCTGAGTGACGGACATCCCCTGCCGGCGGTTGTGGTCGGCGACCACCCCGCAGAAGGTGACATCCGATGAGGTGCCGACGTAGAACCCGTCGCCCCAGCACTCCCTGGAGGTGAGCCCGATGACCCGGATCCCCATGGCCCCGCCTCCGATGGAGAGCCCGTGTCCCCACTCCCCGGTGGTGCCCGTGTGGGTGCTCCGGTCCCCTTCCAGCACCCCGCCGGTGATCGTCACGTTCTGGGCTCCGGAGATCTGGAGGATCGCGTAGTTGGAGGCGCTGTTGGGAATGGCCTTCAGCACCGCACCCGCCTCCATGGCGAAGGTGAGGTTTCCCTTGAGCAGGAGACCGCGGCTGCCGACCGCCACGGGATTGATGCGGTAGGTTCCTGCGGGCACCCACACCCGGCCGCCGGTGCCTCCGGCCGCATCCACGGCCTTCTGGATCGCGGCCGTGTCGTCGGTCACGCCATCGCCCTTCGCGCCAAAGAGGGCATCCTTGACGTTGAAGGTCGGGCCCGTGGGCGCCGCGGGCACGCAGGCATCCACGATGGGGGGGGCATCCTGGAGGCCCTGGGGGTTCCCACCGGAGCAGGCCAGCAGGAGCGGCAGGGCGATCAGGGTGGGGACGAGGAGGCGGGGCATGGGGCGCTTTCCGGGCGTGGGGTGGCCTTTCCTTGTATCGGGCCCGGAGGGGGCCCGCAACGGAATTACCGGCCTCGCCTCACGCGGAATAGCCCCCGTCCAGCACCAGCTCCATCCCGGTGGCGAAGCGGCACCCATCGCCCACGAGGTAGAGGATGCCCTCGGCAATCTCCTCAGGCAGGGCGAAGCGCTTCTGCCCTGGACCAGGCGACTGGGCCTCCAGGGCCGCCCAGGCGCCCTCCAGGCTCCCCTGGGAGCGGATGAGCTCCTGGAAGAAGGGCATGGACTCCCAGAGGGCCGTGCGCACCCCCCCGGGCAGCACCGCGTTCACCCGGATGTGGTGCTCCGCCAGTTCCAGGGCGGCGCTACGGGCGAGCATGGAGACGGCGGCCTTGCTGGCGGCGTAGGCCGCCGCGCCGGGCGTGGCCTTCCGCCCGGAGGCCGAGGAGATGAGCACGATGCGGCCCTCCCGCGCAGCGGTGGCCCGGCCCTTCATGGCCCGCGCCGCGGCGCGGAGCCCCAGGAAGCAGCCATCGAGGTTCACGGCCATGATCCGTCGCCAGTCGTCGAGGTCGGTGTCGGTGACCGGTGATCCGTGGGAGATCCCCGCTGCGAGCACGGCGATGTCCAGGCCCCCCCAGCGCGCGGAGACCTCAGCCAGGGCTTCGTCCCACTGGACCTCGGAAGTGACGTCCAGGAGAAGGGCGATGGCTTCACCTCCTGCGGCCCGGATCACCTCGGCGGCGACGGTGGCGCCGGCCAGGTCCCGGTCGGCCAGGGCCACCCGGGCACCCGCAGCCGCGAGGCGGAGGGCGGTGGCGCGGCCGATCCCGGAGGCGGCACCGGAGACGAGGGCGATGGCGGGAGCGAGGCTCAGGAGGGCTCCGGAGGAGAGGGACAGCCTACGGCCTGGGTGGCCCTGGACGGAAGGGGATGATCTTCGGCGAAGGCTCCTCCCCGGCCATGGGGGTGGCGGCCTCCAGGTCCTCCACGCGGTAGCTGTTCTCGGCGCCGTTGTCCCAGCGCACGTAGTAGGGGCGGGGCGCCGCCCCGGGTTTGTGGGGGCGGTCCCCCGCGAAGAGGACCGTGCCTTCGGTGCCACCGCCCTGGGCGGTGGGTGTCCAGTGGGGCCAGGCACCGCCGTAGGTGGTGACGCCGACCCGGGTCAGCCGGACCCGGTCCCCCTCCTTGAAGGCGAGCTCGCTCAGCCCCACACCCGCTGACCGCCGACCCAGGTCCCGAGGGTCCTGCCGGGCAGTTCCCAGCCCTTGAAGGGGGTGTTGTAGGACTTGGACTGGATGAAGTCGCGATCGACCTTCACCTTGGCGGAGAGATCCACCAGGGTGAAGTCGGCGGGGGCGCCCACCTTCAGGCTGCCGAGGCCCTGGCGATCGAGGTGGAAGACCTTTGCGGGCTCCCAGGTGAGCAGGCTCACGGCCTTCTCGAGGCTGATGACCTTCTTGTTCACCAGCAGCTCCAGGGCCAGGGGGAAGGCGGTCTCCAGGCCGATCACGCCGAAGGCGGCGATGGGCAGCTCGCACTCCTTGTCGTCCCAGCCGTGGGGGGCGTGGTCCGTGGCGATGGCGTCGATGGTGCCGTCGGCGAGGGCCTCGAGGATGGCCTGGATGTCCGCCTCGCTGCGGAGGGGAGGGTTCATCTTGAAGTCGGAGTCGAAGCGCATGAGCTCCTTGTCCGACAGGGCGAAGTGGTGGGGCGTCACTTCGGTGGTGACCTTGAGGCCCCGCTGCTTGGCCTCGCGGATCATGCGGAGGCTGCCGGCGGTGCTGATGTGGGCCAGGTGCAGGTGGCCCCCCGTGTGCTCGGCGAGCACGATGTCGCGGGCCACCATGGCCTCCTCGGCGGCGGCGGGGATGCCCAGGCAGCCTAGCTTGGCGGAGATGTGGCCCTCGTGCATGTAGCCCTTGCCGGCGAGGTCCTTGTCCTCCTCGTGGGCGACGATGGGCACGTCGAGCCACTTGGTGTACTCCAGGGCGCGGCGCATGATGGCGCTGTTCATCACGGGCAGGCCGTCGTCGCTGAAGGCCACGCAGCCGGCGGCCTTGAGGGTGCCGTAGTCGGCCAGCTCCTCGCCCTTGAACTCCTTGGTCACGGCGCCGATGGGGAAGTAGCGGGCCAGGTTGGCCTTCTTGGCGCGGTCCAGCATGAGCTCGGTGATGGCCACGCTGTCGTTCACGGGCTTGGTGTTCGCCATGGCGCACACCGCGGTGAAGCCCCCGGCCACGGCGGCCCGGCCGCCGGTCTCGATGGACTCCTTGCGGGTCTGGCCCGGCTCGCGGAAGTGCACGTGCAGGTCGATGAAGCCCGGTGTGAGGAGCGCGCCGTTCCCGTCCAGCTTCTCAGCCCCGGCGGCTTGGGGATGCGCGGCGGCCTCAGGCCCGATGGCGGCCACCTTGCCGTCCACCACCAGGAGGGACCCCTTGGCGTCGAGCTTCTGGGCGGGGTCGAGGAGGCGGACGTTGGAGATGAGGAGGGACATGGAAACTCCGGAACGCTTCAGTCTACCGGAGCCCCTTCCTGGCCTCCAGGAACGGAATCATGGGCCAGCCGGGCCTCCAGGACCATCCAGATGAGGAAGGCGAGGAAGGCCTGCAGGATGAGCGCGATGCCGAAGGAGAGGGCGGTCCAGACCACGAGGTTCGCCTCCGAGGGGTCATGCTGCATCGCAAACCCCCGCGCGAGGTAGAAGGCGGCATGGAGGGTGAGGAGCAGGGCCGCGGAGCGGGCATGCCCCCGGCTGGCCTCCTCGGGGAGGTCCCACAGCGACCTCGCCGTGGCGAGCAGGAAGGGCGAGATGGCCAGGGAGAAAGCCAGGGCGCGTCCGGGGAAGGTACCCCTGAGGAGGACCGCCAGGGTCGTCAGCAGGCCCAGGGGGAGGAGGGCGACCCAGACGGGTAGCCGGGGCCGAGCTCGGAGTCCATCGCTCCCCACCCAGTGGAGGCCCGCACTCAGCGCCAGGAAGCTGTTCCGGGCCAGGTAATTCGCCAGGTGGTCTCCGGGGCCCCGCTCGGGGATGAGGTACAGCGAGGCGCCGATGAAGGTGCAGGCGTAGGCCGCCACCCAGACCTGGATCAGCCTCCGGGAGAGGGCCCCGCGCAGGGCATAGGCGAGGGCCAGGACGACAAGCAGGGAGGCCAGGGCCCTCACGAAGCCTAGGGTCTGATAGACAAGGTCCATGGGTGCCTCGTGAGACTAGGCTACCACTGCGGGCCCACCCGGGGCCATGGCCCTGGAGTTCCCCGGCGGGCCTACTCCATGCGGTAGTTGGGGGCTTCCTTGGTGATCATCACGTCATGGGCGTGGCTCTCGCGGAGGCCGCTGGCGCTGATCTCCACGAACACCGCCTTCCTGTGGAAGTCCGCGATGGTGGCGCCTCCGCTCAGGCCCATGCCCGCCCGCAGGCCCCCCATGAGCTGGGTGACGAGCGCGCTCATGCGACCCTTGTAGGGCACCTGGCCCTCGATGCCCTCGGGCACGAGCTTGGTGTCGTCCTTGCCCTCCTGGAAGTAACGGTCCTTGCTGCCGGCCTTCATGGCCCCGAGGCTGCCCATGCCCCGGTAGGACTTGAAGGTGCGGCCCTGGTAGAAGATGGTCTCGCCGGGGGCCTCATCGGTGCCCGCGAAGAGGCTGCCGATCATCACCACGTCCGCGCCCGCGGCCACGGCCTTGGCGATGTCGCCGGAGAACTTGATGCCACCGTCTCCGATGCACGGGACGCCCGCCTCGCGGCAGGCCCGGGAGGCCTCGGAAATGGCGGTGATCTGGGGCATGCCCGCGCCGGTCACGATGCGGGTGGTGCAGATGGAGCCGGGCCCGATGCCCACCTTCACGCAGTCGGCGCCGGCGGCGATCAGGTCCTTGGCACCCTGGTAGGTGGCGACGTTGCCGGCGATCACGGGGGTGTTGGGGAAGGCCTTCTTCAGCTCCCGCACCGCGTCGATCACGCCCTTGCTGTGCCCATGGCTGGAATCCAGGCAGAGGAGGTCCACCTGGGCCTTCACCAGCGCGCCCGCGCGCTCCAGGAGGTCCTTGCCCACGCCCACGGCGGCGCCCACCCGGAGGCGGCCCATCCCATCCTTGGCGGCATTGGGGTATTCGATGCTCTTCTCGATGTCCTTCACGGTGATGAGGCCCTTGAGGGCGCCCTTCTCGTCCACCACCAGCAGCTTCTCGATGCGGTGCTGCTGCAGCTTCACCTTGGCCTGCTCCAGGGTGGTGCCCACGGGCACGGTCACGAGCTTGTCCTTGGTCATGGCCTCCGAGACCGGGATGTCCCAGCGGGTCTCGAAGCGCAGGTCGCGGTTCGTCAGGATGCCGACCAGCTTGCCGTTCTCCACCACCGGCACGCCGCTGATGCGGAACTTCGCCATCAGGGCCTCGGCGTCGCGGATGGGGGCCGAGGGCGCGATGGTGATGGGGTCGGTGATCATGCCCGACTCCGAGCGCTTCACCTTGTCCACCTCCTCGGCCTGGCGGTCGATGCTGAGGTTCTTGTGGATGATGCCCAGGCCGCCCAGCTGCG
>CAZVKM010000156.1:0-9148 GCA_964627685.1 uncultured Solibacteraceae bacterium | reverse complement strand
TGCCGCTGTTGGCGAAGCCCGAGTCGCGGGCCGCGTTGCTCATGCCGTTGACGACCACGCCGCCCTCCTCGGAGGAGCACTGGATCACCTCGCCCCCGGGGCACATGCAGAAGGAGTAGGCGGCACGGTTCACCCCGAAGTTGCACACCAGCTTGTAGTCCGCCGGCGGCAAGCTGGGATGGCCCTTGCTGGGACCATACTGGGCCTTGTCCACCAGGTCCTGGGGGTGCTCCACCCTCACGCCCATGGCGAAGGGCTTCTGCCGCATGGCCACGCCGTGGCGGTGCAGCATCTCGAAGGTATCGCGGGCGCTGTGCCCCGGGGCGAGCACAAGGGCCTCGCAGGGGATCTCCTCGCCATGACCCAGCACCGCGGCGGTGACCCGGCCCTCCACGTCGAAGCGGATGTCGGTCAGCGGCGCGTTCCAGCGGTAGCGGGCCCCGCGGCGTTCGGCATCCTTTCGCATCATCACCGCGCACTTGCGGATCACGTCGGTGCCCACATGGGGCTTGGCCAGGTAGGCGATGCGGGGGTGGGCCCCGAACTTCACGAAAGTGTCGATGACGTAACGGGTGGCGGGGTGCCCGATGCGGGTGGTGAGCTTCCCATCGCTGAAGGTTCCCGCGCCCCCCTCGCCGAACTGGGCATTGGCATCGGGCCGGAGGCGCGCCTCCTTCCAGAGGTCGGTCACGGCCTGCACGCGCTCGCTCATGTCGGGGCCGCGCTCGAGCACGATGGGCTCGAGGCCGTAGTCGAGCAGGCGCAGGGCGCAGAAGGTGCCCGCAGGGCCACTGCCCACCACCACCACGCGGGGCTTGCGGGGAGCCGGGGCCACCATGAAGGACGGCGAGCTTGGGGCCACATCCACCTTCGCCCCGGGCGGCAATGCGACCCCCGAGAGGTCCCGCTCCGTCTCGAAGGCCAAGGCGCAGAGAAAGCGGATGGCCCCCTTGTGCCGTGCATCCAAGCTGCGGCGCTCGAGGGTGACGCCCCGGTAGTCGTCCGGCCCGCCACCCAGGGACCGGGCCAGGGGTTGGGTCAGGTCCGTCTTCTCCTCACCGAGCGCCAGGGGGAAGTTCGAGATCAGGTACCGCATGGTCGCTCCGGCGGGGGGGCCCCACCGGGGGCCAAGGCCTGTTCCATCCTAGCCCCCTGGATCACCATGCTCAGGTTGGGCTGTCCAGATTCCGGTTCATGGATTCAACCCTTGATGAATATTGTCCGGATATTATTTTGGACTAAGGAGGCCCCATGGCCGAGTCCCTCACAAAAGTCATCGTCGCCGGGGGCACAGGCCTGGTGGGCCAAGCCCTGGTGGAGGCCTTGGTGGCACGTGGGGTCCAGGTCGTGGTGCTGAGCCGGAATCCCGGGGGGGCCCACCTTCCCCCTGGAGCTCAGGCTGGAAGCTGGGAGGCCCTGGACAGCCTCCTGGAGGGGGCGGACGCCGTGATCAACCTCGCCGGCGAGGGCATCGCGGACCGCCGATGGAACCCCGCGCGCAAAGCCGCGATCCTCTCGAGCCGGGTGGAGACCACGCGCCGACTGGTGGAAGCCCTGTCCAGGCCTGGGGCCCCGAAGGTCCTGGTGAACGCCTCGGCCATGGGCTACTACGGTGCTCACGCCGGGGAGGTGGTGGACGAGTCCGCGCCCAAGGGGAAGGGCTTCCTGGCCGAGGTCTGCGCCGCCTGGGAGCGGGAGGCGGATCGCGCCGCCGCCCACGGCGTCCGGGTGGTGAAGCTCCGCATCGGGGTGGTGCTGGCCAGGGACGGCGGCGCCCTCCCGAAGATGGCGCTTCCCGTGAAGCTCTTCCAGGGCGCCAAGCTCGGCCATGGCCAGCAGGGGCTGAGCTGGATCCACCTCCAGGACCTGGTGGCCATGCTCGTCCGGGCCGCAGAGGATCCGAGCTGGTCCGGCGCCTACAATGCCACGGCGCCCCAGCCCGTGACCAACGAGACCTTCACCCGGCTGCTCGGCAAGGTGCTGCACCGCCCCATCCTGCCCGTGCCGGGTTTCGTCACCGCCGCCGTGCTGCCCATCCTGGTGGGGGAGATGGCCGAGCCCATGCTGCTCCAGGGTGCCTTCGTGTACCCGCGCCGAGCGGAGGCCCAGGGTTTCACCTTCGCCTTCCCCGGCGCCGCCCAGGCCCTCCAGGACCTGCTCGCATGAGGGAGGAACTGGTCATCTCCATCCAGGATCTGCCCGCACCCCGGGCCGAGGTCTTCGCCTTCTTCTCAGACCCCTCGAACCTGGAGCGGCTCACGCCCCCTTGGCTTAACTTCCGCATCGTCACTCCGGCACCCCTGCCCCGCGGCGAGGGCGCCCTCTTCGAGTACCGCCTGAAGGTGCGGGGCGTGCCCCTCTTCTGGCGCACCCTCATCGAGTCCTGGGACGAGGGGCACGGCTTCGTGGATCGGCAGCTGGTGGGTCCCTACGCCCTCTGGCACCACACGCACCGCTTCGAGGACCTGCCCGATGGAGGCACGCGCATCACGGACCGCGTGCGCTACCGCGTGGGCTTCGGGTTCATCGGCCGCCTCGCCACCTGGCTGCTCGTTCGCCGGGACATCGAGCGCATCTTCCAGTACCGGAAGCAGGTGATCGCCGCGTTGTTCGCCGCCCGGAGTGACGCCGCCTAGGCCAACTCCCCCACCAGCTGGTGGGGACCCGCACCAGTGATGCGGACCTCCACCAGCTCCCCGAAGGGCAGCTGCCGGGCGGGCCCGGCGGCGAGGTGCACGTTCTTCCACTCCCCCGTCCGGGCGAGCCAGTGGCCCTCTTCCGTGGGACCTTCGCTCTCGATCCGCGCCTTGAGGGTGCGCCCGATGAAGGCGTCGTTGCTGGCCCGAGTGAGCTCTGTCTGCCGCGCCTGGAGGATGCGCAGCCGCTCGCTCTTCACCTTGGGGGGCAGGTCGTCCCGCAGCCGCAGGGCCGGGGTTCCGGGGCGGGGGCTGTAGATGAAGCTGAAGGAGGCGTCGTACTTCACGGTCTCCAGGATGTCCATGGTGGCCTGGAAGTCGGCGTCGGTCTCGCCGGGGAAGCCCACGATGAAGTCGGTGCTGAGGGCCAGGTTCGCGCGGCCTTCGCCTAGGAAGCCCAGGCGCTCCAGGTACTGCTCGATGGTGTACTCGCGGAGCATGCGCTTGAGCACCGCGTTGGAGCCGCTCTGCACCGGCAGGTGGAGGAAGGGCGCCACCTTGGGGTTGGTGACCAGGGTACGGGCCAGCTCCTCCGTGAAGTTCATGGGGTGGCTGGTGGTGAAGCGGATCCACTCCAGCCCCTCCACCTCGGCCACGCGCCAGAGCAGGTCGGAGAAGGTGCAGCCCCCGGCAAAGGAGTTCACGTTCTGCCCCAACAGCTCTACCTCCCGGTAGCCACGGGCCACGAGGTCCTTCACCTCCGACACGATGTCCTGCCAGGGCCGGCTCCGCTCCACGCCCCGGGTGGTGGGCACGATGCAGTAGGTGCAGGCGTGGTTGCAGCCCTCGATGATGGTCACCAGGGCCTTGGCCGTGCTGCGGCGGCGGGCCACCTCGGGTGGGAAGAGGTGGTTGTCCGGGTACTCGCCCGTGTCGATGACGCGCTTGCGGCCTTCCGCCACCTCGGCGAGCACCTTCGGCAGCTGCTGGAGGGCCATGGTGCCCAGCACGAAGTCGATCTGGGGGGCGCGCTTGAAGAGGGCCGCCTCCTCCTGCTGGGCCAGGCAGCCCGTGAGTCCAATGGTGAGGGGACGCTGCTCCTTCTCGAGGCGCAGGCGCCCCAGCTCGGAGTGGACCTTGTGCACGGCCTTCTCGCGGATGGAGCAGGTGTTCAGCAGCACCAGGTCCGCTTCGGCGCTGGACCCCACGGCGGTGTAGCCCTGGGCGTCGAGGAGGCCGGCCAGGCGCTCCCCGTCGTGGTCGTTCATCTGACAACCCCAGGTCTCGATGAAGTACTTCTTGGTCATGCGATGCCCCTGGGGTTGTCGATGAAGCCTGCTCCCCCGCGATCGGACGTGGCGCATGCCACGTCCTCCCGACCGGATCCCTGCGGGCTCCGGACGGAGCGGGTCCCGCTCTGACAACCCCAGGTCTCGATGAAGGTCTTCTTGGTCATGCCATGCCCCGAACCTTCCATGCTACCGTCCGGGCTCCGGCGACTCCAGGAAGTCAACGTGCGGGGAACCTCACCCGGAGGGCGCCCCGGTCATGATCCAGCCGGGCCTCCTGGGAGGCGAGATAGGCGACGGCCTGGTGGGCCGGGAGGTCCCGGTGCCGATCCTCCCCAGGGAGCAGGCTGTCAGGAATTCCATCGACGGGGCTCCAGCGGAGCTCCCGCCCTTCGGGCCCGGCCGTGAGGTCCAGGAAGAGGGGCCCAGGGGCCACCAGGGGGAGCAGCTGCCGCGTCACCGAGGCGCAGAAGGTCATGAGGCCCGGATGAGGCCAGGTTCCCCCCTCCACCCTCACGGTCACCGGGCAGCGATGCAGCGACACCAGAGGGGCCAGGCGGGCCTCCAGGGCCGCTTGGAAGGCCCCCCCTTCCAGGGGTTGATCCTCCCCCTCCCGATGCAGCAGGAGGGTCCGGGCCAAGGCCACCAGGTGCAGCCCTTCGGCCACGACGGACTCCATCCGCTGGCGGTCCCGCTCCCTCAGGGGACGGGTGGGATCCGGATTGAGGTCCAGGATGCCGCGCAAGCCTCCGAATGCGTTGTTCAGGTCGTGGAGCGCCGCACGCCAGAGGGCCTCAGGATTCATGGAACACGCCCTCCTCGGCGATAGCGAATTCAGGTAGATGTGGTTTGAACCAAGGAACTCATGGATTTAGTTAAGGAGCATCGTATCCTGCATTTGGGAGAATGGCGCTGATGCAAGCCCCGACGAAGCGACTGGGAGAGATGCTGGTGGACTCCGGGCTCATCACGCCCGGCCAACTGCAGAGCGCCATCACGCACCAGAAGATCGCGAAGGGACGGCTCGGCTCGAACCTGGTGGCCCTCGGGTTCATCACCGAGGAAGTCCTCATGGACTTCCTGGCCCAGCAGACCGGCGTGCCCCGGGTGGACATCCGCAGCGCCCATCCTCCTGTCCAGCTCCTGAAGCTCATTCCCCAGCGCATGGCCGAGCAGTTCACCATGCTCCCCGTGGCCTTCAAGGAGCCCAAGAGCCTCGTGCTCGCCATGTCCGATCCGCTGGACCTCAACGCCCTGGACAGCGCCCGCTTCGCCTCCGGGATGAACATCGAGCCCGTGGTGGCCTCCCACTCCGCCCTTCGCCAGATGATCCCCCAGCTCTATGCGCGGGTGGAGCTCCAGGGTGCCGGCAGCCCCACGGTCCTGGAGGTGGGGGAAGGGATGCTCCCCGACGATGGCCTGCCCATGCCGGGGTTCGAGCTCGAAGCGCTTCCCGTGAAGATCCCGCTCACCTCCCCGCCGCCGGCTCCCGCCTGGACGCCCGACCCCTTCTTCGATGCCTCGGCCCCGGGGGCCACCACCCAGCACCTCGCCGACCCCTTCGGGTTGTTCGATGAGGTGCCCCCCGCCCGTGGCCTCCAGCCGGTGCCCCCTCCTGGCGTGGTGCAGAACCGCACCCTCGAGACCAGCCTCCGCAAGCTCGACACTTACGAGGCCCGGGTGCTGACCCTGGGCCTCATCAAGTTCCTCCAGCGCCGGGGCATCATCGGGGAAGGCGAACTGGAGCGCTTCATCTCCAATCTCGTGGAGAGCGGGGAAGTGAAGGAGACGCCCGGAGGGCGGTAGCCTCCCGGTCCGTCTCAGTGCCCCAGCTGGCGTAGGCTCTCGCTGCGGTCCGTGCGACGCAGCTGGATGAAGGTGCGGAGGTTCTCCAGGTCCCGCTCGGTGGCCTTCGAGATGGAGAGGCCGAGGCGGGTGGGATAGGCATCCCCCTCCAGGTGGGTGAAGTGCCGGATCTCGCCTTCGCAGGTGAAGGGGGTGCCTTCGGGAAGGAGGGTGTCCACGGCGACCCGGGCATGCAGCTCCATGAGGAGGGGGTCCTTCAGGGCCAGTCCCAGGCCGGTCTCCGTGAGGTTCAGGAGCAGCCCGTCATGGAAGGCCCCTTCCGCCTTGATCCGGGCGGCCAGCGGGTCCTGCTGGGGCGCGGCCACCCGCATCTCCCGACGGGGATGCCGCTGGATCCCCATCTGGGGCCAGCCCACCCTGAGGATCGGGGGCATGTCCCCCTCGAAGGTCAGGGGCTCCAGGAAGGGGGCATCCAGGCTCACCACGTCCTCCTCCAGGAGGAGGGTGAGGGTCATGGGGGTCCCCACTTCCGGCAGGAGGTCGCGCCGCTTCGCGCCGATGATGTGCAGCGCCTCGCCGGGCTCCATCCCCCTCAGGTGGAGGTCCCCCAGCATGCGGTGGCTGCCATGGGCCCGCAGGCTGGCCGGGGAACGGCAATCCTGGGCCGTACGGAGGAGGGCCTGCAGATCGGTGTCGGTCAGGTGTTCGAAGGGGCGCATGGGAAACTCCTCACATCTTGTCGGATGCTCGGGCCCCCGGCTAAATTCCCTGGCGCAGACGTTCCGACAGGGCGGGATGCAAGCCCGCGTCGTCGATGGCCTGAGCCTCGGAGGTCCAATCATATTCAAGCCGATGCAGGCGGATGCGTCGGTGCCGCGGGTCATAGGTCATGAAGGAGGTGCGGGTGTCCTTGTCCCGGGGCTGGCCGAGGCTGCCGGGATTGGCCAGGTAGCGGCAGCCGGGCCGCAGCTTGAACCACGCGTCCGGTTCGAGACGGATCCAGGCCAGTCCATGGTTCGCCTCATCCAGCTCGTAGAGGCCAGGGAGGTGGGTGTGCCCGAAGAAGCACAGGGGGCCTTCAAATCCATCAAAGGCACCCACCACCTCGCGTGGATTCAGCAGATAGGCATCCTCATCCAGGGGGGACCCATGGGCGATCTGGTAATCCTCCCCGACCCAGGCCGGCCCCTGGGGCAACTCCCGGAGGAAGGCCAGGTGGTCCATCCTGAGCCGCTCCAGGGTCCACTGGGCGCTCTGGCGGGCGGGCACGCTGAACCCATGGGGGAGCTCGAGGCCACAGCAGACCTTGTCGTGGTTGCCGCGGACCGAATAGCGCGGCCGCATCCGGCGGACCCGGTCCAGCACCTGGTTGGGATGGGCGCCATACCCCACCAGATCCCCCAGCAGCACGAAGCGACGGATCCCCCTCCGCCGGGCGAAGCGGCTGACCACCCGCAGCGCCTGCAGGTTGGCGTGGAGATCGGAGAGGATGAGGTCCAAGGGGTATCGTGGGGAAAACCTAATCTACCCCGGATAGGAGCGCCGAAGCCACCTCGGGGGCCGGGCGCCCGAAGGAGGAGACGGATTCCGCCTGGGACCAGGCCCCCATCCGCTGTCGGCAGCGGGCCAGGAAGACCTCCCGATCCCCCGCCAGGGGCCGACCGGGGTCCCCGGCCACCCGATCCCAGCACGCCTCCGGCGGCTCCGCCAACCAGAGGGCCTGCGCCCCCACCCGCGCCACCGCCTCCCGGTTCTGGATCGCCTCCCAGGCTCCCCCGCCCAGGGCCACGATGGCCGGAGGCTCCAGCAGCCCGGGGAGCGCCTCGGCTTCAAGCCGCCGGAAGCCCGCCTCCCCCTGTTCGCGGAAGATCGCCTCCACGGGCCGTCCCGAGCGCCGTTCGATGACCTCATCCAGATCGTGGAAGGGCAGGCCCAGGCCCGTGGCCAGCAGGGCTCCCAGGGTGCTCTTCCCGGCCCCGCTCGGCCCGATCAGCACAACCGACCGGCCCCGCCGTAGGATGGGCCGGGCCGCCCAGCGGGCCCGCTGGAGGACCCACCCCAGGTCCGCAGGGTCCGGGGCCCGGTGCAGGGCCGAGACCATGGCCATGGATTCGGCCCCGGCCCGGAAGCAGGAATCCGCATCCTCCACCCCCAGGCCCCCGATGGCGATGGGGCTGATCCCCTGCGCCCGGAGGAGACCACACCCCTCCTCGAGCCCCTGCAGGCCGATGGGCCGGGCGTGATCCCCCTTCGTGGCCGTGGCCCGGAAAGGCCCCACGCCGGCGTGATCGCAGGCCCCATCCACCGCCCGCCACTCGGCAGGACCGTGGGTGGAGGCGCCGAAATGCAGGTGGGCGAGGCCGGGAAGGGTCGCGGCCCTGGAGGCCGGGAGGTCCCCCTGTCCCAAGTGGAGGCCCCAGGGAGGCAGGCCCTCGGAAGCCAGGAGGGAGGCCGCCTCCGCATGGTCATTCACGATCAGCCGGGGCCACCCACCCGCTTCCAGGCACTGCCGCGCCACGGGCCGCAGGGACCTGTACGCCTCTTCCCCGGTCGCCCCCTTCAGGCGGACCTGGACGAGGGAGAACCCCCGACGCCCGAGGTGGGCCACCTGGGTCACCAGGGCCGCTGGATCCTGGGCATCCGTGATCGGATACAGGGCCGGAAGCGGCAGGAGGGATCGATCCGGGCTCAGGCGGCTTCCTCCTCGCCGAACTGGAGGCGGACCAGCTTCGCGTAGTGGCCGTCCTGGGCCAGGAGGGACCCATGGGTCCCACGCTCGATGAGACGGCCCTGATCCATCACCCAGATCTCATCGGCCTCGCGGATGGTGCTCAGCCGGTGGGCGATGGTGAAGGTGGTGAGCTCGTGGCTGATGTCGCGGATGACGCTCTGGATGCGGGCCTCCGTCTCGCTGTCGATGTTCGCGGTGGCCTCGTCGAGGAGGAGGACCTCCGGCCCGCCGTAGAGCATGCGGGCGAAGGCGACCAGCTGCCGCTCACCGGCACTGAGCTTCTGGCCACGCTCCCCGACCTGGGTCTCGAGCCCCTGGGGCAGCCGACCCACCAGGTCCCCGAGCTGGCTCCGCCGCAGCACCTCCGCCAGGCGCGTAGCGTCCTCCTGCCGGCCCAGGAGGATGTTGTCCTTCAAGGTCCCGCTGAAGACGAACACATCCTGGAGGACGAGTCCATAGAGGTTGCGCACCGCCTTCAGCGGCAGCTCCCGCACATCCGTGCCATCCACCGTGATTCGCCCCCCCGTCACGTCATAGAAGCGCATCAGGAGGTTGATGAGCGTGCTCTTTCCCGCCCCCGTGTGGCCCACCACGGCCACCCGCTTCCCCTTGGGGATTTCACCGCTGAGGTCCTTCACCACGGTCCGACCGCCCTCGTCATAGGCGAAGGTGACGCCGTCCAGTCT
>CAZVKM010000155.1:0-9199 GCA_964627685.1 uncultured Solibacteraceae bacterium | reverse complement strand
CAGGTCATGCCCCCGGACGAACTCCATGGCGATGTAGAGGACGTTCTGGTCCTCGCCGAACTCATAGATGGTGACGAGGTTGGGGTGGTTGAGGACGCCCGCGGCCTTGGCCTCCCGGGCGAACCGCTCCTTGGCGTCGGATCCCTGGGCCGAGGGGTTCAGGATGGTCTTGATCGCCACCTCACGGCCGATGCTCGGATCCACCCCCAGGTAGACCTCGCCCATGGCGCCGGCCCCCAGGACCTTCTGGATCTCGAATTTGCCCAGTTTCTTGAACATGGCCGGGACTCCCTGTTTCAGGTGAGCCCAAGCATACGGCCCCGTGGGTTCACGGCCAAGCTGACAAACGGCGTCAGCCATTGCGCTCGGGGGCGGAAAATGCCAAGGTGATTTCACCCCAGCGTTAGGAGTTCCGTTGGCCGAAGTGCGAGCTCGACCTTTCCTGCCCGCCCTGCTCGGTGCCCTGCACCAGGAGCGGGCGGAGGGGGAACTCGTCCTCGAGCAGAACGATGGGACGCGCACCCTCTTCTGGAAGGAGGGCAACCTCCGCTACCTCCGCAGCGATGCGGTGGGGGAACAGTTCGGCAACTACCTCATCCGATTGGGGATCCTCGATCTCGCCGCCCTCCAGGAGCTGCTCGCCGATGGCGAGGGGGCCCGCATGGGGGATCGGGTGGTGCAGTGGGGTCTGATGACCACCCAGGAGCGGGATCAGCGCCTCCAGGAGCTGCTCGGATCCATCCTCACCCATGCCATGGAGCATCCGGTCCTCAAGATGACGTGGACGCCCGGATCCCTGAGCGGAAGCCTCAGCGGAGACCTCCAGTTCCGCCTCGACCACCGCAAGCTCATCTGGGATGTGTTCCAGCGCATCCGCAACCTCCATGAGCTGCGCGACTACCTCAAGACGGAGCCGGCCTGGCGTTGGAAGGCCAAGGAGGACCTGCTCTTCCAGCTGAGCGACCTCCCCCTCAATCCGAAGATCGCCTATGCCTTGAGCCTCCTCGGCACGGAGCCCCTGGGCTACGAGACGCTCATCTCCATCACGGGTCTCGAGGAGGAGGAGGCGGCCCACATCATCGTGGCCCTGTGGGCCCTGGGGGGCCTCACCCTCACCCACGGCGAGGTTCCCGTGCCGCCGGGCCTGCGCGGCGCGCGCGAGGTGGCCTCCGCGAGCGCGCCCCCCCTGGTCACGCCCCCCAGGACCCCGCAGCCATCCGGCCCCGTTTATCTGAAGGTGGAGCCGGTGGCCCCGCCCCCCCCACCCCCGGCCCCCCTGCCGGAGATCGAAGTGGAAGTGGAAGTGGAGATGGATGAGGAGGCGGCCCCGGAGCCCTACGCCGCCCATGAGGCCATCCCCTTGATGGAGGAACCCGTCCACACCCTGGACCCGATGCCCTCCCAGGACCTGGATCAGCCCACGCCACCGCCCCTGACCATGGACCTGGACGCCCACGCCAGCCCCGAGGTCAAGGCGCGGGCCTACCTGAAGAAGGCGCAGTCCCTGCTGCTCCAGGACCGGGCCAGCGAGGCGATCCGCTCCCTCGAGCAGGCCATCAAGCTGGATGCCGACAGCCCCAAGTCCTATGAGATCTGGCTGCTCCTCGGAAAGCTGCGCCTGGCGAACCCCGCCTGGTCGACCCGGGCCATCGAGGCCCTCCAGGCCGCCAGCCGCGTGAACGACAAGGCCGCCGAACCCTGGGCCCTCATGGGGGACCTCTACCATCGCAAGGGCTTCCTCGCCAATGCCCAGGGTTGCTTCAAAAAGGCCCTGGAGCTCGATCCCTCGGTGCAGGTGCCCGACGACATCATCCTCCACACCGAAGGCCACGGACGCCCCGCTCAGGGCGCGGGGCTCTTCGGCAAGCTGAAGTCGATGCTGGGCCGCGAAAAGGACTGATCAGCCCGTGGCCATGCTCAGGAGGCGCGTGAGGCTCGCGTGCTCCGGGAAGGCCTCGAGGCCCATCCGGATGACGCGCTCCGCCGGAGCCTTCTTGCCCTCCTTCAGGAGGCTGGCCGCCACCAGCCCGTGCCACTCCCCACCTCCGCCCTTCGGCAGGGCCTGGATCGCCTCCCAGGCATCCGCCGCCGCCTGGGCGGGTCCCACATGGGCGAGGTCGAGCTTGAGGATCGCCCCGTAGAGCTTCTCCTCCTGGGGATTGGCCCGGATGCCCTCGATGAGGGCCGCCCGCGCGGCATCGTAGTGGCCGGTCTGCCCCTCCAGCTCGGCGAGGTTCACATAGGGCACGGCGAATTCCGGCTGGGCGGCCGCGGCCTTGCGGAGGGCCGCCCGGGCTTCATCGAGCTTTCCGAGGAAGGCCAGGCTCTTGGCTTGGTGGACGAGGGCCATGGCATGGTTGGGCTCCGCCAGCAGCAGGTTCTCGAACCAGACGAGGGCCTCCCGGTGCTCCCCGAGGCTCTGGCTCGCCATGCCCGCGGAGAGGAACACGAGGTAGGGCGCTTCCCGCTTCAGCTTCATGTACGCCTGGGCCGCCTTCAGACAGGTGCGCCAGTCCTCCGCGACCATGGCCTGCATCATCAGGTTGAAGTGGGCCTGGTGGTTGGTGGGATCCCGCAGCACCTCCTCCCGGGTGAGGCGGAAGTAGAAGTCCTTCTTGTAGGCCTCCCGATCCAGCATCACCTTCCCGTAGTGGTGGATCACGGGATCCACCTTGGGGGTCTCCAGGCCACGCGCCTCGAAATAGGGGTTCAGGAGCTCGTGGATCCGCCCCACGAAGCGGAGGTCCGGGAAGCGGCGGCAGAGCCGCAGCCCATGGAAGTCCGCGTAGTATCCGTACTCCCGACCCTCGGTGTAGTCCGACTCGTTGAGGGTCGGGGCGGCGTCGAGGGTCGTGTGCGCGGCGTTCGGGAGGTAGCTCCGCAGGCGCAGCATGTAGCCCTGGGGCCCCTCCGGGCGGAGCAGGGCTCGGAGGGCCGGGTGGTCCTTCCGATCGATGGCCTCGTCCGCATCCAGGATCAGCACCCAGTCTCCGGTGCAGAGGTCGAGGCTGGCGTTCCGGGCCGCGGCGAAGTCGTCGCACCAGGCAAAAAAGCCGAGCTTCGCCCCACAGGCCCGGGCGATCTCCACCGTGGCGTCTGTGGACCCCGTGTCCACCACCACCACCTCGTCCGCCAACCCCTGAACGGAGCGCAGGCAATGGGCGAGGTTGGCGGCCTCGTTTTTTACAATCATTGAAACGCTAAGCGTAGGCATGCAGGCATCTTAGGACTGAATCCCGCCGGTGCGGAATTTTTGTTAAAGCCAAACGCCTCGTCACCCGAAAGATAAAGAAGCGCGGAATAGCCCCGTGCCAAAAAACCAAGGCAGCACGGACGCTGCCTCAGTGCATCAAGGAGGATGCCATGGCTTCCATTCTCAATAACGTTGCGGCCCTTGGTGCGACCCGGCAGCTGAGCATCACCAGCGCGGGCCTCCAGGCCACCATCGAACGGCTCACCACCGGTCGCCGCATCAACAAGGCCTCGGATGACGCCGCGGGTCTGGGCATCAGCAACCAGCTGGGCGCCGACATCCGCATCGCCACCCAGGGCCGCCGCAATGCCAACGACGGTGTCAGCTATCTGCAGGTGGCTGACGGCGTGCTCGACGAGGTGACGAGCCTCCTCACCCGCGCCACCGAGCTGGCCCAGCAGTCCCAGACCGGCACCGTCAGCGCCACCAACCGCTCCGCCCTGGATGCGGAGTTCCAGAACATCCTGCTCACCATCCAGGACATCGGGCAGAGCACCAAGTTCAACGGCACCGCCGTGTTCGGCGCCTCCCTCACGGTGGCCGTGGCCGGATTCACCTCCGTCAACGTCTCCGTGGGCACCGTGTCCACCACGGGCGCCACCGGCGTCATCCTGGGCAGCCTGACCATCGGGACGGCCTCCCTCACCACCTCCACGGGCGCCAACACCGTGGCCACGGCCCTCACTTCGGCCCTCACCTCGGTGTCCAACCTGCGTGCCACCATCGGCGCCGGCCAGCAGCAGCTGAACTCCGTCTCCAACTCCCTGGGCATCCAGGTGGAGAACTTCACCTCCGCCTACTCCCAGATCCGGGACGCCAACGTCGCCGACGAGGTCGTCAATCTGACCAAGTTCCAGATCCTGAACCAGAGCGGCACCAGCGCCCTGGGCCAGGCCAACCAGAGCAGCCAGTCCATCCTGGCCCTCCTGCGCTGACGTTGAATGACTGAACCGGGGGGGACCTGTTCCCCCCCGCTCCGGTTCAACCACGGAGTTCTTCCATGGCCGATCAAGTGAATCCCATCGGGAGCTTGACGCCGGGCCTCACCGCCGCCCTTACGGGTCCCTCCGCCCCCCCAGCCTCTGGAACGGAACGAACCGCAAGCACGCAGGCACCCCCCCGGGTCGACAGTTCCCCCGCCGCCGGCGCCCAGGCGCCGAACGGGGGAGCTGCGCCCAGCCGGACCCCCCGACCCAATCCTTCGAGCCTCGAGGAAGCCACCAAGACCCTCCAGGCCTTCCTCAAGACGCTCCCCTCGGACCTGCAGTTCCGGGAGGACAGTGACAGCGGCAAGCTCTTCTTCAAGGTGGTGAATCCCGTGACCCGGGAGGTCATCCGCCAGATCCCCTCCGAAGAGGTCCTCGCCATGGCCCGGAAGCTGAAGGAACTGGACCCCGCTGGAACCAAGGCACCCGGGTTGCTCCTGGACCACGAGGGCTGAGGCACCCGCACCACCGCCAAGCATCTCTCCCAGCGCCCATCCGTCCTATACGGCCGACCCTCCAGTCAAGGAGGTCGGCCGTTTTCCCGAAGAAGGGTCACCTGGGGCCCTCGGGCCCCGGGGCCATCCACCCTGGCCCGGAACTTGTACCTTATCCCCCCACTGGGCAAGAACGCCCGGTGTCCCCAGCCCGGCCACGGGGGTCGTACCCCCGGGAGGTATCCATGGCATCCGCCATCAGTTTCCAGGGCCTTTCCTCAGGCCTCCAGACCGACGCCCTCGTCAACGCGATCATCCAGCAGGAAGGGCAGCCCCTGCAGCGCCTGCAGGCGAAGGTGAATCTCAACGCCCAGCGGGCGAGCACCCTCCAGGGAATCGTGTCCAACCTCCGGACCCTGGGCACCAGCCTCAGCACCCTCCAATACAGCAGCTTCTACAAGAACGCCGTCGACACCACGGACGCGAATGGGGCCTATGTCACGGCCACCGCCTCCGGGGCCGCCAACGGGGCCTACGACGTGAAGGTCACCCAGCTCGCCACCAAGGCGACCCTGGGAGGCTCCGCCTTCTCCGTGGCCGACCCCCTCACCGCCAAGGTCTTCGACGACAGCAGCCACACCCAGGCCGACTTCTCCCTCACGGGGACGGATGGGGTGGCCAAGACCTTCTCGGTCACGGCGACGAACAACAGCCTCTACGGGCTCCGGGACGCCATCAACGCCTCCGGCGCCGCGGTCACCGCCACCGTGGTGAACACCGGGACGGGGGCGAAGCCGTACCAGCTGGTCCTCACCGCCAAGGACAGCGGGACGGGCTCCACCTCCGGCAAGCTCACCCTGGCGGAGACCACGAGCGGTGGGCCCCTGAACACCCTCACCATTGCAGGTGGCGCGGGCACCCAGAGCGCGGGCAGCCAGGTGGCCCAGGACGCCCTGTTCTCCGTCAATGGGATCGACCTGGTCCGCAAGTCCAACACCGTCACGGATGCGGTGGACGGCGTGACCTTCACCCTCAAGCAGGGCGGCCAGACCACCGCCACCACCTTCACGGTGAAGCAGGACACCGCCGCCATCACCAGCCAGATCCAGGACGTGCTCACGAAGTTCAACACCATCGTCAGCGCCATCACCAACGGATCCAAGCCCGGGGGGGCCCTCTACGGGGACACCACCACCCGGACCCTCCTGGCCCAGCTTCGGAGCACGCTCGGGGCGGTCCCCTCGGGCCTGCCCGGGACCAACGCCTACCAGACCACGGCGGACCTGGGCATCAAGACCAACCGGGATGGCACCCTCTCGCTGGACACCACGGCCCTCCAGGCGGCCCTCACCGCCGACCCCGAGGCGGTCCGGAAGGTGTTCGCCATGAACGCCTCGTCCAGCAATGCCGCCGTGAGCTTCGTCGGCGCCAACTCGAAGACCGCCACGGGCGCCCTCTCCTTCACCATCTCCAGCTACACCTCCGGCACCGGGGCGGTGTCCGGCACCATCAACGGCGTGGCCGTCTCGGGCACCGGGGGCATCCTCATCGGACCCGCGGACTCCAGCATCGAAGGGCTCACGGTTTCCGTGTCGGGAACCGGCAGTGGCACCCTCACCCTGAGCCGGGGGGTGGCCCAGTCCGTCCAGGACCTCATCAGCACCCTCTCCGCCAGCGGATCCGGGCAGATCTCCAAGACCATCGCGAATCTCAATGACCAGAATGTCGGTCTCCAGCGCCAGATCACCACCGGCCAGCAGCGCCTGGACCGGCGGAAGGAGGCGCTGCAGCTGGAGTACTCCCAGATGGAGTCCGTGCTCGGCCAGCTTCAGAGCGCCGGTCAGAGCCTCGGAAGCCTGCGCTAAGGCGCCCCGCCCCCCCCGTCCGATCCGTCCAGAGGTGAACCCCATGCAACCCTACGCCAAGGCCAACGACGAGTACCTGCTCCAGCGCATCAACAGCGCCAGTCCCGAGCAGATGTGCGCCCTCCTCCTGGAGGGGGCCCAGCGCTTCGTGGGTCAGGCGGTGCTGGCCATCCAGCGCCGGGACGTGCCGGCCCGGGCCCGGGCCATCAACCGCGCCTCGGCGGTGGTGGAGGAGCTCATGGTGCGCCTCAACCATGAGGAGGGCGGCCCCGTGGTGGAGAACCTGGTGCGGCTCTATGACTGGTGGACCCATGAGATGTTCGACGCCGCCAACGCCTTCGAGGCCCCCCGCCTGGAGCGGGTGTCCTCCCAGATGGGGGAGATGAAGGCCACCTGGGAGCAGGCCCACCTCAATCGGGCCGCCGCGCCCAAGGCCTCCTTCACGGTCGAGGGCATGGTCGGATGAGCGATCAGGACGTCGTCGCCTCCCTGCAGGCCCTGGAAGGGATCCTTGCGGTGGAGGGTCTGCCGGATGGCGAGGCCTTGGCCCGGTGGCGGGACACCTTCGAAGCCGCGGTCGCCTCCGCCGAGCGCGGCGCGGGCTGGGAAGGGGTGGTGACCCGTGCCCATGGGCTCGAGGCCCGGATCAAGCAACTTGCGGGCGCCATGACGGAGCGCCGGGATGACCTCCGCCGGGAGCTGGCCTTGCAGGCGGCGGGCCATCGGGCCTTCAAGGGCTACGCGTCGGGCCTCGAGTAGCCCTTCCGGGATCTGAAAATGGGATCCGCAGGGGGTGGGCTCGCCCTGCCCCGGCCTCCCTCGGTCGGGACGGCCCCCGAACCGGAACAGCCTCGGGCGGGTCGAGCTCGGCACCGCCCCGGCGCAGCTCCAGGTGGGGGGTCGGGTTCACCGGCCTGTGATTCCCCCGCCATGGCGCGCCGGGACTGGGCGGGAGACGGTTGGCCCTCCTCACCCATGGTCGCCTCCGGTCCGCGGGAGGCCCCCTCGCCTCCGCGTTCACGACGCATTCGAGGTGGAGGTTCGAGGTGGCATGTGGGCGGCCTCCCTCACCCCAAGGCTCCCCTCACTTCATTCCGACTCGCGCGAACCCTTATCCCGTAAGCATCTGCGGCCTCCGCCCGGTTCCGTTCGAGGGGTCGCGCCTGGACGGGACCGACCTCCGGAGTCCCCCGCGCCACCGCTCGTGGTCACTCCGGGCAAGCGACGTGCGAAGCGGCCTTCCTTCACGCCGATTCGGGCCGTAGATTCAAGGCCCGCGCGGATCCGCGCCCGCCATGCATCTGCGCGAAACACCCTGGAGCGCCCGCTAGCGGCCAAAAAAATCACTTTTTTTCATTTTTCTCTGTTGACGGCCGAAATGATGCTGGTTTGATGTTGTGTCAGAGGAAATGCGCACCTATTCTTTTCTGAAGTAGCCACCCATTGGAGTCGGGAATATTGAGGTCCCCCAGATGCTAAAAAAGGTCGCCATCTTCAAGGCCCTGGATGTGGAGATCAAGAAGCAGAGGGGCTCCGTGGCGGTCAAGGAGGCCTATCGGGGGCACCATTCCCTGCGTGAGGAACTCAGCCAGCCCGGGATCTCCATCCTGGGTGAAGTCGCGGGGGGCGACCCCGGCCGCGGGCGCGTGCGGGAGACCTACAAGGCCTCGACCCACGCCAAGAGCCTCGTGGAGAACGGGGCCAAGGCCCTCTCCGTGGCCACCGACAAGTTCCTCTACTACGGCGAGGACAAGAGCCTCAGCGAGGTCCGCACCCAGGTGAAGGTGCCCCTCCTGCGCCGGGAGTTCATCTTCGAGGAGTACCAGGTCGAGGAGAGCAAGATCCTCGGCGCGGACGCCATCTTCCTCATGCCGGCGCTGCTCGCCCAGGACCGCCTGGTGGCCCTCCTGAAGCTGGCCAAGGCCAAGGGCCTTGATGCCGTGGTGGAAGTCTCCAGCGAAGCCGAGCTCAAGCGGGCCCTCGAGGCGGGAAGCGACGTCATCTGCGTGGTGGGCCGCGACCTCGACACCTGGGCGGCCTCCATGGACAAGGCCATGGCCCTCCTGAAGAAGGTGCCCGCCTCCTGCCTCAAGCTCATGGAGGCCGGCATCCAGCGCCTCGAGGACGTCAAGCGCGCCGAGACCGCCGGCGTGCACGGCGTCATCATCGGCGACGCCCTCCTCGACGATTTCTACCCCGGCAAGCGGCTCGCCCAGCTCCTCTCCGGGGCCGAACCGCCCAAGAAACCCGCCAAGGCCAAAGCCAAGGCTGAACCCACCGCCGCCGCGGCATCGGTCGTGGCCGGTACCACTCCCTCCACCCCGCGCAAGGCCCCCGATTCTTCGGCCAAGGCCTCCGCCCGCACCACCCCTTCCACAACCGCCCGCAAGGGCGAAAAGGAGCCTCGCATGGCTGACATGCCCAACATGGCCACCACGGCCGCCCCCGCCGCCCCCGCCGCCAAGAAGCCCGCGGCCAAGAAACCCGCCGCAAAGAAGCCCGCTGCCAAGAAGGCTGCCGCCAAGAAGCCCGCCGCCAAGAAGGCCGCCCCCAAGAAGGCCGCTGCCAAGAAGCCCGCCGCCAAGAAGGCCGCCCCCAAGAAGGCCGCCGCCAAGAAGCCCGCCGCCAAGAAGGCCGCCCCCAAGAAGGCCGCCGCCACGA